>JBFHGS010000089.1:0-17611 GCA_041582995.1 Desulfopila sp. | reverse complement strand
GGTTTTAAAAATGACAAAAGTGTAACAGAATTCTTTTTATTCTTGCAGAGTTTGTCAGAAATGTTATTTTGTCACCATTGAATCTGATATGTAAGATGATGATCAGAAGTGTAGAAATCAACTCTAGTACTAAAGGAGACGCCTGAAATGACCAGGGAAGAAATTTTGCAGATTATCGAGGACCAGAACATTCAGTATTTTCGTCTGCAGTTTGTCGATATTCTCGGTTTTATGAAGAACGTTGCAATTCCAAAGAGCCAGATCGGTAAAGCTTTGGACGGCAATATGATGTTTGACGGTTCCTCTATCGATGGTTTCGTACGTATCAACGAGTCTGATATGTACCTCAAACCTGACTACAGCACTTTCACTGTTCTCCCATGGAGAAACAAGGATGGCGTTGCTGCTGCCCGAATCATTTGTGATGTCTATAAGTCTGATGGAACTCCGTTTGAAGGTTGCCCACGTGTGAATCTCAAGCGTATACTGGCTGAAGCAAAAGAACTCGGTTACACAATGAATGTTGGTACCGAGGCAGAATTCTTCCTGTTCGAGCGTGATGAAGATGGTCTGCCGACCACCATTACCAACGACACTGCCGGTTACTTCTCTCTTGATCCGGAAGATATGGCAAACGACTGCCGTCGTGAGATCATTGAGACCCTTGAGCACATGGGTTTTGAGATTGAAGCCTCTCACCATGAAGTTGCAGAAGGTCAGCACGAGATCAACTTCAAGTATGCTGATGCTCTTGCCGCTGCTGATAATACCGTTACCTTTAAGTGGGTTGTGAAGTCTATTGCTGCCAAGTATGGTCTGCACGCTACCTTTATGCCGAAGCCAATTTTCGGTATCAATGGTTCCGGTATGCATACCAACCAGTCACTGTTCAACCTTGATGGTACCAATGCCTTCTTTGACGAGAGTGACAAGCTTCAGCTTTCCAAAACTGCTTACTCCTATATTGCAGGTTTGTTGAAGAATGCACGTGGTTTTGCTGCTGTGACCAACCCGCTTGTAAACTCCTATAAGCGTCTTGTTCCTGGTTATGAGGCTCCTGTTTACTCTGCATGGTCAGCTTCTAACCGCTCAGCGCTTATCCGTATTCCTGCTTCACGCGGACTTTCTACCCGTACCGAGCTTCGTTGCCCGGATCCAAGCTGCAACCCATACCTTGCTCTTGCTATGATGTTGAACGCAGGTCTTGAGGGTGTGAAGGCGGAGATGACTCCTCCTGCAGAGGTGAAGAAAGACATCTTCGAGATGAGTGCAGCTCAGATGGAAGCAGAAGGTATTACAGTTCTTCCTGCAAGCCTGAAAGAAGCTATCGAAGAGTTTAAAGTGAATGCTGCGGCGCAGGAAGCTCTCGGACCGCACATTTTCACAAAGTACATTGAAGCAAAAGAGAAAGAGTGGGATAGTTACCGCACTGCAGTTACCGATTGGGAACTTGAGGCGTACCTTACCATCTACTAGTCTCTGGAGTAGTTGCAGTACCCTGTTGTTTTGCGGCCCGCATGTCTCTTCTGAGGCATGCGGGTTTTTTTTGTTGGTTCTGTCATGCTTGATCATTATTCTGTTAGAAGGTAAATGTGCGAGTTAATCTAACCCGGATTGCGGGCGTAACGGAGATGGTGGCATAATGAGGGATGACTGGAAAAGAAATCAACAGCGAATGATGGCAGCTATTTTACCGGGAGTTATGCGCGATCGTGGCTGGCAGGCTCAGATTGAACAACATTCGATCTTTCCTAACTGGAAGAAAGTTGTGGATGAGACCACCGCTGCGCATACCGAACCGCTGAAAATTGTTAAAGGAACACTTTGGGTTGAGGTGGAAAATTCAGCCTGGTTGCAGCAGTTTCAGTTCCAGAAAATATTCTTACTCGAAAGTATCAACACTTTTCTGGAGAATGCCAGTATTCAGGATATTCGTTTTGTTTTGCCTAAGGCTGAGAAAAAAACGAAGCAAGATGAACACAAGGTTCGGTTTGCTGCTCCGCCCACAGAAGATGTGAAACATTTTGAAGAGCAGGCCTCGTTTATTGAAGATGAAGCCACTCGAGAGGCATTGATTCGTTTCTGGTATCTTTCTAAAGCCTGTGTCCGTGATTAACCGGAAGTCTCTCCTGCATCTGTCATAAAAATGACTTGACCCCGCTGCGATAGACTGTATTTTCCATTGAGTGTCAACGGTAATCTGAAAAACAACATAAATGTAAACATATACACGCAATTTGCTTCAGCTTGTAATCAGCTAATGGTTTATACATGTTATTCGACAATATTCTTGATGTCATAGGTAATACCCCTCTTGTACGCATAAACAGACTGCTTGATCAACAAGGGGTGCAGATTTACGGTAAAGTAGAATCGAGAAATCCGGGCGGATCTGTAAAAGAACGTATTTCCCTCTCTATGATTGAGGCGGGTGAGGCAAGTGGTGAGCTGACCAGAGAAAAGATAGTCCTCGAAGCTACAAGCGGCAACACCGGTATCGGCCTGGCCATGGTCTGTGCAGCAAAGGGGTACCGATGTGTTCTGGTTATGCCGGAATCAGCGTCTATAGAGCGACGCAAGATTATGCAGGCCTATGGTGCAGAAATTCTTCTCACCCCTGCAAAGCGTGCAACCGATGGCGCAATTGAAAAATGTTATGCCATGGCCCGTGAATTTCCCGATCGTTATTTCATGACGGACCAGTTCAATAACGAAGCTAACTGGCTGGCTCACTACAACAATACGGCTCCGGAAATCTGGCAGCAGACGGATGGTAAGGTGACGCATCTGGTCGCAACTCTAGGTACTTCCGGTACTGTTATGGGGCTTTGTAAGTGGTTTAAAGAGTTTCAGCCACATGTGCAGATCCTGGCTGTTGAGCCGCATCGCGGCCATAAGATCCAGGGTCTTAAAAACATGAAGGAGTCGTATCGTCCTGGAATATTTGACAAGTCGATCCCGGATGTGATTTTGCCGATCGAAGATGAGGATGCCTTTACGATGGTGCGAAAGTTAGCCCGTCATGAAGGAATCTTGGTAGGGATGAGCAGCGGTGCTGCCATGTCGGCCGCGATTGATTATGCCAAAAATCTCGAGAGTGGTCTGGTGGTGGTTATTTTACCGGATGGTGGTGAACGTTACCTGAGTACGCCGCTTTTTACACCGCCCAAAAAGGTTGATGAAAAAGTATCACAGCTACGTTTCTTCAATACTCTCAGTAAGAAAAAAGAAGTATTTGTGCCGCTGAAAGAGGGGGCCGTAACCTTATACAGCTGCGGTCCTACAGCCTATGAACCTGCTAACCTGCTTCTCTGCAGACGTTTTGTTTTCTCCGACCTTGTTACACGATATCTCGAAGCCAGAGGTTTTGATGTCAATGCTTATATGAACTTTACTGACATTGACGATAATACTATTGCTGGAGCTGAGATAGCAGGCAAGCCACTCAAAGAGTTCACTCAGGAATACATAGATGGCTTTATGGCTGACATGGATGCCCTTGGCGCACGACGCGCTGCGGGGTACCCAAAGGCCAGCGATCATATCGAGGATATGATAGAAATCGCTCACACTTTGCTGCATAAAGGATATGCTTACGAGAAGAACGGTTCTATTTATTTCGATATCTCCAAATTTCAGGATTACGGTAAACTCTCAGGTATAGATCTAAGCAAGATCCAGGTGGGCAAAACTGTTGATCTCGATGATTATGAGAAGGACAATCCAAGAGATTTTACGTTGCTGAAGCGATCCACCCTGTCGGAATTGAAGAAAGGCATATTCTTTGAGACTGACTGGGGTAATGTGCGGCCCAGCTGGCATGTTGAGTGTTCGGCTATGGTTATCCGCAATCTCGGTGAGACGGTGGATATTCATACTTCAAGCCGCAATCTTATGTTTCCGCATCACGAGAACGAGATCGCTATCTCAGAGGCCCTCACCGGCAAACAGTTGGCAAAGTACTGGCTGCATTCGGAGATGGTGCTGGTCGATGGCAAAAAAATGTCACACGAGAACGGCAATGTTGTGACGTTGCGTGACGCAATGGAGCGGGGATATACCGCGCGTGAAGTGCGGCTTATGCTGCTCACTGTGCATTATCGTAAGCCAATTGAGTTTAATTATAAACGTCTTGAAAGCGTGCGTACTGCACTTCGACGGATTGATGAGTTTACCTGTAAACTTCTTTGCCTGCCTCCCGGAAAACCTCATCCTGAGGTTGCCTCTTTTGTCTCAGCTATGGAAGAGCAGTTTTATGAGGCGCTGAATGATGATTTGAATGTCTCGAAGGCCATGGCTGCGATTTATAATTTTATTAAACGCACGAATCCTATACTGCAGGTCAACAATCTTGACCGGGACCAGAAGGAATACATCCTTGAGAGCCTCAGGAAGCTTGATGAGGTCTTGCATATCTTCAGGCTGCAAGGCTGCCCATTGGCTCCAGAAGTCAACAGGTTGATCCAGAAACGGGAACAGGCGCGCACGGATAAAGATTGGCAGGCAGCAGACGCCGCGCGTGAAGAACTTGCCAGGAAAGGTATTATGGTTATCGATACTGAAAGCGGTACAGCCTGGAAAAGAATCCGCAGTATCGATTAATCTGCAAGAACAAGTTGCTTTTTGTTTCGGTTTGGTTATAGTGTCGACCGTGATTGTGCTATGATTAATCAAAGACACACCAAACACTAGGCGCTCTTAGCTCAGCTGGATAGAGCAACGGCCTTCTAAGCCGTAGGTCGCAGGTTCGAATCCTGCAGGGCGTACCATATATAACAGCCACTTAGCTATTTTAGCTGAGTGGCTGTTTTTGTTTGGTTGCATGCCGGTTACATGTGGTGTGTATGTTTCTATATCAAAATGTAACCTCTTGCCCCGATCTTCGTTGGGGTTTTCGCCCCCATACCTGCCCCCCTGTACCAGTCATAAGCTACCTATATATTTTCCGGAAAGTCCTGTCCTGCCATTTGCCCTTCAGCCGTATAGTATCTTGCATTTTTCAAGGTTCAGTCCATGAAGTCTTTCAAATTTCAATCCCTATAGTTATCCGATCTCAATAAATGTAATAATATAAGCTACATATAAGGTGGAACGTTATTTGCTTAGTGATTGAGATACATGGTTCACCGCCATTTACGAGAAAAAAAGATTCGAATAAAATTTTTCAGAAAACTATAGGTTGGCCCCACAAAATTATTGGTTCAAAGGAGGGAATACATGCTTACTACCCTGGTTATAATATTTGTAATTGCCTATGCAGCAATTGCTCTTGAACATCCACTTAAAATCAACAAATCAGCCTCAGCGCTCATTGCCGCCGGACTACTCTGGACAGTGTATGCTCTGTTGAGCGCGGACCATCATCTTATTGCTGAAAATTTGAATGAATCTGTGGCTGCCACGGCTCAGATTGTATTCTTTCTTATGGGTGCTATGACTATAGTTGAAGTTGTCGACGCACATAACGGCTTTTGTGTTATTACCTCCCGCATCAAGACTAAAAAACTTTCGTCTCTACTCTGGCTGGTCGGTTTTGTCAGTTTCTTCCTCAGTGCTATACTTGACAACCTGACCACCACAATTGTCATGATCTCACTCATGAAAAAATTACTCGAACCACACGAGGATCGGTTGTTCTTCGCCGGTGCGATTGTAATTGCTGCCAATGCAGGTGGCGCCTGGACGCCTATCGGTGATGTGACAACGACTATGCTGTGGATTGGCGGTCAGATTACCACGCTGAATATCATGAAAGGGGTTTTCTTGCCGTCAGTAGCCTGTCTCATTGTTCCTTTGTCGCTGATGACTTTTATCCTGCGCGGGAAAAAGGTGATAGAACCGAAGAATAATGGAAACGGTAAGAAGATCCAGACGACGTTATTCGAACAGAACTTTATGTTTTTTATGGGGGTAGGTACTCTGGTTGCTGTGCCGATATTTAAG
The DNA here is from genome assembly GCA_041582995.1 of Desulfopila sp. Taxonomy (GTDB): domain Bacteria; phylum Desulfobacterota; class Desulfobulbia; order Desulfobulbales; family Desulfocapsaceae; genus Desulfopila. The sequence goes on along the minus strand of JBFHGS010000089.1, from coordinate 11,668 downwards.
TCAGTAACGCATTTGCCGCCTTTTATGGGAATACTTTTCGGTTTGGGTATTCTTTGGCTGGTAGGCGAGATTCTGCACCGTAAAAAGCTCGACGAATTTAAGGAGCACCTCACATTAGTCGCAGCATTAAAGCGCATCGATATGAGTTGTATAATCTTCTTTGTCGGTATACTGCTGGCAGTAGCAACCCTTGAACACAGCCACATTCTCACATCTCTGGCACAGTGGCTCAATCAGACAGTTGGACGCATGGATATTATTGTCATGCTCATTGGTCTTGCGAGTGCGGTTGTTGATAACGTCCCCCTGGTCGCTGCTTCGATGGGTATGTATAGCCTCGTGACCTATCCTGTCGACAGTTTCCTCTGGGAGTTCATGGCTTACTGTGCAGGAACCGGCGGTTCCATTCTTATTATTGGCTCAGCTGCCGGAGTTGCCGCCATGGGCCTGGAAAAGATCCATTTTTTCTGGTATGTACGAAAAATCGGTGGCCTGGCAGCATTGGGTTATTTTAGTGGAATTATCATCTATATGCTGCAGTACAAATTGTTGCATGGAGCAGGTTGAAAAATAACCGGGACTTTGGCTGGTACCTCGCAGCATATATTTTTATAAAAAGATAAAAAAATCTGCGAGGTACTAATGTAAAATGGATGAAACGATATAATCTTACCATTGGTTTGGGTTGAGTACTCTGTTTAACTTGCATTTCTTCAATTGGTTGATGACTGATGACGTATTCACAGGGGCTTCTCAATATTCTGGTTGTTGATGATGAGAAAAATATCCGCAAGACACTATCCTATTGTCTCGAAACTGAGGGCCATAACGTCGTAGCTGTAGCTGACTCGCAGGATGCTCTCAAAGAAGTGAGGAGATGCTCTTTCGATATAGCTTTCATTGATCTCAAATTGGATGGAGAGAACGGGATGGATCTTATCCCGCCGCTGTTGGCCGAATCTCCCTGGTTGAAAATTGTTGTTATTACAGCAAATGCTACAATCGAGAGTGCTGTCCAGGCAATACGCAGTGGAGCATCTGATTATATAGAAAAGCCATTCACAAGTGCCCAGGTGAAGCTGCTGGTGCGGACTCTGGGGCACATTCGTGATCTTGAAAATGAGATAACCGTTCTGAAAGAAGACAGTCGGAGATTCGCTCCCGAGGCTTTATTACAGAGCAACAACCCGGAAATGTTGCGGCTGCTTGAAATGCTGAAAAAAGCCGCTCACTCTGAAGCGATGATTTTACTGCGCGGTGAAAGTGGCACCGGCAAATCTGTCTTGGCCGGTGCTGTTCACAAGTCTAGTCCAAGAGCGAAGAAACCGATGATGACTGTCTCGTGCCCAGCAGTTCCAAGTGAACTTCTCGAGAGTGAACTGTTTGGGCACGCAAAGGGGGCATTCACCGGAGCGGTTAAAGAGAATACGGGACGTATTGCTGCATGTGAGGGTGGAACGCTGTTCTTAGATGAAATCGGTGACATGGCGCTACCTATTCAAGCAAAATTGTTACGTTTTATCCAGGACAAGGAATATGAACGTCTGGGTGAATCACTGTCTAGAAAGGCGAATGTGAGAATTGTAACTGCTACCAATGTCAACCTCGAACAGCGGGTCACTGAAGGCCGTTTTCGTGAAGACTTGTTCTATCGGATAAATGTAATCAGTGTAAACGTCCCACCTTTGCGAGAAAGGCGGGAGGATATTATGGACATAGCCCGGGATTTCTGTGCTTTCTTTAGCCTCGCTAACCATAAGAGCATCACTGGTTTCGACGAAGGCGCTGAAAGGGCGTTACTGGAGCATACATGGCCCGGTAATGTCAGGGAGCTTCGAAATGCGATCGAACGAGCGGTGATATTGGGGACCGGTCCAGAGATAACCGCTGAAGATCTGCCGGAAAAGGTTGTTCCTGCTACCAATTCCCCTGTCATTGGCGATCTGTTAACATTATCAGATATTGAAGAACTCCATATCAAAAAAGTCCTGAAAAAAACATCCTCAATCCAGGAAGCAGCCGGTATTCTTGGAATAGATCAGGCAACTTTATGGCGAAGAAGGAAAACGTACGGAATCTGAACTACTCGTAATGGGATCAGACCTTGCGTTTTTCAAGATCCTTGCAAGTAGACCTTTCAATGTTCAATCCCCCCAAACATAATTTTTTACAAATACCCTTTGATATCAGAATGATAGTCTGTGGCATGATGTTTGCAATCATGTTTCTGCCCGTTGTGTAGCTGACATTGACATTTTAGAGGCAGCTCTATGAATTTAAAAAAGAAAATATTAGTAGGCTATGGTGTGGCATTTACCTTGATGGGGCTTGTAGTTACCTGGGCAATCTTGAATTTATGGTCCTTGGGCCAAACTACCGACGCTATTTTGCATGATTATTATCGCAGTATTCTTGCTGTTGAAGATATGCAGGATGCCTTAGCAAGACAAGACAGTGCTATTCTCCTTATGTTTATTGGGGACATTGAAAAAGGAGTAACCCAATATAGTGATAATGAAATACTTTTTATGGAGGGACTTGATCGTGCCAAAAAAAGCATCACCGTGCAGGGCGAGTCGGAAGTTGTCCTTACTATCGAAAAACTCTACAGAGATTACCACAGACAGTTTGATATCCTAACCAACAAGAATCGTCAGAACGGACCGGCCTATGCATTAACTCTAGAAACCTATAACAACTTTATTTTTCCGGTTTTCAGCCAGGTCAGGACCACTTGCCTGAAACTGAGAAATATGAACGAAAAGACCATGTATACGGTCAGCGAAAAAGCGGGAAAAATAGCTCGACGGGCTATATGGTCAACTCTGCTTGTCGCATCAGCAGCCTCAGTTCTTGCACTGATTTTCAGCCTGGTTTTTGCCGAAAAACTTGTGCTTCCCTTACGGCGCTTTGTCGATGCCGCTAAAAAGGTAACGACAGGAGAGTATTCGGTTCAGCTTTCGGTTGAGACAACAGATGAGTTAGGACATCTTGCTGTTGAATTTAACAGAATGACTGCACAACTTCGCCAATATCACCTGATGAATGTTCATCGGATCATCGCCGAGAAAAATAAAGCTGATGCGATATTGGCCAGCATTGAGGATGGTTTGGTCGTATTTGACACTGAACATAAGGTAACAGGTATCAATCCGGCTGGTCGTCGTATTTTGAATATCGACTTTAGTGAAAAGGATGTTGTGTACTGTGAGCAGATTCTTCCGGGACAAGACATATGTGACATCATAGCTGAAACAATAACAACCGGAAATCCACCCGAGGTTCCTGAGGATCTGCGCATAATTACTTTTCAGTGGGCGGGTATCACCCGTCATTACCTCTTTTCGGTTACTGCCATAGGTCAAAGTGCTCACAATCTCTCTGGTGTTGTTCTCCTGTTAAAAGATATTACGCAGTTGCGAGAAGTGGAGCGGCTTAAGAGCGAATTTGTCATGGCCGCTTCGCATGAATTGCGTACCCCGCTTACCAGCCTTGGAATGGGTATTGACCTTCTTCTTGAACATGCAGTTCAATTCCTTCCTGACAGAGAAAAAGAGCTTTTGATGGCTGCTCATGACGAGGTGTATCGCATGAAAACAATGGTTCATGACCTGCTTGATCTGGCAAAGATTGAGGCTGGTAAATTTGATCTTGAACTCGAAAGTATTTCGGTTGCCGCGTTGTTTGAACATGCACGCAATATTTTTAAAGGACAGGTCAGTATGAAAAATATTCTCTTGTATATTGATAATACAGAAGATCTTCCACCTGTTCGGGCAGATGCCAACAAGATTGTCTGGGTTCTTTCCAATCTCGTTTCAAACGCGCTCAGGTATGTTGGTCAGGGGAGTTACATACGACTCACCGCCCAAAAAGTTGGCGGTGATATCCATATATCTGTAGTGGATGATGGTATCGGGATTCCTGCTGAACATCAGACCCGGATATTTCAGAAATTTGTTCAGGTTAACAAACACGAAAGCGGAAGAACAGGGTTGGGGCTGGCAATCTCAAAGGAACTTGTACGAGCTCATGGCGGTACAATCTGGGTTGAATCCATTCCGGGGAAAGGCAGCAACTTCACTTTTACCATACCAGTTTACGAATGTTCATTACCTGAGTGAGGGCTCCTGCACGTATGAAAAAACACCGGTGCTACGTTTGGCAGTAAGATAATGAAATAAATATAAATATGTTTCCTGCGTACGCACCTCTAACATTCATTGAACAGAGAAAGGATTTTGAGATGGCAGAAATAATCAAGGCTAAGGTGCTGCTGGTTGACGACGAAGAGCTATTTTTGACGACGCTTGCCGAACGACTCGAAGTACGCGGTATGCAGGTCACTATGGCGACAACTGGAGTTGATGCAGTGTCGACCGTTGATAACCAGGATTTTGATCTCGTTGTTCTCGACTTATCTATGCCAGGTATTGACGGCTTAGAGACCCTGAAGCGTATAAAAGCTAAGCAACCTGATGCTGAAGTAATCATGCTCACGGGAGAGGGTTCGATCAGAACCAGTATTGAGGCGATGAAGTTGGGTGCCGAAGATTTTTTGCAGAAACCGGTCAACATCACCGAGCTCGTGACGAAAATCAGTGAAGCTAAGGATAAGCGTGTACACATCCTGGAAAACAAGAGTGTCAGGGATATCGAAAAAATTTTACAAACCAAAGCCTGGTAGTCATGAGAATTGTCGTCTGGCCTAATTGTGGAGCTCAACAAGAGCAGCTCATATTTTAAGTTATAACAAGGAGAGAGTAAGTAATGACTCAAAAACAGACTATACGGGACATCATGATACCTTTGACAGGCTTCCCCTGCCTGAAAGAGAGCAGTACTGTTCTGGAGGCGATTCAACAGCTTCGGTCGTTTTGCCCTGTGGGTAGTTCCGGTCCCTGTGGTTTTAATGAACTGATGGTGGTGAACGACACGGGAAGTTTGGTCGGCCGGGTTACTCAGCAGGGAATTTTACGGATACTTTTTTCTACCCTGCTTGACTCTTCCGACATTAAACATTTTGAAGGGAGAACACAGGAATACAGTGATCTGTCAACTCTTCTCAACGGAGTCCTCATCAAAGAGGGTGTCTCCCACCTCAATGCCGGGCTCTCCTCAGTGATAGAAAAAGATATCAAAATTGTGCCGGCATCAGCCGATCTTATCCAGGTCATGTCGGTCATGGTTCTGGGCGGGGAAACAGTGCTCCCTGTTGAAGAGCAGGGGGTACTCTGTGGAGTTGTCAAGTTGGCCGAGATATTCGGTGCCATTGGTGACACTCTTATATCAATAACTACTAAACCATAAAGAATGAAGGAAGGGCAGATACTATGTCAGCAACATATAGTGCATCGGCGGAGGTTAACATCCCGTATGACTGGAAGAGGGTCTTCTTTCTCTTTCTCGGGATCGCTTTGTTCAGTATCATCTATTACGCCCCTCCCTGGCCGGATGCCATCGACCCAATGGGCAAACATTTTAGCTTATCCGCGCAGGGAAAAGGGGCCTTGGCACTCTTTGCCCTTGCCGCTACCTGGTGGATTTTCGAGGTGCTGCCTATTGGGGTAACCGGCATTGCCATTGGGGTAATTCAGGCGCTGTTTCTCATTCGTAAACCTGAAATTGCCTTCAAGGATTTCATGGATCCCTCGGTCCTTTTTATCTTTGGTTCCATTGTTATCGGTCTGGTCTTCACCAAAAGCGGATTGACCAAGAGGATGGCATATAAAATGCTGTCTGTGGTTGGAGAGCGGACCAGCATGATCTATCTCGGTTGTTTCGTTATGACCGTCGCCCTGACCCATCTTATGGCCCATACTGCGGTGGCGGCAACTATGTTCCCGCTCTTAATGGCGATTAATGCCCTTTACTCTGAAGACGAGAAACCAACCAGGTTTGGCAAAGGTCTTTTTATCGGCATGGCTTATGTGGCTGGTGCCGGTAGTATCATAACCCTGCTGGGCTCAGCCAGGGCGGCTGTAGGTATTGCTTTTTTCAAGGAAATGACTGGTGTCGAAATCAGTTTTTTCCAGCTCACCTATTATATGTTCCCGTTAGGCTGGATTATGGTCGGTGTGTTATGGGCAATGATGATGGTTTTCTTCAAGCCGGAAAAAGCTGTTATACCAGGGCTCAAAGAGCGTGCAAAGCGGATGTATGCAGATCTGGGTATCTGGAGCAGAAACGAAAAATTGTCCCTGATAATTGTTCTCTCTGTAATCACCCTGATTGCCGCTAAAAACTTTGTCCCGGCGCTGAAAACTATCGATAAAACAGCTATTCTTCTCTCTTCAACCCTGTTATTCTTTGCGTTCAACATCCTGAAGGTCGAAGATCTTGAAGATATTCCATGGAATATCATCCTGCTCTTCGGTGGTGCGATGTCTATCGGTTTCTGTCTCTGGCAGACTCATGCTGCGGAGTGGTTGGCTGTCAACTGGCTTGGCCTCTTCAAAGAGGCTCCGGCAATTCTGTTTATTCTGAGCATTGCCTTCTTTGTCATGGTCATGACCAATTTCATCATGAACGTGGCGGCGATTGCGATTTCCCTGCCGGTGGCTCTGGTTGTTGCTCCATACCTTGGTGTGGCTGGTGACGTGATATTCTTCTCTGCTCTGGCGACAGCCGGAATGCCATTCTTTCTGTTGATTGGGGCGGCACCGAATGCAATTGCCTACGGCTCGAAGCAATTTACTGCGGGTGAGTTTTTCCGCTATGGTGTGCTGGCGAGTATTGTCTTGATCTTTGTCGTCTGGCTGATGGTTACGTTAATCTGGCCGATCATGGGTATGCCGATTCTTCTATCCAAGTAAAAAACTGCAGCAGAACATCGACGGCGCCAAGGACTCTTCCGAGTGGTCGTTGATGTTCTGCTGATTATGCATGCAGTAGCATTTTCCCTTATTGTCATACGTTGCATGTTTCCATAAGAGATATTTTTCAGGGTAAAGATGGTAGTTGAGATTGGATTTACTCGTGTTAATCCGTCCTCCTTTAACATCTCAGGATAATGTAAAACTGCATGATCCTGGTCAATGGTACACGTTCTAAAAGAACAGGAGCATGCCTCTATCTGTACCCCTTAGTTATAATCAGGAAGTTTCGGAGGTGGTCCGGGAGAACGCAGTTTCGGATCCGGGGCAATCACTTTAAAATACGTGTCCACCGCCAGAGAATATCCTCCATTGAAATCGATCATATTCTGTTTAAAACTACCTTGTAAACCGGACATGCTGATATTAAAATCAATCGCATGGCTTCCGTTTGGTGTGACAGCCTGGCTTTTGCCATAACTCTTACTGTCAAGGCTTCCCTGTTTGGAGAGGAAATCTTCCAGCACTTTACCAACCACCTCGGCAGATTTTTTCGCCTCCTGTAAAACCACTTTGTAATTGTCACCATATTGAAGTGAGGCAGTGCATACAGACCATAAAGAAACAATATTACCTATCCAGATACCTCTCATCCACTGGGCAGAGTCATCCATGCTGGGAATAAGGCTGACATTGAACTCGGCCATGGCTGAATGAAGACCAGTGTCAAAGACAGAGAGAACCTGATAGCTGTCCGGGTCCATTTCCAGCCAGGCCCAGCGTTTCTCGCCCTCAAAAAGGGTAGGTTCCGTTGGCACAAAAAGCGCCTTGTGATTCTCTTTCACTGTCTCAAGTAACAGGGGTGGATATTTGCCAATAGCGGCCATTTTATCAAACAGGGCATCGCGGTTCTCCTCAAGGCTCGGAATACATTCAATGACAGTACCCTCGGGTGCCAGTGCCCAGAGATCAAAATAGCCCACCTTGTTTTTACCGGGTAATACCTCTTTTTCCAGCGATGAAAGATAAAAGCCGGAGGCAAGATTGTATGCCTGCCTGGCCTGTTCCTCACCGCTATGAATTTCGTTGAAAGGCTGGAGAAGATCAATCGATGTGTGCAGTATTCCCTCACTGCTTAAACGCGAGCTGACAATGATACAGCGAGGTTTCCAGATTCGCCCCGTCACCAGCTGAAGATTATTTACCATCTGGTTATCAAACATCGACTGTCCGCTGATAAAACGGTATAAAATTGACCTTCCATACCATTTTGCAATGGAGAGAGAATCGGGATTTTTAGCAGCAGCGTGCACTTTTTGGATCATCACATCCAGTGTCAGCGCAGCGTCTTCAGTCAGATCAGGCAGGTTAAGTGCAATGGTCTGGAAGAAATTGACAAGAGAATCGCCATCTGCCAGGGAGCTGTAATGTACCAGCTGCTTGTCTGTGCCATTGAACTGATCTACCACCACCCTGATACCCAGTACCTGCCCTGGGTTTTCCAGCACGTTATCTCCCGGTATCAAGCCATGAGGCCAACTGAGTAAGGCACTGTAGCTATCGGGTTTTCCTGGGCTGTTTCGCTTCATAAAGCACAAGTCAATAGCATCAGTGCTCAGGATGTTAAGCGGCAGTGTTTGTTCCAGCAGCAGGATTTCCTGCTCTGCTTTTCCATTCTCACCGCCTCCCAGAGCTGCCCCGGCATCCATCCCAGCTGCAGTTGCAGTCCCTTTAATATCTCCCGGTATATAGCGCACAGAGATACTGATTCGTGCACTCGTATTATTTTCTCCAGAGGACGTCTCAAGGGTATCTGAAGAAAGATACACCAGTCCTGTCAGCTCAGAGATGTCTTTCATAAAGGGAATGACGAATGTTTTCCGATTTCCTGCCGCATTTTGATAGGTGACACCCAGAGGTATTATCCTGGCATTCATCTGCTCAATTCCGGCCTGTTCCAGCAATAGGGTTCTGCCTGCTTCAGTTAAGGCGAGTGCTCGAACTGAAGGAGTAAAACCAAGTTTGGCCAACACTCTTCGGGCGAGATTCGTCATATCACCAATCTCGCCCCACCCCTGCGTCAACACAGCCTCAGCTTCATAACTATAAGATTGCAGATAACCTTCATCTCTATTGACAGGAAGACAGCGAAGTTTCTGCATGGCATCGAGAAAGCCTTGCTCATCCGTGATCTGTGACAGGGTCAGAAGCCCGAAAGTTGCGAACGGAGGCATCGGCACAGCTTCCCGTCCATCATCTGCAGTCAGGCTGATTTGTGTTTGAACCGGGTTTACAGGGTGTGCAAGCGTATTGAATCTGGCAACTGACGCAGCGACCGCCGCATCGAGCTGTTGCTCAAACGATGTGTCCAGTTCCACCTGTTTTATAAAACCCAGTAGCTCTGGGCTGGCAAATTTTGCCGAAACTATGGGAACTTTCATGCTGCCTAGATAGCGGGATTGCAGGGTCCAGTCTGCCAGGTCACCCTGAGGCTTATTAAAGACCACGATTCCCCTGCGCGATTGACCTTCAAACACCCCGAACCCTTCGGCAACACCAAACACCAGCTGCTGCGTGTCACTGTTTGGCAGGATAACTTCGCTATCTGAATACTCCCCGCCGCCAAGGCCAATGCGTCCTGCCGCAATATGAGTGCTGCCATCTCCTTCCGGAGGCTGGAAATTTTTGTTCACGAGAGAAAAAAAATCTGCCGGTATGCTGATTCCTTCATTGCCGGGTACATCAATAAACGTGACATCCAGCAGGACAGTGTTGCCAAGGATAGAATTGGCAGCTCTACCCGGCATTGCCAGTGAAATCGGCTCATCGATGGCAGTGAGCTGATTGACAACAACTTCTACCCCCTGTCCTGTAACTCTGGCAACCGCCTCAGGAGCGCCATACACCTCGCCACTACTGACAGGAATTTCAACGTTTCCCGAGGCCAGGTCAACAAAGAGATTCGACCTGTATTTGCCCATCATCCACGGCAGGTCATAGGCAAAGCGTACCCTGTTATCTGAGGCTGGACCGAGCATGACAGGCTCCAGAAGCCCTAAAGGGAGCGCAGCGGTAACATTGCTCATTGTGCTGAGCAACGAGCCAGAGCCGGTATCGATCTTTAACCAGAACCTCTCCTTGGGATCAATATTCAAAAGGGCCTGCACTTTACTTACTAGCTGCGCCTCAATCACGCTGAAGTTGGAATTTTCTCCGGCTTCATGCTTATCAATTGCGGGGTGTAAACTGGCGGCTTTCATTTCCATGGAAAAGATATCACCCAGTTGTACCGGCGCAGTGGTCGGAAGCTTTTCGAGTTCCAGCCAATGCTCACCCATCTTCCCCGTAAGTGGCAGATGGATGTGGCCATTATTGGTATCGTAACAATGAAGTGACAGTTGGCTGAAACCCGGACTGGCCGGAACAGCAAAGATTATCATCCCTGATGTTTTTCGATCAGGTTCTACCTGTATTTCCGGGTTGCCATGAGGTGAGATGGATTTTTCACACAGCCAGGTCGCCTTCGAGGCCGGGTACAAACCCTGGTTGTTGATACTGATGTAGAAATGGTTAAACAGACTGGGGATTTCATAACGGATTTTCTCTGGAGTTATGTTGTCAAGCTCAACCTCCAGCGCCACAAACTGCATGCCTCGGTCTCTGCCGTCCACCCCTGAAAGTTTACTGAAATAAAAACCCTGTTTGATAGAAAGATTCATTGCCCTGTTAGAAAATTGCTTGTTGAATGCCATTGTATTGGTGAGGATGGTATCAATCCCCGGTGCAGCCATGCCGGTAACCGCTGCACTAACTGTTGCATCGTATCCTTTTGCTGGAATACCCGTGTTTACCTTTACCATATCGGGAGCAAGTACCGGACCGGTCCTGGCTGGAGGAGAAAATGGTACCTCATCAACGACGGAATAGGTGAGGTTGTCACCATTTGGTGCATAATAACTGACAGCGACCGACAGCGGAATTGTGGGAGATGGTTGAGTGTTTTTGAGCTGAGTGAGCAATGTGTCGAGACTGGCTGTAATATCTTCAACATCTTCACTGATGACATAATCTCCGCCACTCATCTTCGCAGCATCGGCGAACAGGTGTTCTTTGGAATGAACACCCATCCCTGCAAACAGCACGGTTATATTTTTTTCTTTTATTTTCTTAAGAAGTTCCGCGTACTGGTCAGCCTGTTCGGTCTCCACCTCAAGTCCGCCGTCAGTAAGCAGCACAATCACCTTTTTGCTGCTGGGAACTGGCAGAATGTTTTCATATGCAGTGCGCAGTGCTTCGACAATAGGAGTTCCGCCAACGGCTTCCATTTCCCCTAGCGCTTTTAAGATATTTGCCTTCTGATCGCTGGTAATCTGCTGCTGGATAATACGTGGCGAGGACATCGGCGGAGTCTGGAATGTTGTAAACTGCAGCATGACTTTTGCGGGCAGCTTGGCTACAAAATCATGAAAAAGCGAAACAGTTTTTTCCATTCTGAAAGCACAGTCTGAGCCTTCAGATGGATCACTATTCATAGAACCCGAGTTATCCACCACCATGGAGATAAATGGCGTGTCACTTATCCGGTTCTCCTCAGGCCGCTGATAGGTAATCACAAAGTTGTTGCCAAGTTTTGAGCTAATTGCAGCAAAAACGTCCTGCAATGCTTTTGGATCTTTTGCCGGATAGTATTGTCCACCGGCTGCGGCAGCAAACTCCAGAAGGGTCTGGACATCAGGAACCCCCTCCACCTGAGTCGCGGTCATTTTTTCCTCCTGGTTAAGCCGCTTGCCAAAACCAATCGTATAGACCGGTACGTTGCTCTGCTTTATCAGGTCTATCACTGCACTTTTGGG
>JBFHGS010000088.1:0-17708 GCA_041582995.1 Desulfopila sp. | reverse complement strand
TTTAAACCGGTAGAGAAATCCAGACTGGCAGCAACTATCCATGATATCTTCAACAACCTTCCAGAAAAACATAACTGATTTTCGTCCAGCAAGTCTTCGGGAAGTTAAATATCACACAGTGTGGCCTCTATTTGCAACAGTCATATATCTGATGTTCCAAAGTCTCGTCCCTCGCTTACCCGGAGTCTCGTCCCTCGCTTACCTGAAGGATAAAACGTGAACACGCAATACTGACATTGGACCAGCTGGTAGTTTTGAGACGAAAACTACCAGCTCCCGGGATACCAACACCTTACGGGCTCTACTCGTCCTCATCTAAAAGCAGTTTGCTCCGAATACTCACAACGGGAACTTTTGAATATTTAAATACTTTCTCGGCTGTAGAACCAAAAAGAGTACTGGCAAGATTGCTCCTGCCTTTATTGCCCATGATCACAAGATCAGCTTTTTCCTCGTCGATAGTTTTCAGAATTTCTTCAAACGGCACGCCTTCAGTGACCTGAATCTGTATATTATCCATTCCCTGAGAACTATATTCCTGTTGCAGTTTCTTAAGATTGTTCTCTCGTTCCTGCCGAACCTTCAGTACAAATTCCTCAACATCGATCTTGCCGGGAAAATAATAATCCGTCGATCGTAAAGTCTCTACATCCCGTTGATTTATAACATTGAGCAACACAACCTCAGCACCAAATCCTTTTTTAAATGTCAACGCATACTCAATGGTTTCATTTGAATAATCGGACAAATCAACACAAACCAGAATCTTTTGAATATCTTTCATTCCACTCTCCTTCACAGATTTCCGCCTCTACATGAACGTACCCTGGATAAGAGGCGTCTATTAAGTAGCTCAGCTAAACTATAAACAGTAGTACATTAAGGACCTACACTTTGTTGTCAGATATTTCTTTCAGGTTATACTTATCCATCTTTGCATGCAGAGTAGGTCTCGAAATACCCAAGAGTTTCGCTGCCTTGGAGCGGTTTCCACTTGAGAGAAGCAACGCTTCCTCAACCAGAATTTCTCCGACCTGATCCTGGCAAAAATCAAAAATTCTCTGATTATTTTCAGCTTTAAGTAAACCTCGAATCCAACCCCTGACACTCCCTTCAACCTCCAGAGAAGCTACTTCAGAATGCTCGGATAGTGCAGATTCGATGATGGACAAATCCTCCGGCGCTACCGGGGCCCCCCTATTGAAAATCAAGGCTTTTTTGAGGATATTTCCCAGCTCCCGAATGTTCCCGGGCCAGTTATAATGCCGTATTCTCTCTATCGTTTCCGCACTGATCCCCGGATTGACAATATTCAATTCAAGAGAAAGACGTGCCAGAAGGTATTGGGCAAGGGTATCGATATCCTCTTTTCGTTCCCGTAAGGGTGGCATAGTGACAGTGACCACACGCAGCCGGTAATACAAGTCTTCACGAAATTTTCCCTCTGCTACCGCAGTCTCAAGATCTCTGTTGGTGGCTGCGATAATTCTCACATCAACATCAATCGGTTCCTTGCCTCCCAGCCGCTCAATGCTGTTTTCCTGCAACAGACGCAAAAACTTGGCCTGGATACTGAGCGGCATATCGCCAATCTCATCGAGAAATACTGTCCCCCCCCTTGCCTGCTCGATTTTCCCCACTCGCCGGTGAGCCGCGCCGGTAAATGTGCCTTTCTCGTAACCAAAGAGTTCACTTTCAAGCAATGTCTCCGGTATGGCAACACAATTGACCACCACAAAAGGCTTATCAACACGACGGGAATGGTTGTAGATTGCCCGCGCAGCTAACTCTTTACCTGTCCCCGATTCGCCACGTATCAATACAGTGGCATCGGTAGGCGACACCCGACCGATTGCCTTATACACTTCAAGCATAGCAGTGCTGCTACCGACCAGTGCCTCTCTATCTGCAAAATCCTGACCCGCAGGATTAACGACGACAGGCGACGACATACAGCGCCCGGCAACAAGCGCTTTTTCTATGAGCAGCAGCATCTCCGGTACATCAAAAGGCTTGTAGATATAATCATATGCTCCCTGCTGGATAGCTCCAATGGTGGTCTCCGTGGTCGCGTGCGCGGTGATAATAATTACCGGGAGCTTCGGCAAAAACTCATGTATCGCCGTAAAAACCTGTAAGCCATGCATATCCGGAAGACGAATGTCCAGAATCACCAGATCAGGGTTGATGTTTTTTACCGCTTCAATACCCTCTCTCCCTGTAAAAGCCAGAGAAGTTCGATATCCGTCTTCGTTCAGGATTTTAGCAAAACTCAGGCAAAGCTGCTGATCATCGTCAATTATCAGAATCATGCTCATCTTCTTCACCTCTCACCGGCAGTTGCAAAATGCAGTCAGTTCCCGTCATAGCAACAGATGATACAATGAATTTACCATTGTGTTCCTGAGCTATTCTCGCCACAATACTCAAGCCAAGCCCGGAACCGTCCTCTTTGGTGGTAAAAAACGGAGTCGTGACCTTGTCCAGAATTGCCTCAGCAATACCGGGCCCGTTATCGCTAACCGTGATCACAGCGATTTCTCCCATCTCGGGATCCAGCCCTCGTGATTCTGTTACCGTAATTCGGCCACCGTTTTCCATTGCCTCACAACCGTTAATTATCAGGTTCACCAGCGCCTCCTTGATTCTATCCGCATCTATACGGACAGCGGAGAGTTCCGGCTGAAATTCATAGATGACTTCCACATCATATGTTCTCAACCGGTACTCAAGCAAGGTCAGTGCAGCCTTGATAACTTTCCCGAGACAACACTCCTCAAGCCGCAGTTTCGGAGGCCTGGCGAATTCAAGAAAATTTTGAACGATCCTGTCAATCCGTGCGATCTCATCAGATATAACCTGCAGATCTTCGTTCTGAGCTTTGCTGAGTTCCAGAGAACGGCCAAGCGAAAACATCCTCATCTTGATGGAGGTAAAAGGGTTTCTGATGGTGTGGGCAACACCTGCTGCAAGTTCCCCTACCAGAGCCATCCGTTCAGCCTGAAGTAAATGCTTACGACTTCTGGCAAGTTCATCGCTGGTCTCATCAAAATCACGGATCATACCATGAAGGGAGTGCTTCAGAGAATCAACCTCATCCAGAAATTTATCCTGTGGAGAACCACCGGTTTCGATAGCCAGTCCCCTGATTGGCCCGAGAATCTGTTTATAAATAATGAACAGAAAAAGAATACCCAGAGTCATGATCAGGGCAATAGCACTGAAAGCTGTCATCCTCAGTTTCTGGGAACGATGATTGTTTGCTTTTTCACTCTCCTGAATGATCTTCCACTGCTCCTGGCTGAAGGTACGGCAAAGATCCAGCAGACCAAAAAACACATCCCTCTGCTTTTCGTGCTGATTAGAGATACTCCCTTGCATTGTACCATGTTTGTAGTTGGCTATAGCCTGGTCTTTTGCCCCTATATAACCATGATATTCGTGATCAATGCGATTGAGCGTCTGTCGTTGCCAGTCTGTCAATTCAACAGAAGATGCCCGCTCAAGACACTGGTTAAACATCTCACGATATCGTCCAAGAGACTTCAGCCACTTGCTATCTCCATCGACAAAATAGTAGGTTAAAAATCCCTTTTGATTAGCGAGCGCTAATTCCATATCCTGAGCTGTTTTATACAGGACAATTTCCTTTTCAACCATCGAACCAAGCAGTCTGTCGATCTGATAACTGTACCAGAGCATGCTCACACCTCCGGCCAGCACGATAACTGCCATTACCCCGAAAATAGTAGCTATTTTCGCCCTAAGACTGAAAGTGGGCAACATTATTGTTCTCCACGTAAAGATGCATAACCGGGATATAACCGGAAAAACCGTATATCCACTTAAGAAGATGTTCCATTACAACTGTTTGAACAAAAAGAGAGAGTTGTCAACAACGATCATCTCATAGGATGAACATAGTGAATAGACTCCTATATCGTCAGACCTAAGATACTCCACCACACATATCACAAGCTCTTCCAGAGCTGTCTTCGCCGCAAAAACCTGCAACCATGAAAACATCACAACTTCAACAGTTCCATTTTGCGGCAGTAGAAAATGGTTCACATCATTGGTAAATGAGGCTTTCGATATCATTTTGCACACCTATAAAAATATCGTATCAGAACAACGCCTTGCACAGTTTATGCCACAATAACATTCTCCCCGCTTTGCGACCTCCGACATACAGGTGACTGAAACACATTCAAGAACGGGTAACACCCCAATAGAACCGGCGGACCGTGAATGTGTCAGTTTCCCTTCCAGTCTGTCAAATTTTCTGACACTTCAACGGAATTCTTCCCTGAGGAAACATCTTTCAGAGCCTATTTCAGCAGGCCATACACATATATGCTTTTAAATGGAATACCTTTTGCTTTATGATACGTGATGTAGATTTCTCTAACGAACGATATTTGTCTACCGCCCCAGGAGACGACAATGAAATATCCGATCATCAAGAAATCGCTTGCACCGAATAACGTCATTCCACATTTGCTTGATTATGAACAATGCTCCGCAGCATTTTCCTGGCAGGCTGAACGTAAAGAATTGCAGGGATTGCCGGATAACCGTGGTCTCAATATCGCTCATGAAGCTGTTGACCGCCATGCAGAAACAGCAGGAAACCGAACAGCAATTCGCTGGATTGGTCCGGACGATACTCTTCAGGACATCTCCTACGCAACCCTCCGAGAACAGACCAACCGCTTTGCTGCTCTGCTTGAATCGCTTGGTGTACACAAAGGGGAGAGGATTTTCAGCCTGACCGGCAGAATCCCGTTGCTGTACACCGTGGTGCTGGGAACATTGAAGCATGTAAATGTTTTCTGCCCGCTTTTTGAGTCCTTTGGCCCTGAACCGGTTATCCAGCGGCTTGGCAGGGGAGACGGGGTTGTCCTCGTCACAACCCGACAGCACTACCTGCGTAAGATTGCAGCACACCGAGAACAATTGCCGTTATTACGCCATATACTACTTGTCGATACAGAAGAGCATCAGGAGAATGGCATATGGTCTCTGCCGCTCCTGCTCGAGCAGATGTCATCCTCATGGCAGATCCCGCCAACGGCGCCGGATGATCCGGCACTCCTTCATTTTACCAGCGGTACCACTTCGATGCCCAAAGGAGCATTGCATGTGCATGAAGCAGTGGTAACTCATTATGTTACCGGTAAATACGTGCTCGATTTCCACCCTGGAGATATCTTCTGGTGTACCGCGGATCCCGGTTGGGTCACAGGAACCTCCTACTCTATACTTGCCCCGCTTGTGCATGGTATAACCACCATCATCGACCAGGCAGACTTCGAGGCACAGCGCTGGTTGCACATTATCTCATCGCAACAGGTGAACATTCTCTACACTTCACCAACAGCAATCCGGCGCCTGATGCGTATTGATGCGTCTGTCTGGTCTGAATATACCTTCCCGAATCTCAGGGCAATCCACAGTGTCGGCGAACCTCTTGAGCCGCAAGCGGTACTTTGGGGAGAACAGATGCTCAAAAAACCGATCCACGATAATTGGTGGCAGACTGAAACCGGCGGCATCATGATAGCAAATTTCCCCGGCATGCCGATAAAGCCGGGTTCGATGGGACGCCCGCTTCCCGGCATTACCGCCACTATCATCGGCCGGGAAAATACTGCAGTCCTTCCCGGTGAAATCGGCATGCTTGCACTGCGATCGGGTTGGCCGTCAATGTTCCGAAATTATATCCATGATGAAGAACGATATAAGAAGTGTTTTTCAGGTGAATGGTATCTGACCGGCGATCTGGCTAGCAGAGATGAGGATGGCTATTTCTGGTTTAAAGGCCGGGCTGACGATATCATCAAAACTGCTGGCCACCTGGTGGGCCCGTTTGAAATAGAGGCAGTTCTTCTCTCACACCCCGCAGTAGCAGAAGCAGCGGTATTTGGCATACCCGACCCGATGCTGGGAGAAAGAGTTGCTGCTTGTGTAGTACTGCGTTCCCCCCATAACCCAGACGATCACTTACTACAGGAGCTTCTTGGGTATAGTCGAAAACAGCTGGGTTCCGCCATTGCTCCTCGACAGATTCAATTTGCCATGCAACTGCCGAAGAACAGAGCCGGCAAAACAATGAGACGATTGCTAAAGGCACAGGCCAGTGGCCAACCATCTGGGGATACCTCAACACTTGAAAATGGTCCAACATCGGCCTGATAGAACATGCCAGAATACACGTCGTATATACACAGCTAGACAGGAGATACTTCATGACAGTACGTAATCTCGATGCGATGTTTAAACCAAACTCGGTCGCTCTGATCGGTGCCAGCCAAAACCCCAGAAGTGTGGGCGGAGTACTGGCAAAAAACCTCATTTCATGTGGCTTTTCAAAGGAGATTTACCTTATCAACCCACGGTACACCTCAATTGACAAACATAACTGCTATCCCGATATCAGGAGTCTTCCCGAAGCCCCTGACCTTGCTGTCATTGCCACTCCGCCACAAACTATCCCGGAGATAATCGGCGAACTTGCAGCCCGCGGAACCAGAGCAGCAGTTGTGATCACCGCGGGTTTCGGTGAGGGGAACTCTCAGCAGGGAAAACTCTGGAAAAAAGCGATGCAGGAGGCAGCGCAACCACATCTGCTGCGCATAACCGGCCCTAACTGTCTGGGTATTATGGTGCCCGGACAGTGCCTGAACGCAAGTTTTGGTCAGGTAGCGCCACTGACTGGAAACCTGGCATTTGTCGCGCAGTCAGGTGCTGTTCTGACTTCGGTTCTGGATTGGGCCACCTCCCGGGAGATCGGCTTCAGCCATTTCGTTTCACTGGGCGACATGGTGGATGTGGACTTTGGCGATATGCTTGATTATCTGGCTGCAGATGCACCTACACGTGCCATTCTGCTCTATGTCGAATCAATCACCAACAGTAGAAAATTCATGTCCGCTGCCCGGGCCGCCGCCCGCCTGAAACCTGTAATTGTCGTAAAAAGCGGCCGGTTCAAGGAAAGTGCCGAGGCCGCTGCCTCTCACACCGGAGCCCTTGCAGGTGTAGATGGCGTCTACGATGCTGCTTTCCGGCGCGCGGGTATCCTGAGAGTCATGGATATGGAGGCACTTTTTAATGCAGTGGAAACACTTGCTCTGGCCAAACCCTTATACGGAGACAGACTGGCAATTCTGACAAATGGCGGTGGCGTAGGTGTTCTGGCAACCGATACCCTCATTGAGAAACAAGGAAGACTGGCAACGTTGTCACCTGAGACGATCGAAAAACTGAATCAGATTCTGCCTCCCACCTGGTCACATACCAATCCTGTCGACATTATCGGGGATGCCGACGGTATACGTTATGGCCAGGCTATGTCCGTTCTGCTTGATGACAAAGGTATTGATGCAATACTGGTCATGAACTGCCCCACCGCTATAACATCCTGCACCGAAGCGGCACAAGCAGTAATACGTTCTGTTACCGATAATAAAAGTATTTTTCGGCGTCCCATGATCCTGGCAGGCTGGCTCGGTGATGGATCTGCTGCTGAAGCCCGGCGCATGTTCAGAAAAAATGCAATCCCATGTTACACCACCCCGAGTGATGCTGTCCGCGGCTTCATGCAGATGGTACGTTATCAGCACAGTCAGGAAATGCTGATGGAAACGGTTCCGGATATCCCCAGCCGATTCACTCCCGATACCGAACAGGTAAAAATTATTATTTCAGAAGCTCTGACTAAAGGACATGAATGGCTCAGCGAGAATGAAGCCAAAGAAGTGCTGGCTGCCTACAGCATCCCCGTGGCTAAGACCTCGGTTGCAGCCACTCCAGACGAAGCCGCCGAAATCGCTGCAACCATACCTGGCCCGGTAGCAATAAAGATTCTCTCACCTGACATAACACATAAATCTGATATAGGCGGAGTTGCCCTGAACCTCGAAAACCCGGCAGCAGTGAAAAGCATTGCCAACACTATGCTGGAACGCATCAGTAAACTTCAACCGGAAGCGCGGATTGAAGGTTTTAACGTGCAGTCGATGGTCCTGCGCCACAACGCACGCGAACTGATTGTCGGTGCATTTGAAGATAACCAGTTCGGCCCGGTCATCCTGTTCGGACACGGCGGGACTGCTGTTGAAGTGATTCGCGATAAATCACTCTGCCTGCCACCACTTAATATGAACCTTGCCCGGGAGGTTATGGCTCGAACTCGGGTCTACAGGTTATTACAGGCATATCGAAACACCCCGGCAGCCGACCTCGAAGCCATTGCTCTGACACTTATGAAAGTCTCACAGCTGGTGTGTGATTTTGCCGAAATTAAGGAACTGGATATTAATCCGTTGCTGGCCGATGAAAATGGTGTGATCGCACTTGATGCCCGGATCAGAATTGCGGCACCCAGGGGCTCCGCTGCAGCTCGTCTGGCTATCAGACCATATCCACGTGAGCTTGAAGAGTTACTGACCCTTCCTGATGGTCAGCAGTTGCTGCTCCGCCCGATCCGTCCTGAAGATGAGACAGGGTTCCACGCTATTTTCACAACACTTTCTCCAGAAGAAATACGTATGCGCTTTCTCCACCACATGAAAAGTCTGCCGCACAAACTGGCAGCCAGACTTACTCAGATTGATTACGATCGTGAAATGGCACTGGTGCTTGAAGGACGCAACACAGAAAATCAACCGGAGTTATTTGGCGGTGTTCGCATTGCTGCAGATCCGGATAATGAAGAGGCGGAATTTGCCATTCTTTTGCGACGTGAAATGACAGGTAGTGGGCTCGGCCCGCTATTGATGAGGAAGATTATCGATTATTCTCGTAACCGCGGTATCCGTAAGCTGTTTGGAGAAGTGCTCAGTGACAATACCCAGATGCTGAGACTTGCAGCCGCTTTCGGTTTCACCAGCAAACTCGTACCCGATGATCCAGGAATACGGAAAGTAGAACTTCAGTTGTAAAATCAGTTCTACTTTGCCAAATAGCCAATACAACCATTGAGGGTGCCCAGCTTTGGATAATCAATCTCCGGGATCTTAATACCCAGCTCCTTGCCAAGTCGTGTTACCAGGTTCAGGCAGTCAATGGAATCAAAGTCAAACTGATCTCGAAATCTTATATCCGGCTGTAGAGATGAGAGATCAGCTTCAGGTGCTATTGTATTTAGGGAAGCAATAACCAGCTCTCTGATCTGCTGCTCGTTCATAACCTTTCTCCTTCCATACAAAAGTGTGTATCAGACGTAAAAAGACTGAGAAAAACGTCGTTAGACATCGAACCATTTTACTTTGTTGCCTGTAAGAGCTCAAGATATTGAAACAACAATCAACAATATAAAGATATTACGGCTATAAAACTTTCATCCAGAAATAACTTCCAGAATTTTCGCCAGCAATTCCGATTTTCGGTACGGCTTTGCAACGAAACCTGCAGCACCATCCTGCAGCGCAGCTGCTACCTGATCATCTGCGGTATAGCCACTTGCAATCACCACTTTCGCTGCCGGATCAATAGAAAGAATCTCGAGAAGTGCTTTATGTCCACCCATCCCCGGCATCCCGAGATCCAGCACCACAACATCTATTTTTCCTTTATGTGCTTCATACAAATCCAGCGCGTCTTCTCCACTGGCAGCAACGATGACTTGAAAACCTACCTGTCGAAGTAAACGTGAACCGATCTGTCGCAATGAATCCTCATCGTCAGCAAGCAGAATCAGACCTTCCGCTCTCGCAATCATTTCCCCTGAAAGCCTCTCATCCTTATCCTGCTTGCCGCTATCCGTAACTGCCGGGAAGAAAAGTGTAAACGATGTACCTGTTCCAAGCTCACTGCTGCAGTGAATATATCCACCGTGACTTTTTACAATGCCATACACGGAGGCCAGACCGAGACCTGTGCCCCTGCCAACCTCCTTGGTCGTATAGAAGGGATCAAATATATGATTAATCTGCTCCACAGCCATTCCTTCACCTGTATCAGAAAAGGTGAGCACTACATACTTACCGGTAGCAACCTTTTCCAGCTGCAGGTCTTCTGTCTCCACCACTTCTCTGTTTTCAGTAGTGATGCTCAGTGTACCGCCTTCTACCATGGCATCTCTGGCATTTGCCGCGAGGTTGAGAAGGATCTGTTCTATCTGTCTGTGATCACTGTTTATTACCCATAGCCCCGGCAGAAGATCAAGTTCAATTGAAATCATCTTCGGAATGGTTCTTTCGATTACAGGGACAGTATCGGCAATCACTTTGTTTAATTTAAGCGGCTTGAGTTCAAAAGAAACCTTACGGCTGAAGGCCAGTATCTGCCGGACAAGTTCCTGCGCCCTACCCGCCGCGTTCAGAATCTGCCCAAGTTCATCAATGGCCCCCCTGCCCTCCCGCGCATCATCAAGAGCAAGCTCAGCAAAACCTGTGATTACTGCCAGAATATTATTAAAATCGTGGGCAATACCGCCAGCCAGCGTTCCCATCGCTTCCATCTTCTGAGCTTGCCTGAGTTGTTCTTCAAGGCTCTTCTGCTCCGTTACATCCTGAGTGGCGCCCCACATTCTAACAGCTTTGCCTTTCTCATCATAAGCCACTTCAGCTTGAGTTTTCACATACCTGATCTGACGATTATCTTCTCTCAAGATTCTGTAATACATCTCATAATCGGTTTGTCCGGCAAGAGCAGCCTGAAAAGCCCTGCCAAACTCACGGACATCCTCAGGATGGACAAACTCTCTGAGTTCAGCGCTTTTCATCTGTGTCCGGGACGAGCCATGAATACGTCGCCAGTTCTCTGAGAACCTGAGAACATCTGTAGCCGCATTCCATTCCCAGGCTCCCTGACGGGAAACGCTCTCCGCCTGGGCCAGCAGCATCTGACTGCTGTGCAGTTCTCTCTGACTATCCTGCAATTTCCCCAGCGTTCTGGAGCGCTGAAGATTATAGAGCAGGATAACCCCCATTGTCAGCAGACAGGTTAAAGCAAAACCGATAAGGGAATACAAGAGAAACCGGGCCGTCTCATCCAGCCCGGTATAGACAAACTGACTGAAGGCCCCTTCAGCATGCATGAGAGAAATATCATAATCGCTTGCCGTATTAACATAGACACGCAGATGTTCGATAAAACGATCCATCAGGAGCTTTTCCTGAGCTTCATCAGTCGCATCAACAAGAACCCGATAGCTCTCAATCATCTGTTCAGCAGCAATCAGACTTCTTTCAATCGCAGCTGACAGGTCTGCTAATATTTCAGGGCTATATGGAAGAACAATCCGTTCCACAGCATGCAGGTCCATCCTCCGAATAGATTTGGCGTGCGCAACCACCGCTCTGCTGTAGAACAACAGGTCATCGCTATTTACATTTTCTCCGCCATTATAATAATCAAGCACCAGGAATGCCTGCCCAAAAGAGCGCGTTATCGCATCTTTCTGAGTAAAGATGTCATCGTAGGTGGCCTGGTAATCGTTACGGATATCGCTCGTCAGCTGACTTGTTGTAGTTAGCAGCAAAACAAGCCCGGAGAAAAGCACCCCCAACGAACCTAGAGAAATGATGAGCAGATAATTTTGACGCATTATTTCAGAACTATCCTATTAAGCCACCATACAAAATGATTTTTTATCAGGAACGTATCTCCTTCAGGAACTGCCTCCATCCTCATAGCTACTGCCAGAGGGCCTTTATCATCATCTTTCAAAAGTGAATAATCCTTACCATCCATTTCATACGAAAGAATATGCCCATACTGCTGCAGATCCTCGATGCGTACCTTCACACTGTAGTTATTACGGGCAACCAATTCGACAATGGTAACCCCTGCTAAACGGTCAATATGATCTAACAGGACGAGGAGCGGGGTTCCAGTGTATTCCCTATCCTGTTTGTCCCATGGATCATACGTCACAAAGGATTCTTTCGGCAGCAGGCGTATCTGTTTTTCAGTAAGAGGCAGCGGCTCATTTCCGCCCGGACCTTCGATAGTAAGAACGACATCATCTGCAGCCGCGATGACTATGAAACTGAATATCGATAACCACAAGACAACGAGTACATATATCGGCCAGCGCACCATAGGCTATCTCCTTTTAAGTACTATGCAGGCAGGAAATACTTCCGACTCTATTCGTTAAGCCTATCTTTTTTTTCATTGAGTGTGAAATGATTTAGCCGCAATACCGGAAGTTGAGCACTTTCTGCAGATGCAACAGAGATAACTCTCTGTAACTACTTCTTTCAACACAAGGCGTAATAATCATACGAATCAAAACCATGGGATAATAGGCTGTTGCAGGTGAATTTGATTTGCACTTGTACAGCCGGAGGATTAGAGTAGCCTTATGAAAAATGATACCTTACACCCTTCAGGCGACATGCTGCTTCAAACTCTGGCTATGCCTGCCGATACCAACCCGAGCGGCGACATATTCGGTGGCTGGATAATGGCTCAAATGGATATGGCCGGCGGCATACTGGCCAAAGAAGTATCCCAGTCACGAATCGTAACAGTCGCAGTCGACTCTATTCAGTTCATTAAACCGGTACATGTCGGTGACGTGGTCTGCTGTTACGGCGAAGTAGTCCGGGTTGGTACAACTTCACTCACTATTCACCTTGAAGTCTGGGTAAAACAGGTTCTGCATCCTACCAATGGCGAGGATCGTCAGTTCAAGGTGACCCAGGCAGCGTTCACCTATGTCGCAGTAGATGAGGATGGAAACAAACGTCCCATTCAACGATCCAGTTGCCCACTGCCCTGACCTGCCCGGGTAACAGAAGCCAACTCGTATTTTTCACAGCGCAGTGCCCGCGTGTATCCCATTTTCACTAAAACAGAGCATCTGCCTGAGCAGTTATGCAGTCGAAATGTAATTACAGACCCGACAAGAATCGGCATGCTATCACCCCGAGATAAAGAAGAATGCCAACTTCAACATTACCAGGTCTGCCTGTGTAGTATTCCCCCTCCACTTCTTCCTCACAATTCATAGCTGAGGATAAGCAGTAGAAAAATATTTTTATTTCATGTGACCCATGCGCATTTCACGACTTAAACAACAACGATTACAGATAGAAGAATTTACCATCAATAGCGGCGAGTTCT
Source organism: Desulfopila sp. (assembly GCA_041582995.1). Classification (GTDB taxonomy): domain Bacteria; phylum Desulfobacterota; class Desulfobulbia; order Desulfobulbales; family Desulfocapsaceae; genus Desulfopila. Next base: position 4,628 of record JBFHGS010000088.1, on the reverse strand, counting down.
GGTGCGCCTACGGCACCAGCCGCTCAGGCATCAATGAATTTCTGGCCTTACTGGAAGGTGAACTTAACCAGTTTGAAGCTGAGACTCTCGAAATACCCATCGCACCCACAATCATATCTTTTTCTGTGCAACAGGAAATATTCGAGGACGAAATACGCAACGATGACTCAGACTTCCTCGACAGACCAGACGCAGGCACCCTTGCTTATGAATTCCTGCCCGGGGATCATCTTGACAGCCCGCTTATCGATCTTTTCAAACTGCGCAGTGCCATGGAAACCGGCTACAGGCAGCTCAGTTCCGGACAGGCTCGAAAGCTCCTGTTGTTAAAAGCTCTGCTAAGTGGTGTAAAAACACTCATCATAGATTCTCCTTATGACGGCCTCGACCCGCTCGCCTGTAAGGAACTCGATCAGGTCTTTCGTCAGTTGAAAGGAAGAGATCTGCAAATTCTGGCATTAGTGCGTAACGTTGAAGACATCCCTGAGTGGTGCAGTCATCTTGCAGTTTTCCAAAAAGGTATCCTGTCTGAGCAGGGGGAGCTCACCACAATTCTGCCAATGCTCCAGGAAAGTAAACACAACGGTACGAAGATTGTCTTTGCAGACGCTTTTCAAAAGAAAGAATCGGCCGACCGGGAACCCCTGCCGAATGAATTGATCCGAATGCGTAATGGCTTTGCCGGGTATGGTGATACAACTCTTTTTACCGGCCTGAACCTTGTCGTCAACAGAGGGGAACACACCCTTATTACCGGTCATAACGGTTGCGGAAAATCAACCCTCTTACATATTCTCACTGGCGACAACCCCAAATGCTATGCCAACGACCTCGCCCTTTTCGGCATTCAGCGAGGAAGCGGCGAATCTATCTGGCAACTCAAGCGACACATGGGTATTGTCTCACCGGAAATACACCGCAGCTATAGGGTTCCCGGCTCTGCACTACATGTTGTGCTCTCCGGTCTCTTTGATTCGATCGGCCTTTATCAACGGGTAACTGCGACGCAACAACGAGAGGCACGGCAATGGCTTGCCGCCATGGATATGGCCGAACATGCCCAGACTCCGTTTAGAAAACTCTCATATGGAGATCAGCGCCTGGTATTGATTGCCCGGGCTCTCATTAAGCAACCGCCGCTGCTCATTCTCGATGAGCCAACTCAGGGACTCGACAGCGGCTGCAGAAGAGCATTACTCGACTTTCTGGAAAGTGTCGCTGTAGATGGCAGTACAACCTTCCTCTATGTCAGTCACCGCCAGGACGAGTATCGCTCATTTTTCAAAAAACGGTTGCAGCTTGATCACTATTCTGAGCAATAGCCACTGAAGAAATTTTCTCACCAGTACAGAACAGGCAGAATCTGTACTGGTAGAAATTTAAAAAACCTGTATCTGTTCTTTTCTCTCGAACACTGTATGCTTTTCTCACGTATCCGGCGCACAGAGTCCTCCTGATTTTCTCACGGACAGGTTTTAATAGAATCGGCCATGCTATTTTCAGGTCATACCTTCTGTAACGCAGCTCATACGGGCTGTTCCGGAAATCAGGCGAGCCAGATACTTCTGACACCATAACGCTCCAGTCTCAACATTTTTTCAGGAACAGTCACATGAACAACCTCCTCTTTTATGCTGCCACCGTTCTCATCTGGGGCTCCACCTGGATCGGTATTAAACTGCAACTGGGAGTAGTCGACCCGATGCTTTCAGTTGGCTACCGCTTTGCGCTCGCTTCGGTGTTACTTCTTCTCTGGTGCATGTTGAAAAAACTGCCCATGCGATTTTCAGCCTCAGAGCATCTTTTTATAGCGTTACAGGGAACCTTTCTTTTTGCCATCAACTATCTGCTGTTCTATTTTGCCGAGCTCTACATCGCCAGCGGCCTGGCAGCAGTTATATTCTCCACGATCCTGCTGATGAACATGATCAATGGAGCCCTGTTCCTGCGCTCATCAATTGACCTGAAAGTCGTCGCCGGAGGCATCCTTGGCCTTGCAGGAATAGTGCTTGTCTTCAAGCCTGAGATATCTTCATTCACGCTTCTGAATCATGGTCTCCGGGGCATTCTTCTCTGTGTCGTAGCGACTTACCTGGCCTCCCTTGGTAATATTCTCTCGGCACGCAATCAGAAGAGAAAACTGCCTGTGGTGCAGACCAATGCCTTCGGCATGACATACGGTGCAATCCTGATGCTGCTATTGGCTGTTCTCTCGGGTAAAAGCTTTCATATCGACCTCACCTTTACCTATCTCGGCTCATTAGCCTACTTATCTGTTTTTGGCTCAATCATTGCCTTTGGCTGTTACCTCACCCTTATCGGCAATATCGGAGCCGACCGTGCGGCATACTCAACCCTCCTCTTTCCTTTAGTGGCACTTGCCATTTCAACCATCTGGGAAGGATATCACTGGACTGGTTCGGCAATTTGCGGAGTTGCCCTGATCTTAAGTGGCAATCTTCTGATGCTGCAGAGAAAAAAACATGACACCAGGCTGCCTGAACAGCCCGCACCGCAGGAACATGGAATGGTTGGCGATCACGCTACTGCCACTGTGTTGCAGAAATAGAGTTCTTCATTAAAAGTAAACAGAGGAGGACTAAGATCATGAAAACAATCGGACTGCTGGGCGGTATGAGCTGGGAGAGTACAGCACTCTACTACCGCCTCATTAACGAAGGAATACGCCAGCAGCTTGGCGGCCTGCACTCCGCTAAAATCGCCATGGTGAGTGTTGATTTCCATGTAATTGAGCAGATTCAGGCGAGAGCCGACTGGCAGCAGGTAGGTGAAAACCTGGCGATGAACGCTGGCAGGGTTGAGGCTGCGGGCGCCGACTTCCTGCTCATTTGTACCAACACCATGCACAAAGTAATTACCCAGATTGAAAATGCCCTGACCATTCCCGTCCTGCATCTGGCAGATGCCACCGCTAAAGCCATCAAAGCCGATGAAATACATACCGTAGGCCTGCTCGGGACCCGCTTTACAATGCAGGAAGATTTCTATCGGGGCAGGCTTATCGAGAAGCACGACCTCGATGTGCTGATTCCTTCTGAAAAAGATATGGATATCGTTCATAACGTGATCTTCCAGGAATTGTGCAAGGGCACTATACGTGAGGAATCACGAAGGGAATATCTTCGTATAATAGATAATCTTTACAGTCGTGGAGCTGAAGGAGTCATCCTTGGCTGCACGGAAATCTGTCTGCTCATTCAGCAGGAAAACACCCCTGTTCCACTCTACGACACAACCAAAATACATGCAGCTGCCGCAGTAATATATGCCCTTTCATAGTGAGAATTGGGAAATTTCTGCCAGCTGTCGGCAATGATTGATAGAAACACTATTCGTATTCAATTTCCGTCTTTGCCATGGTCAGATATTGCTGACAAATTCTTCTGTATAAACAGATTCCTGCTTTCTCCTCTAAACCATTGCACATGATCAAAAAGCAGGATAGGCTCAAAGGAGAATTATTGAAACACTCTCTATTAAAATAACTAACAGAGGTGAACATATGCCTGTACTGCGTTTCAAAAATAATGATCTCATGCCGGCCCTTGGACTCGGAACCTGGAAATCAGAACCCGGAGCTGTTTACACTGCTGTCAAAGATGCTCTTAAGGCAGGCTACCGCCACATAGACTGCGCTCCCATATACGGGAATGAAGCTGAAATAGGTAAGGCTCTGCATGAATCTTTTCAGAGCAAGGTGATAAGCCGATCCAAGCTGTGGATTACCTCTAAACTCTGGAATAATGCCCACGCACCTGAAGATGTACAGCCGGCACTTGAAAGGACCCTTGCCGATCTGCAACTGGAGTATCTCGATCTTTTTCTCATCCACTGGCCCGTTCATATCATCAAAGATCAGCTATACCCTTCCAAACCTGAACATTACATTGCTTTTGATCAGTTGCCTATCACCGAGACATGGAAGGCAATGGAAGCTCTCGTTGATAAGGGATTATGCAGACACATAGGAGTCAGCAATTTCAGTGTTACTAAACTTGCAATGCTGATGGAAAACAGTCGATTGAAACCCGCAATGAACCAGATAGAACTGCACCCCTACCTGCAACAGCATGCAATGCTTGAGTACTGCCAGGCCAATGATATTCATCTTACCGCTTATGCACCTCTTGGTTCAGCCGACCGACCAGCAGCCCTGAAAGCTACTGATGAACCTGTGCTGCTTGAAGACCCGATTATTGCTCAAATCGCTAAAAATCACGGCGTCACTTCTGCCCAGGTGCTGATCAGCTGGGCAATAAACCGCGGAACAGCCGTTATTCCAAAATCTGTAAAAATTTCTCGAATTATCCAAAACCTTGAGGCTAGAAATCTTACCCTCACCCTAACGGATATGAACATGATCAACGAACTTGATCGTAACAGGCGGTATGTCTCAGGAGATTTCTGGGCACCAGCAGGAAGCCCATACACTCTAGCTAACCTCTGGGATGAGTAAGGTTTAAAATTCCTAGTGCTCTGTAAACATTAAGATGTCGTAATATTTCTTAGCAATTTCGGCACACAGCAAGGCACGAATGAAGGAGCATAGCAACGCTATGTAACTGAATGAGAAACGAAGTCAGTGTGACAAAAGGGCTGGAAATATG
>JBFHGS010000087.1:0-17772 GCA_041582995.1 Desulfopila sp. | reverse complement strand
TGAATATCGTCATTTTGTGTGCCTGCACAATGACGCTGTTTCTGACTGCAACTGTTTCTCTCATCAGCCAATGGATTCTGGTGCGTGACCAGCTTGAGGCTGAGCTTGAGACTCTCGTTCAGGTGATAGGGCAGAATTCTACGGCCAGCCTGGCATTTCAGGATCAGAGAAGTTTGCATGAAATTCTGAAATCCCTGCAGGCTAAATCAACAGTTATGCATGCAGAGGTCATAACTCCGGATGGTCAGGTATTTGCGACATACACCAACGCTAAGCACAGTGATCATAAACGTGGTGATATTTCACCTGAAAAGCTGCTGACAGAAGCATCTGGTGTGCAGAGTTTCTTTAATTATGCCCGGTATAACCAATCGATATTGCTTGAGGGAGAACAAATCGGATTATTGACGGTGGAAGTGAGCCGCAAGGAATCAACGCGTAGCCTTATCCTTGTAAGTCTTCTGACCTTGGCTATTAACTGCACGGTTCTGTTTTTGGTAATGTTTTTTTCAGGCCGGATGTTACGTATTATTTCCGCACCTGTTTTGTCGCTGTCCCAGGCTATGAAAAAGGTCTCAGAGAAGAAGCAATATAACCTGCGTGTTCCTGTTGAACAGGAGGATGAGCTCGGACTTCTGGCTCGCGGCTTTAATGAGATGCTTGGGCAGATAGAAGAGCGGGATGAGTATCTTGAGGAGCAGGTCGCTGAGAGAACTGCTGATTTGCTCAGAGCTAAGGAAATTGCAGAAGAGGCAAGCCGCGTCAAATCACAATTTTTGGCAAATATGAGCCATGAAATCAGAACTCCGATGAATGGTGTGCTGGGAATGGCAGAACTTTTGCAGTCAACTGATCTGAATGCTGAACAGACCCGCCTTGCTAAAACCATTCAGGGATCGGGTGAGTCTCTTCTTGAGATCATCAATGATATCCTTGATTTTTCCAAAATTGAGGCTGGTCGACTGGATTTCGAAAAGATAGATTTTAACCTGCGGCTACTGGTGGAAGATGTTGTGCAGTTACTGGCGCCGAGGGCACATGCCAAACGGCTTGAGTTGGCAGTACTTTTTGAAGATGAAACAAACACTGCCTTAAAAGGAGATCCGAACAGGCTACGGCAGGTAATTACCAACCTTGTTGGTAATGCCATTAAATTCACAGAAAAAGGTGAAATTATTGTGCATGTCGAAACAGAGCCTACGCGTACCGGATATGAACTGCTGAAAGTTTCAGTAAAGGATACGGGTATAGGAATAAGTGACGCAAGCAGGAAACAACTCTTTACTCCTTTTGCTCAGGCTGATGGTTCAATGACACGTAAATACGGTGGAACAGGTCTCGGTCTTGCTATTTCACGGCAGCTGATGGAACTTATGGGTGGTCAGTTGGAATGCGAAAGCGTTTTGGGGCAGGGCTCTAGGTTTTATTTACATGTTGAAATGGCTGCGAGTGAGGCTGATGTCGCTGTTCAGGATCTCAGGAATGACAATTTACTCAAAGGAAGACGAGTACTGGTTGTCGACGATAACGCGACAAACAGGGCTATCGTTACGCATCAGACCGCGCATTGGGGGATGCAGAGTGCGTGCGCGGCGAGTGGAGAGGAGGGACTCGAAAAGTTACATATTGCAGTAGAGGAAAACACTCCGTTTGAGTTCGTGGTACTTGATATGCATATGCCGGATATGAATGGCCTGGAGGTCGCCAAGACCATTCGTGCCGATAGCAGGTTCAGTACTTTAAAGATGATCATGCTCACATCGGTTGGCTTGCGAGGAGATGCGAAAATGGCGCGAGATTGCGGGATTGCGGCATATCTCACCAAACCGGTGCGTCAGGCGGAGCTGTATGGAACATTTCTTAAAGTCCTGAAACTGAAAAATGATGAAGTTGAACAGCCTATAATAACCAAATATAATATAGCTGATAATACGCCCAAATTTTCACTTTCCGTATTGGTCGCAGAAGACAATCCGACGAATCAGGAGGTGGCAATGGGTATGCTCAATCACTTCGGTTGTAAGGTCGAGGTTGTCGATAATGGCAGAAGAGCGGTAGAAGCCTTGCGTAAGCAGAAGTATGATCTCGTTTTTATGGACTGCCAGATGCCGGAGATGGATGGATATCAGGCTACAGAGGCGATCCGTTTGCATGAAAAGGAAACAGAATCTGAACAAAAAGCTGTGATTGTGGCGTTGACCGCTCATGCCCTTGAAGGTGACAGGGATAGATGTATTGCCGCAGGTATGAATCATTATATGAGTAAGCCGTTTCGGCAGGAGGATATGCAGGATTTACTCCTACGTCTGTTCAGAGGCAAACGTAAACGCTCATTGGCGGTGAATGACGTGGATTCCAGAAACACTACCATTGATGACTATCAGAAAATACCCGGTTCTTCAGTAAAGAAAGAGGATACTGTTGGTACTAAACAGGAGTCTGCTGCGGATACCGTAACACTGGATTTATCTGTGCTGAACGGCCTGAAAGAACTGCAGATGGAAGGAGAACCTTCCATTATTGAAAAAATTCTCAATGCCTATCTGAAGAACTCGGATCCACTGGTGGAGACTATCCGTCATTTTCAAAGTGAAAAGAACATGGAGTCGCTGCGTATAGCTGCACATACGTTAAAATCGAGCAGTGCCAATGTCGGAGCAATGCCATTGTCAGAAATGTGCAGAAGGCTTGAAGCACGTTGTGATGACGGCATGCTGGAGAATACAGAAAGCCTGATCGAAGCAATTCTGAAAGAATACGAAGTAGTCAAAGAACTATTGAGCAAAGAACTGGTGGCTATATGATGTATAGAACGCCCAGACGGGAAAAACCTCTGGCCCTTATTGTTGACGACGACCTGTCAATGCGTCTCGCTATGCAGGCTGCATTGACTAAGGCGGGTTTTGATATAGTACTTGCTGAAAATGGTCGTACCGGAATTAAGATGTTTACCAGTACACGACCGGATCTGGTTCTGCTTGATGTTGTAATGCCTGAAGTTAACGGCTTTGATACCTGTAAGGAGATCCGCAAGCAGCTGGGAGGAGATTTCGTCCAGATACTTATGGTTACGGGTCTTGATGATATTGAATCTACTGAGCTTGCATTTAAAGTCGGTGCAGATGGTTTTGTCTCAAAACCTATCAACTGGGCAATGCTCGGGCACCGGGCCAGGTATATGCTTCGGGCTGGAAATGCCTTTCAGGAATTAAACATGTCACGCTTCAGGTTGGAGAAAACTCAGAAAATCGCTAAATTAGGGAACTGGGAAATAGATCTGTTGAGCGGCGATTTTACCTGTTCAACCCAAGCAAGAAAACTGCTTGGTCTGGCAGAGGAAGAGGCACTTGTCTTTGAACAATTTTTTATGACCATAGGTGGAGATGAGCAGGATGCCGTTCGCGAAAAGCTGGTGAAGGCGCTCGATAAGAAAAAACCGTTCCGGGTGTCGTACAAAGTTTTGCATCCTGACGGTTCAAAACGTCATATCCTTAATCAGGGAGAGATTCTTTTTAACGATAAGCAGGTGCCTATACTGTTACTTGGGGCAGTGCAGGATGTCACTCTGCAGAAAATGGCTGAAGAGGAGATTCGAAAACTGGCTTTTTATGATGGTTTGACAGGGCTTTCAAATCGTCTGCTTTTCATGAACAGGTTATCCCAGGAAATAGTGGCTGCACAACGGAATAAAACACAATTTGCTTTACTTTACCTCGATCTTGATCAGTTTAAGCGGATTAACGACACCTTTGGTCACTATATCGGAGATATTCTGCTTAAAAAGATTGCAGCGGCTCTGCAACACTCGATTCGCAGTACTGATGTTGCATCTCGACTGGCGAGTGAAGACCCCGAGAAGATGATCGCTCGTCTCGGCGGTGATGAGTTTACAGTTATATTAAGTGATATTGGAGAAATAGAGCATGTAGCAATGGTTGCCAGAAGAATTGTTAAGGAGGTTCCTCAGCGATATATCATTGAGGGACATGAAATCACTGTTACCACAAGTATGGGAATCAGCATGTACCCGGTAGACGGTATAGATGGGGATATTCTGCTCAAGCATGCAGATACCGCTATGTATCAGGCGAAAAACAGTGGTCGGAATAATTTCCAGTTTTACAGGGCTGAACTCAATGCCCAGGCGGTAGAGCGCTTCTCTCTGGAAAGAGACATCGGCAGAGCTCTGGAGCGAGAGGAATTTATTCTCTACTATCAGCCTAAAATGGATGTTCCGACCAGAAGAATCGTTGGTGCTGAAGCTCTTATCCGCTGGATGCATCCGGAGCGGGGGATGGTTCCTCCTGGGATATTTATACCAATTGCTGAAGAGTCCGGCCAGATTGTGGCGATCAACCGCTGGGTTGTAGAAACTGCAAGTAAACAATGGCAGACATGGCACGATGCAGGCCTGGCCCCTGGAGTCATCGCTGTGAATCTTTCCGGTTATCAGTTTGCTCAGCAGAAAGTGTTGGAAACTATTTCTGTAGCGCTTGAGAAGTCTGGCCTGGATGCAGAATTTTTGGAGATTGAGATTACAGAAAATGTTTTCATGCAGAATCTTCAGGATGCTGCGACAATTCTTCAACACTTAAAGGAGATGGGAATTCGGGTATCACTTGATGACTTTGGTACTGGATATTCATCCTTCAGCTATCTGAGTTCGTTTAAGGTGGATACGCTTAAGATTGACCGTTCTTTTGTCATGAACTGTATTGAACAGCCGAAAAATCTCATAATCATCAAAGCGATAATTGCGATGGGCCATAGCCTGGGAATCAAGATTGTGGCTGAAGGGGTCGAGACTATTGAACAACTTGAAATTATAAGTGAATATGGAGTGGATGAGGCCCAGGGATACTATTTTTCACGACCGGTTCCGTCGGAAGAGTTCGTGGATGTTTTAAAGAGAAGAGAACTATAGCGTGTTGTCCAGAGACATTCTGGCCGAGCCACCAGGTAATAGTTGTATGCAGCAGTTGGTATCTAATCTCTATCCCCTGCCTGAATGAACCTTAGTTTCAGGCAGGGGAACTGGTTTTAACGAACGTTATCGTCAACAATCCATTGGGTTAGGGCAGCAAGTCCTGCTTCGGCTCTTTTCTGGCCACGCAGACGCTTTGGCACCTTCTTTTCCCAGGCGGGAAAGAGGCTGAAGTTGACATTGGAGGGCTGAAAGTGCTTTGGGTCGCTCAAGGTAAGATGATTAATCAGTGCCCCGAGCGAGGTCTCAGCAGGAGGTACGGTCGGAGTGATGCCGACGGCTTTTCTTGCGCCGTTAATGCCGGCTAGTAAGCCCATTGCTGCTGATTCAACATAACCCTCTACTCCTGAAAGCTGTCCTGCAAGGAGAATATCGGGTCTGTCCTTGAATTCAAGAGTTGGTTGAAGAATTTCCGGCGCACAGACGAAAGTATTGCGATGAATAGAACCGAAACGGACGAATTCAGCGTTTTCCATGCCAGGTATCAGGCGAAAAATCCTTTTTTGCTCACTATATATGAGTTTGGTCTGAAACCCGACCATGTTATAGCTGGTTCCTTCTCTGTTTTCCATGCGCAGCTGCACCACGGCATGCGGATCTTTTCCTGTACGTGGGTCCGGTAGGCCAACTGGTTTCATAGGGCCGAACCGCAGAGTTTCATCACCACGGGAGCGTATTACTTCAATCGGCAGACAGCCTTCAAAATATTTTGGTTTCTCAAAATCTTTCAGTGGTGAATACTGGCCATTTGCCAATTCCGTAATAAATCGCTCATAACTGTCCTTGTCCATCGGGCAGTTCAGGTAGTCGCCGGGGCCGTCATCATAGCGGGATTTGCGGTAAATGATATCCATGTTGAGCGATTCCGCATCGACAATGGGGGCGATTGCGTCATAAAAGGCAAGTCTATCCCGGCCGGTGAGCTTGATGAGGTCGTCTGTGAGTGCCGGAGAGGTAAGGGGACCGGTAGCCAGAATGACGATTGAATCGGATGGTGGAGGAAGTTCAGTAACTTCTTCACGTATTATTGTGATATCCGGATGTGTAGTGAGACTTTCTGTAATCCTGGAAGCGAATTTATCACGGTCAACAGCCAGGGCTTTACCGGCAGGTACTCTGCATTCAAATGCGGTCTGCATGATAAGTGAATCACACCGACGCATCTCCTCTTTTAAGAGTCCTACTGCGGACCCTATATCATCAGAACGAAAGGAGTTACTGCAGACAAGTTCCGCCATATCCGGCGAACTGTGAGCGGGGCTGAATGTGTGTGGTTTCATGTCGTAGAGTTTGACTTTGCAACCACGACGTACCGCCTGCCAGGCGGCTTCCGATCCGGCAAGGCCGCCACCAATAATAGTTATACTTTTCATATACAGCTCAAGTTGTAGGATGTAGCTTACATTGCTACCTGATGAATTTCAAAAGTGATGAATGCTGGTAAAATAGTGTTGGTCTGTTTACGGATATTGCACCTGAACATGGAGTTTTTGTCTACCCCATTGCAGTGCTTCTTCGTGAGAATGAAAATAGAGATCGATGCGATCGCTACCTTTAATTGCACCTCCACGATCTTCAACTCTGCCCCAACCATAGCCGGGAACAAACATTCGTGTTCCAAAAGGGTAGTAGCGGGTATCGGCAGCTATTGTACCCTCATTGGGCAAGATTGACCATGGTAGTACCCGGAAAGGTATCATCCACGGATGCTGGACGCTATCTACGGAAAAGAGACCTGGCTGAGGTTCATGCGGTCTGGTCCCGCTGGCGGTTTTGCCGCTGTAAGGTTGATTGCTGCCGGCGACGTAGCGATTCCAGAAGTCAAGTTTCAGGTAGGCCCAGCTGCCGCGTTCCCAGCTGCAGCATGATGAACAACCGCAATAAGCTGTAGTTTCCATCATTTTATCGACAGGTTTCCTGGCGCAACCGCTCAGCAGTAACAAGCCAGTTATTAAGAGTATAAGTATTGATCTGGTGTTGCGGTATTGCTGAGAGTTCATTTTTACGTCCTGTAAAACCATTTCTTAATTTCGTTTTGACTGAATTGTTTAACAACAGGTCGGCCATGTGGGCAATGGGAGAATAGATCGGCTTTCGACATTCTGTTCAACAGAGCATCAATTTCCTGAAAATTTAATGCAGTACCAGCCTTGACCGCCGCCTTGCAGGCCATGGTTGCGAGGATGGTGTCTATTTTGTCTCCGGTATCGCGGCGGCTTGATTCACTGCCGAACTGTTCGAGCACATCTATCAGTAATTCCGATGGATTGCTTTTGCCAGCAAGAGCAGGCACCGCTGAAATAAGGTAGGCGTTACCACCAAATTCCCTCAGCGTAAAACCCATATGTTCGAGTTCTTCGGTGTGCTTTTCGACGAGCTGTAGCTGAAAAAGAGTCAGCTCCACAGTTTCTGGAAAGAGGAGATTCTGCCTGGCTATACTCCGGCCCAGATACTGCTGACGTAATTCCTCGTAAAGCAGGCGCTCGTGGGCAGCATGCTGATCGATGACCAGTAATCCCTCGCTGTTTTTACAGAAGATATAAAGATCTCCGAACTGGCCGATTATCTGCAGCCCATGTCCCTCAGGTTTTTTCGGTAAGAGAGAGACCGGTTGTGGCGACTCGTATCGCGGGGCGGGAGAAGCAGACTGAACTTGCGTGTTGTGAGAGGTTGAACCGGGTTCTGGTTCTGCTGAAACAGGTAATTCCGGGACAGGGCTGAAAGTCGTTGTCGTTTCTGGTTCAGGTTGTCTTTCGATTGAGTCAGGTCTGATCGCTCTTTGTTCTGTATTGTTCTGCGCTTTGGTCGGAAAATTGGCATCAGACAAAGAAGAAAGGCGTCGTTGCTGAAGAGGAGTTTCCGGATTTGCTGAATATTCCTCGTGTTGTGAAGTGGTAAAAGGATTGCTGGCAGGTTTATCACGCTCAAGAGGGACTGCCGTAACTGATGGTCTGGCGTGTCCGAACATCGCTGTCTGCAAAATCTTCTGTTCCTGCTGCATTGCTTTCGCTACGGCCTGGCTGATGAGCAAGTGAACATCACGACTGTTACGAAAACGAACCTCATGCTTTGCCGGATGCACATTTACATCGACTTCTGATGCAGGCAGTACCAGATGCAAAAGCCCGGCAGGATTTTTGCCTTTCATCAGAAAGCCGCGTAATCCTTCAGCTACAGCGTGGCTCATCATGCGATCCTTGATAGCCCGGCCGTTCACAAACAGGCGCAGGCGGGCTGGCCCGGTATGCAGCTTTTCCGGAGGAACGAGAAATCCGAAGACTCTGTGCTCGGGAGATGAGGCCTCTCTTTGGCCAATTGTAATAAACCTGCTGTTATAATTCATTATTTGGGCCAGACGCTGTTCGAGTGACAGGGTGTTGTCCAGATAAAGATTACGTTTACCGTCGACGGAGAGTGAAAATGTTATTTCCGGGTTAGCCAGCGCATAGCTTCTAACAACCTCATCAATGTGGTTAAGTTCTGTGCGTACCGTTCGCAGGAATTTTTTTCTGGCAGGAGTTTTGCCAAAGAGATTTTGGATTTCGAATATAGTGCCTACAGCGCACCCGGCCTCATGTACCTTAATGAGCTTGCCGAAGTGGATTTCTGCGCGAGTACCGAGAGCGGATTCAGCACGACGGGAAGTTATAGACATTTTGGAGACGGACCCGATGGAGGGTATTGCCTCACCCCGGAAACCGAGAGTGCCGATAGCGATGAGATCGGCATCAGTTCTGATTTTTGAAGTACCATGTCGTTCGAGACTGAGCAGTACATCATCTTCATCCATTCCTTCCCCGTTATCGATAATGCGTATAAGCCTGGTTCCGCCTCCTTCTATTTCAATTTCAATTCTGGTGGCGGAGGCATCAAGACTGTTTTCAACCAGTTCTTTCACAACCGAGGCGGGGCGTTCCACAACTTCACCGGCTGCAATCTGATTGGCAAGTTGTTCTGGCAGGATACGGATTTTGGACATGAGAAAAAAACGAATTAGAGTTGCGTGTTCAAGGGTAAATGGTACATTGATCTAGATTTTTTAAGGATAACTAAACAATCACTTTTTATCATTACTATTCTCCTTGTGTCAGACGAAAACAAAACAGAAAGCTCAAAAACTCCTGCCAGGAAAGCTGCTTCGCGAAAAAAGGTGCGTACCGAGAAACACATAATCGGTTTTCTCTTTTTTATCTGTTTACTGCTTACCGGCTTTCTGGGAACTATGCTTTTCACTCTGAAAAGTCTTGAAATACCTGATCTGCGTTCGGTTGAAACGTATGCACCTGCCCAGGCCAGTATAATTTACGATCGTCATGGCAAGGTCATTGACAGAGTCTTTGCCGAAAACCGTACTCTGGTTTCTCTGGCAGAGATGAGTCCGATGTTGCCGAAAGCATTCGTTGCTGCCGAAGACGGACGTTTTTACGAACACGCAGGGCTTGATGCTATCTCGGTGTTAAGAGCCGCAATAGCCAATGCCAGAAGTGGTCGAAAAAGTCAGGGTGGTTCCACAATTACTCAGCAGGTTGCCAAAGCTCTGTTGCTTACACCTGAGAAAACATATATCCGAAAATTCAAGGAAGCAATTCTTGCATGGAGAATAGACACTCTGCTCTCCAAAGATGAAATAATGTACATTTACCTCAACCAGATCTATCTCGGTGAGGGCGCTTATGGCGTTGAAGCTGCAGCCCATACGTATTTTGGCAAATCTGCTGCCGATCTTAATCTGGCAGAGGCGGCACTGCTTGCAGGGCTCCCTCAGGCACCGAGTCGTTATTCTCCTATTAAACACTTTTCCAGGGCTCGGGCCCGGCAACGTTATGTTCTGAACAGAATGGCTGAGGATGGCTATGTGAGTGCTGAAGCTGCTCGAAGTGCCTGGGAGAATACCTCGCTGCCACGGCCGAAACAACGTTCGTTCGCGGCTGTTAACGGTTATTATCTGGATACCGTAAAAAAAGAGGCTGAAGAGCGTATAGGCCGCCCTTTGCAGGAGGCCGGAGCTCGCATTTATACATATCTTGATCAGGATATGCAAAGGGATGCTGACCAGTCTCTGGTCAGCGGGGTCAAAGCTACCCAGGCACGACAAACGCTGCAAAAAGGCAGCAAGCGCAGTCAACCGCAAGGGGCTCTGGTCTGTATTGAACGTAACAGTGGGCGGGTGCGAGCTCTGGTTGGAGGAGTGGATTTCAGCACTTCCCCGTTCAACAGGGCAACTCAGGCTCGAAGACCGGCAGGATCAATTTTTAAGCCATTTGTCTACGCCGCAGCCTTGCAGAGTGGCTGGCAGCCGCTATCATATATAAGTGATGCTCCGTTAGCGATAGCAGGTGGCAAGGGAGGGACCTGGCAGCCTAAAAACTACTCCGGTGAATATCATGGTGAGACTACCCTGGAAACCGCCCTCGCTAAATCGTATAACGTTGCTGCTGTGCGCCTCATGCAGAAGGTAGGTGTGAAAAAAGTACATGCGATGGCCATTGCCGCAGGTATTTCTGCGAATCTGCCTCCAGATCTTTCATTGGCTTTGGGAGCAGTGGATGTCACGTTGCTTGATATGACTGCGGCTTATGGTGCGTTTGCCAATGAAGGTAGATACATCGAACCTACCTTTATTGACCATATAGTCTATCAGGGAAAAAGGCTCAAATCTGATGAGCAGATTCGAAAGCAGGCTATGCCGGCCGGTACTGCATTACAGATGCGGAATATGCTTGAGGGTGTTGTGCTTCACGGTACCGCGACACGCGCTTCAGGTCTGCCTGGTATTACCGGCGGAAAAACGGGTACGTCTGATGATAACAGGGATGCCTGGTTTGTCGGTTTCAATGGTAATTTTGTTACTGGTGTATGGGTCGGTCATGACCTTAATGAAACGCTGGGAAGTAGTGAAAACGGCGGGAGGACCGCTGCGCCTATCTGGAGAGATTTTATGGGACATATACGGGGAGTGGCGAAACGGTAGCAGAATAACTGCAGTTCATTGACACACTCTCCATGAGAAGTACTGATCGTTGAGTGCGTTTGAGATCCGATTCAGAAGAATCCGGGGCCGTATATTTCGGGCAGAAAAAACAGTAGAAACACAAATGCCGCGACAACCGAAATTTCCGGTTGTCGCGGCACGAAGCACAAAATATTAAAAAGATTAAATCTTTCGAACATTCTTTGCTGACGGACCTTTCTGTCCGTCGGTTACTTCAAAACTGACACGCTCACCCTCGGCAAGAGATCTGAACCCATCAGTCTGTATCTCTGAGTGATGCACAAATACATCCTGACCACCATCCTGCTCAATAAAGCCAAAACCTTTTGCATCGTTGAACCACTTAACTGTACCTTCTGCCATTGCTGATACTCCTGTGTAATAGTTGGGTCGTATACCCTGTTTTTCAATTGCTCCGGTCTGTGTGACCAAAGCACCGACTCGTTATATAAGCCGGTAATGTTGCCTGCAACAAATGTTCAGGCATTAAGCTCGAAAAAACACATTGGGTCAGGGGAGAAAATGACTCCCGGGTCAATGTTTCTCTCGTGGCGTAGTGTGTATTATCTGCGCCGTTTTCCTTTTTTCTGGGGCTTTGCTTCGCGACAAACGAGTTGGCGATGCTTGTATTCCTGTCTATTCAGTGTTTCCATCGCGAGATGTCCCTCTGAGCGATTAGACATTTCTACAAAGGCAAAACCCTTCGAACGGCCGGAAAAATGATCAGTCACAAGATTGCTATTCACCACTTCTCCGTAACGGGTGAAAAGTTCGAGGACTTCTGCCTCGGAAATGTCGTAAGGCAGGTTGCCGATAAAGAGTTTCACTCATGTTCTCCTTGGAGCTGTGACCAGCACGAATCTTAATCGGCATCGAAAATGCAAAGGAGAATGCAAGTAGGTTGTCGAGAAACACTATGCGTGATCTGATTTTGGTTAGGACACCAGCAACGCTACAACAGTTGGACCTCTATTACAAGCAAATAACACTTTGGGAAATGAGGGGCCTGACAGTAAAATGTAAATAATCCTAATGAAAAAGGACCACTACGGAAGAGCCGCAGCGGTCCTTTGGGAAGGGGTGAACCTGACTGCAATTAACCGAAAATACCTTTAAGGGTAAAGAAGAACAACATAGCCATAATGGCACCTGCCGGAAGGGTAATCAACCAGGAAATGATGATATTGAGTACGACTCTGAGATCAAGTGCACCGACACCTCTGGCTAGTCCTACTCCAAGAACAGAACCGACGAGAATATGTGTAGTGGATACCGGCAGACCGGTGCGGGAGGCAAGTACAACGGTGGTTGCTGCGGCAAGTTCGGCGCAGAAGCCTCGTGACGGCGTCAACTCTGTGATTTTTTTACCAACTGTCAGCATAACCCTGTAGCCAAGGGTGATAAGGCCGAGAACAATTCCGCCACCACCAAGAAGCAGGACCCAGAGTGGAAGCTCCGATTTCTGCATTACTTCGCCACCAGAAGAGACAATACTGACAACTGCGGCGAGGGGACCGATGCCGTTGGCAACGTCATTTGAACCGTGGGCAAAAGCCATGGCGCAGGCGGTAAACAGCATCATTGGCGTAAAAACCTTTTCAACGCTGGCAAAGTGGAAGTCACGGTTTGTTCCGATATCTTCCTTTATTCTTCTAATAAAGAACCAGCCGAGACCTGACGTCATGAGACCAATAAGGACAGCGAGCCCAAAACTCTGACCGGTTGAGAGGTTGACATTGAGGTGAGTCAAGCCTTTAAACAGAGTAACAAGAGAAATAATAAAGCCGACAAGGAATATGTAGAATGGGGCATATTTCTTGGCATTTCTCAGCGGATGTTCAGTGTCGAATATCAGTTTTCTGGTACTCATGACGAGGAGAAATGAAATGGTGCCACCAACCATAGGAGAGACGATCCAGCTGGCAACAACGCTGCCGACTTTTTCCCATTTTACTGCTTCAGGACCAATGCCAACCACGGCAAAACCGATTAATGCACCGACAATAGAGTGCGTTGTTGACACGGGCCAGCCCTTTGCTGAGGCTATCAGCAACCAGAACGCAGCGGCCAGGAGTGCAGCGAGCATGCCGTAAACAAGTATTTCGGGGCTGTTGGCGATAGCTGAAGGGTCGATAATGCCTTTGCGGATCGTTTCGGTGACATGACCTCCCGCAATAACTGCACCCAGGAATTCAAATATAATAGCAATGCCGATGGCCTGTTTGATGGTTACAGCACCTGCGCCGACAGATGTTCCCATGGCATTGGCAAGATCGTTTGCACCAATACCCCAGGTCATAAAGAGTCCAAAAATTACCGCCAGGATGACAAGGGCGGTTCCATATGTTGCAATAATTTCCATTTCTTCCCCTTATTTGGACAGGAACAGCAATAAACGGTCAGCCATGTTTTCAGCTTTGTCCGAAATCTTCCCGAGTAACTCTATAATTTTATACCAGAACATTACAGAGACCGGATCAAGTTCAGATTCTATTGCGAAGAGGGCTCGGCGAGTTCTGTGCAAAATTGTATCTATATTATGTTCACTGCGGCGAACACCAGCGATCATGGAATGGACTTTTTCCATCTCGCGACCTGTAAATCCGACTTCGAGCAACTCGTCGAGTTGTTCGATCATATCCTTGGCATCTGAAGCGATCTCCATTGTACCTTCAAGGAGTTCATCAAGCAGTGATTTAATCTGTTCAGGAACGTCCATATCTCTGAACGAAACGATCTGACTGATGGCTTCAGCAGTGTCAGCAATTGAGTCCTGATCACTGATGAGGCTAAGGAGATCCTTTCTGTCCACCGGCATTAAAAGCGATGTCGGCATATTGAGTCGGAAAGTCGATTTGATTTTATCTGCTTCGGTCTCAAGCTCGTTGATTTGTCGGGAAAAATCTGCAATTTGAGCCTGATCTTTAGCATAGATTGCATCAAAAAGTGGCGGGACGAGACAGATACAGGAGAAAACAACACGCATGTGTTGCTGTATCGGTTTGAATGGTGAGCGCCGGAACAGGCCCGACAAAGGGGTGGTTGATCGCATGGGCATGATCATTAACCTCTTCTTTTGAAATGGATTTAGCCAAATGGCTGGTTAACTAAATTTCAACTGATCAGGTACAAATGTGCGAATGTTAAAATCGCATTAAAAAAACGATTAAACTAACCTGAAGTGTGTGTAATTGCCACTGCAAAAGTCAATGTTTATTTACACGGAAAATGACGTAATATAACGCTTTAACCATAGATTAACACAAGTCTAACACAAAACTAATAATAGCTGAAAGAGTCTTATCGTTATCATTACAAATCTGGCAAAATGAAGGGGATTATATCGTGAGGTGCTCCGTGAATAAAGGAGCACCAAAAAGAAAAAATATACGGATCTGACTGCAGACAGACATGAATTTTCAGATCGTTATTCAAGCCCGTTGATAAGCTTCCTCAACGGTTCTGCAGGATAACTGAGAGGTATCAGTTCGTTTTTAATTTGTTGCAAAATGGTAGGTCCCTGTTGGTGTGCGCTATAGATAATATGATGGTTTTTAATAGCTCCAACGTTTTTCCAGATTGAGCCGAATGGATCGAGAGGGGTATGGCCCACGACAAAGGCGGTCCCTTTGTTAATTCCCAGTGCTTTCCTGAATTTTTTGATATCGCTTTTATTGTAACCGCTCAGATAATTTGGCCGCTGTAATCTGTTTGTGGTAACTTCCCGCATGAGCTCTGGGTTTTCGTTAATATGAACCAGGTCTTCATACGAGGCCGCCAGGCGTGGCGGGCCCGCATGCGTGGCATAAAAATAGGGGGATTTGACGATGTAGGGCAGTTGCCTGAAATAATTTTCCATTTCCATGACATATTCGTCCCCACGTAGCTCTTGTAACCTCTCCTGCATCAATAGTCCCTGTGATATACCATTTTTGCTGATGTTCTGATCAAAACTGTCATGGTTACCCCGGATATAGAAAAAATTTTCAGGAAACCTGAGTTTGAGCGTGAAGATGAGGTCCATCATGAGAATGGAGTCATCCATGTCCTCCATTTCATCCATATTTTCTGAATGTGTAGAGTCGCCCAGAAGAACAAGGGTGACGGATTTGGAGCGAAGACAGCCCAGCAAACAGTTCTCACTGAGTATTTTGAGAAAATTGTCGACCATGGCGTGAAGATCTCCGACGATGACCGGAACAGCCTTCTGTTCCAGGTCCACTATGCCACCGGGTTTTCCATCCCGGGTCAGAGGTCTTAACGGTTCACTCTCCATAAGAGCGTTGACCTTCCGTATCCTGTCAAGAGCAAGCTCCGGTTCCAGCATTTCGATAGACCCGCCAAAGAGCTGACGAAGTGAAATGAATGCTTTATGGCGATTTTCTGCCACGCGTTCGCGATAATCGAGATCGTCAAAACGGACCAGCTTTACTCCGATGTCCTCCTCCAGCGGTGTAATGGTCAGGTCGCCTTTATGATTGGTAATGGTGACGTGCCGCTTGGCCACTTTTTTGGAAAACTCAAGAATATCATGATATTCTGTATTTGATCTGCCGAGGATGACTGTCTCTCCGACTTTTATACGGACAAAACCACAGGGTGCTATAGTGGAACATGCCTGGGGAGTGTTAATGATCCAGTTCTTTTGCATTGATGTTCGTTTTACACCGAGCGGTATTTCCGGATGAAAGCACAGTCGCTGGTCTCCGAGCAGCATCTCAAATGTTTTTCCGTCGTGGGCGATTCGGTTGATACCTTTGATGCGTTGAACGTCATTGGTAATAGTGAACCAGTTGCTCTGGTGAAAACCGAATAACTGTTTCCATCCAGCGATGGTCTTGAGACTTGGCCGCGGCGGTTTGCTGCTTATGGCCCAGCGGGGAACAGCGGCAACGCCTTTTTCTGCAATACGCATTGGTCGGTCTTCAAGGCCTTTTCGGAGATAAATATTCATGCCGGCACGATGCATGTAAAGAGCAATCTCCTGATATGCAAGAATCTGCTTGATAACCATCTCTTCGGTAAGAGCAGTATCTACCGGGAAATATCCTTGATTCTGTCGGGCCTTTCTTCTTTCGAAGATAAGAGCAGCATCAGGTAATAAAAATTCAAAAATATATCGGTGACGCCAGTTGGTTTGAAAGAAGCGATCGCCGCTAGGCGGAATCCTTACCCGTTTAAAGTCAAGGACAGGAGGCGGTGAAGCTTCAAGCCATTCTTTGTCGAAAACTGTGAGTGCTTCAGGGTGGTTGGTAAAGGGCATGCCAAGATGAACTTCCCTTGGACGATAGGTCAGCGTCTGATCGCGCCACCAGCCTTTACGGGTAAGATCTATATATCCCTCGTTGGGCCATCCACCGATCTGATTGATGTAATACGACTTACCGGCACCAGGTGGACCTGTGACGACAAGCTGCAGGTACTCAAGGCCGATGGGCATGGTGACGCCCCGAATTACATGCGTGTTTTTAATAGGTACAAGTATTTTTTTGAGTAAATCTTCCATAAAGCGACCTGTAAGTGGGGGGGATGGTGAAACATAATAGATACCCCTGCCTAATACGTGGTGTCAAGAAAAGGTGACTTGATCGAATTGATAAGGTACATATACGACAGTGGAAAACGTTCAGCAACTGTACTGAGGAACACAATATAAATTATCTATGAAGTATTTCTTCAATATAACCGTTTCCCGACATTGTCCAGTCAGCGGTTTTGTTTTGCATGCAGATGACAGATATCTTTACGGAATAGATTTTGTATTAACTGGTAACCATCCGGCTATTGATACAGTGGATGAACCACTGTTGGTGCATCTTGCCGCAGTTGAGCAGATAGAGGCATATCTGGCAGGGCGTCTTCGTCAGTTTGACCTTCCATTGCGCCTTCGTGGGACACCGTTTCAGCAACAGGTCTGGGCGGAAATTGCAGCCATTCCTTTTGCTGAGGTTGTTACCTACGGTGATATTGCGTTGAAGGTCGGGGGGAGGAACATGTCACGGGCAGTTGGCCAGGCAGCAAATACAAACCCGATTCCTCTGGTAATTCCATGTCATCGTGTCGTTGGCAGTAAAGGCAGAATGACAGGCTTTGCAGCGGGAATAGCGATCAAGTCATTTCTCCTCGCGCATGAGAGAGGAGGCAGTTTGTGGTGATATCACCTGGTCAAAGAGACCATCAATTTGTGACAGTCACCACAGCAATGATTATATAGTAGTATAATTGCAGTGATTCTATAAGGTGAGGGGTGACACGTATGGAAATCATCATCGGCTCAATGCCACCACTTGGCCAGCAGGCAGAGAAACCTCAGGAAAAACAGGGTAATCTTATCGGGGCTCAGTTATTGAATGTCCGTCCGCCAAGAAAGGGTATTGCAGGTCCATCAGGTATGGAAAGACGTGAGAAGAAGGTGAAAGACCCGCTAAAGGCCCGTGTGATTACAATTATGGTTCCTGATGCAAGTCTGCTGCCTCAGGACATTGATCGTGCTCAATATAATGTTTATGTACGTTTTGTACGAAAATAAGGTGCGTTGCAATAACGTACTGCCAGAATGATATGGTAGTACAGGTCTTCCTGTTGGTAGTCCGGGATATTACGAGCGATTCAGTATTCAATGCTTGGGAGTTTTGTGATCACTTGCAGGTTTGAGGCCTAGTGCTCTGTAAACATGAAGATGTCGTAATATTTCTTAGCAATTTCGGCACACAGCAAGGCACGAATGAAGGAGCATAGCAACGCTATGTAACTGAATGAGAAACGAAGTCAGTGTGACAAAAGGGCTGGAAATATG
>JBFHGS010000086.1:0-17793 GCA_041582995.1 Desulfopila sp. | reverse complement strand
CGATCCCGGCTCAATGAACTTCTCAACACTTGGTGGCAATGTCGCTCTCAATGCCGGAGGTCCGCGTTGTCTGAAATATGGGGTGACGGCTGATTATGTCCTGGGTATGCAGGTGGTTCTCGCATCTGGAAAAGTTGTGCGTTTTGGTTCAAAAAATATCAAGGATGTAACAGGATATAATCTGTCGGCACTATTCTGCGGCTCAGAAGGAACTCTTGGATTAGTTACTGAAATCATCCTGCGGGTTGTACCGCAACCGGAGACGACTCAGACCCTTCTGGTGAGCTTTGATGATCTGGACAACACCGCGCAGGCTGTTTCAGATATTATCGGATCAGGGATATTACCGGTATCAATGGAATTAATGGATAAAATGACCATGAATGCTATTGAGGACTCTGTGCATCTTGGTTTGCCACGTGAAGCGGAAGGTACGCTTCTTATCGAGGTTGACGGTACCCGTGAGGCGTGCGAGCGGGAACGGATGATGATTGTCGAAAAGGTGAGGGAGCATGGTGCAGTAACAGTGGAAGAGGCTCAGAATCAGCAGGAGAGAGACAAGCTCTGGGCTGCGAGAAGAGCGGCGTATGGTGTCTTTGCTAAAATAGCTCCGGATATTCTTTCGGAAGATGTGACCGTTCCTGTGAGCAAAGTGCCTGAGATGGTGCGGAAAATTTACGAGATTACCAATAAGTATGAGTTGAAGGCAGGTGTTCTGGCACATGCGGGTGATGGTAATATGCATCCCCTCATTTGTGCCGACAGGTCTAATCAGGAAGAGTGGCAGTTGGTCCAGAAAGCCTTTCGGGAGATATTTGCTGCTGCCGCGGCATTGGAAGGTACTCTTTCCGGGGAGCATGGCATCGGCCTTGCGAAGGCAGAATTCCTGCCGCTGGTGATGGATGAAGACTCACGTGATTTCATGTCGGTCATAAAAAATGCTGTGGACCCTGATAATATTCTTAATCCCGGGAAATTTGTGTGATGCAGAAAGTGACAGGTAATTGTGGAAAATGCGGCATATGCCTAACAGTATGCCCGGTTTTTAAGGTGTTGAAGGAGGAACAGGCCTCTCCAAGGGCGAGAATTCAACTGATCAAAGCTTACGAAGAGAAAAATCTGCCATCTTCTCCATTGCTGAAGGATCTTATCTCTAAGTGTCTGATGTGTGGTAGCTGCGCGGCAATTTGTCCATCCGGTGTCGACCATTATTCTCAATTCATGAATATGCGTTCTGAACTGATTGATAAACATGGGGATAAGGTTGAAATCAGGGGGCTGGTGTATTTGCTTGCAAAAGAGCAGCGACTGCGTCTGGCGATGGGTATGGCTCGTGTGGGACAGAGTCTTGTTCCCGAATATTTCCAGCGGAAGTATGCTCTTGGTAATATTAAGATCGAAAAATACCCGAAGCTGAACAGGAAAGTGTTCAGATCGTCAGTGCCTGAAGAGTTGCCGCCCGAAGGTGAAGAGCTGGGGACAGTACTCTATTTCACAGGTTGTGCTACTCATCATATCTATGATGAGACTGGTTTTGCCACCATCAGTCTGTTGAGCAGAATGGGATATAGAGTCATTATCCCTCAAAAGCAGAAGTGCTGTTCGATCCCCATGCTCTACCATGGTGGCGTTGAACAGGCACGGACCAATATCGAAACGAATGTGGGCTGTTTTGACAGAGAGGATGTTGAAGCTATAATTGTTGATTGTCCGACATGTGGCTCTGCACTGAGAAAGGAATTTCCGGTGATGATGCGCCGGTTTGGACAGGATGATGCCGCTGCCGTTAGAATTGCTGCAAAGACAATGGATCTTATGTCATTTATCTATGAGCGCATTGACCTGCTGAAGTTTAACGAAAAGGATACGAAGAGTCAGGAAGTCGTTACGTATCATGTACCCTGTCACTTGAAAAATACTTTCGTCTCAGCCGAGAGAGTGCTGCAGGAGATCCCTGGTATTCATTACGTTCGGGCAGCGGACAGCACGGATTGCTGTGGCGGAGGAGGAACCTTCTTTTATGAATATCCCGAAGTTTCTGCGAAAATGGTATCAGGTAAGATTGATAATGCGCGTAAAACCGGTGCAGGGATATGGCTTACTGATTGTCCGGTCTGCAGGATTAATCTTGAAGGGCAACTGACGGAAGGGGATAGAATTGTCATGAAGCATCCTGCAACATACCTGGAGTCACTGCTACAAAAATGATCGGAAAAGAGGCATGGACGAAAAAACGATAGCGAGAAATATCAAGAAAGTTCGCATGTTGAAAGGGAGGACCTTGCAGGAGTTGGCGGACGGAACGGGGCTTACAAAAGGGTATCTGTCCAAAGTGGAACGATCCGAGAAAGCTCCTCCATATTCAACCCTCAGTAAGATTGTAGATGCTCTTGGGGTGGAAATAACCGATATTTTGCGAGAAGATGTGAATCCGCTGAAGGATTTGCCGATTGTGGTGTCCAAGAAGGCGGAAGGGCGAATCATCAGGGAAAGCAGCAGCTATATCGGCTACGATTATGAGGTGCTTGCAGCCGGAAAGCCCGGCAAAAACATGGAGCCTTTTATTATTTATGCGCCGTATGAATTCGCTTCTATGTTTCAGCACGAGGGGGAGGAATTTATCTACGTGCTGGAAGGGTGTATGGAGTTCAAATACGGAGAAAAAACCTTTCTTATGGAAGAGGGGGATAATACGTATTTTGATTCGCGCATTGCTCATACCGGTAGAAGTGTAGGCGAGCAACGGGCTAAATTGCTGGTTATGATCTATTTTTACAAACGAAATAGACATTGAGGAATGCTAGAAAAGGCTTCATCCGTACTCAACATTATCTGGGAGAGTTTTGTTGGGTGTATTTAGTTTTCTGTTCGAATCTACGTCTAAAACATGACTGCTTGGAGTAGTTGCAGAAGAGAGCATGAGATAAAATCTTCTGCTATTTCAGATATAAAAAAGCATAAAAGTGTGCAAATCCTGGAGAGCCATGGTATAAAAAAAGGTTATGTTGTTAAATATGTCTTGTGAAAGTATGCAGTATAACCTATAGTCTGAATCAAGATTATATAAAAGCACATATCCTCTGCCACACTTTCACATGAACGAACCCAAAAAAGTTTCCTGATGAGAAAAGAACCAAGGGGACCTGCTGAAGAATTTTTAATGGGTATCGCACCTTTGCAAATCATAACAAGTACACTTTCCGGACAACACAGTTCTCTTGCCAACGTTGATGATATAGTATCTTCTGCGGGAATTATTTTTCGCGAATCGATAATGCTTCAGGACTAAATCGGTCAGTGCATTGCAAGAAAATACCCTACCTACTTCATATTACACATTGAGTTACGTGCCAGTCAGACCAGTACCCAATAAAAGAAATGACGCCAGACGCTTGTCGGCGGGTATTCCTCTGGAAAGCACGTTTATATTGTCGCACTGCGACAGTTCTATACCTTTATTTCAGAGTTCAAGACCGTTTTGCTTCCGGAAATTCTATCCCGCTTCTGTTGCGGGGTGCCGACTGCCGAGTCGAATGACACTTGTTCTTGGGAGCAAACATGAGTTTTAATGATTTTGATTTTAGCCCGGAAATTTTCGAAGCAATTCGGAAATGTGGCTACACTGCAGCAACACCAATCCAACAACAATCCATTGCACCGATACTGGAAGGTCATGATCTTCTCGGTTTGGCGCAGACGGGTACAGGGAAGACTGCTGCTTTTATGCTGCCTGTGGTTCAGCACTTGCTGAAAAGCAAGGGCAAGCACGTGAAGGCTTTGGTTATAGCACCTACACGAGAACTTGCCGAGCAGATAAATGACTTTGCCTTAAGTGTAATAGCAGGTACGCGTTTGCGTACACTTGCTGTTTATGGTGGTGTCAGCAAGAATGTACAGATTTCCCGAATTCGAAAGGGTGTTGATATTGTGGTTGCTTGTCCGGGCCGCCTGCTTGATATCTTAAATGATAAGGCTATTGATTTAAGCCGGGTTGAACATCTGGTGCTTGATGAAGCTGATCATATGTTCGATAAAGGTTTCCTGCCTGATATTCGCCGTATTCTGAGAGTTCTGCCGCGTCAGCGTCAGTCATTGGTCTTCTCGGCGACAATGCCACAGGAAATACGACATCTTGCCGAAGATATCCTGCGCAATCCTAAAACTGTGCAGATCAGTCGTATTCAGCCTGCGAAAAGTGTTGAACATACGCTGTTTGATATCGATCAGAAACAGAAAACCAGGCTGCTTGTCCATTTGCTACAGGAAAAGGATTTGAAAACCACACTGGTTTTCACCCGTACCAAACATAAAGCGAGAAATCTGGCTACTCAACTTGAGACCATGGGGTACAAGGCGGCCGCATTGCAGGGAAATATGTCCCAGAGCAGACGGCAGCAGTCCCTCGATGGTTTTAAAGATGGTACTTACACAATTCTCGTTGCCACAGATATCGCAGCTCGTGGTATTGACGTCACAGGTATATCTCATGTCATTAACTACGATATGCCGGATACTGCTGAAGCGTATATTCACAGAACCGGTCGTACCGGCAGGGCAGCCAGTACAGGTGAAGCTTTTACCTTTGCAACCCGTGAAGATGATAGAATTATTCGTGTCATTGAACGATCATTGAATGAAAAACTGCAGCGGCAAACTGTTTCTCTTCCTCGCATTGCTAAGGATGATGAGGCAGCCAGGCCAGCAAATGAGCAGAAAAAGATACCTGCCGGGAGTAAAAACAATTCTCGACCAGCAGGGAAAAGTCGGCGAAGTCGGACAACATCTTCAGGTGTTTTCGGTTTGGCTGCACAATGCAAACGGTAATAAAACCGATTGCATTACAAGAGCTTGCTGACCTGTCATAACGGCAGATCGGCGTTATACCATGGCTCCGCAGCGGAGCCGACGAAAACCGTGCAATATTAGAGCACAACGAACAAGGAGTAGTAACATGGCTGAAGGTACAGTAAAATGGTTTAACGATTCTAAAGGTTTTGGTTTCATCGAGCAGGACGGCGGTAAGGATGTATTCGTACATCACTCAGCTATCCAAACTGATGGTTTCAGATCTCTCCAGGAAGGTGAAAGAGTACGTTTCGACGTTGTCGACGGCGCTAAAGGTCCTGCTGCAGCAAATGTAACAAAGATCTGATAGCCGAGTATCTCTGGATATTCAAACCCCGCCCTCGTGGCGGGGTTTTTTTTTGCCTTTTAGGGCAGAAATGCCGGTGAGCAGGGTTTATTACCATAACACCTCATATATACATTGTTATTGTAGTATGCTGTAAGATATATTGATCGGAATTACAAAAAAAATTCATTATGGTTCAATACTATGCAACTGCTATCTTCAATATATCGATCCAAGACCCTGTCATACGTCATTGGCAGATTACGGCAGGCTGCCACAGACCTGTTACCTATTGTGGTCGTGATCGCTTTTTTTCAACTGGTTGTAATTCGTCAGCCCCTGCCGCAATTTGGCGAGATGTTGTTCGGAGTTCTGTTGGTAGTTCTGGGTCTCAGCATGTTTATTGAAGGGCTGGAGATGGCTCTTTTCCCTATCGGTGAATCGATGGCCCAGGCACTGTCGCAAAAAGGCAGTCTTTTCTGGTTGCTCCTTTTTGCCTTTGCTCTTGGTTTTTCCACCACGGTCGCTGAACCGGCGCTTATTGCTATCTCGAAAGAAGCCGCACAAATTGCTATGGAAGGTGGTTTGCTTGCTAACAATCCGGAAATTCTTTCACGCTATGCTCTGGGACTCAGGATGACCGTTGCTTTTTCAGTCGGCTTTGCAATTCTTCTGGGAGTTCTGCGTATTCTTCTCAATTGGCCTATTCATTATCTGATAATCGGTGGTTATGTGCTGGTAATGCTTATTACCACCATTGCCCCTGAAGAGATCATTGGCATTGCCTATGATGCCGGTGGTGTCACAACCTCGACGATTACCGTTCCGCTGGTTACAGCACTTGGAGTTGGCCTTGCAACTGTTATCCGTGGTCGTAATCCCTTGCTGGATGGTTTCGGCCTGATAGCGTTTGCTTCACTTCTGCCGATGATGTTCGTAATGATTTACGGTGTTGTGGTTTTCGGAGTTTAGGAGAACAATACAATGGAATTGTTGATTGATTTTTTAAAAACACTCTTGCTTACAAGTCGAGATCTTGTGCCGATTGTCCTGCTGTTCGGATTCTTTCAGGTTTTTGTCATCAAGGAACCCATCTCGAATCTCAAGCGGATTGTGGTTGGCAGCATCTATGTTCTAGTGGGGTTGACGCTTTTTCTTACAGGTCTTGAAAAAGCCTTGTTCCCGCTTGGAAAGATTATGGCGGAACAGTTGACGAACCCGGTTTTTCTCCAGGGTAGTGCAGCTTCGGTCGACCTGACAGACTGGACAACCTACGGCTGGATATATGTATTTGCCGCCATGATTGGTTTTGCAACAACTGTCGCAGAACCCTCTCTCATTGCTGTGGCATTTAAAGCCAGTGAGGTTTCCGGTGGAAGTATAAGTGCCTGGGGACTGCGTATAACCGTGGCTATCGGTGTAGCTTTTGGGATTTGCCTCGGAACTTTCAGGATTGTGACCGGGACACCGCTTTATCTCTATATCATGGCAGGGTATCTGATTGTGATTGTTCAGACGTTTTTTTCGCCAAAATCACTTATTCCCCTGGCCTACGACTCTGGTGGCGTAACTACTTCGACTGTGACTGTGCCGATAGTTGCTGCGCTTGGACTCGGGCTCTCTGCTTCCGTACCGGGTCGTAATCCGGCAATTGATGGTTTCGGTTTGATTGCTTTTGCCAGCCTTTTTCCAATAATTACAGTTCTCGCTTATGCCCAGTGTGCGCAGTGGCTTAGCACCAGAGAAATACACTACGTCAAGAAAGGAGAAGTAAAATGAGGTTCAAGATTATCCTGGCTTCGGTCAAGACCACTCTGACCGACAAAATCGTTGACTCTGCCAAGGCCGCAGGAGCTACGGGCGCAACAATCATTCCGGCACGTGGAACAGGGATGCGTGAGGCAAAGACCTTTTTCGGGCTAAGCCTTGAGGCACAGACAGATATCATCATGTTTTTACTTGAGGAACATCTGGTGCAGCGAATTCTTGAGACAATCGGCAGGGTGGGAGAGTTTGAAAAACCGGGAACCGGAATCGCTTTTGTTCTGCCAGTTGACCAGGTTATTGGACTCGAAGCGCAGATAGAGCAATTCAAAAAATATACAGAAAAATAAACCACGTTCTGCAGTAATGAGAAAGCCGGATCCTGCTAGAAGTAGCATCCGGCTTTTTTACTGCGTATTTCGGAAATTTTTACTTGGTGTACAGTGCTGCACCTAACTCAAATGCACTGTCAAGACTCTGTGTGTCGCTGGCAATCGCGCCGTATTCGGCAACGCCCATTACGCTCAGGCTTCCGACAACTTTCACCCCTAGAAAAGAGAGAATCTGGCCAAGATCATCACATACTTTCTCAGCGAGATTTTCCTGTGGATTTCCACAACAGGCAGTGATGACTGCGCGTTTCCCGGCAATTCTGGATGAGTAGTCGGGTCGGAGGAATGCTCCCCAGTGATCGAGGAAAATTTTCAAATAGCTTGATGGTGCAAGCCACCAGACCGGGGTAGCAATAACCAACCCATCGGCAGCTTTAATTTTTTCAAGTTGTTCTGTTACCTGTGGAAACTGCAGACATTCACCCGCAGCCCGGCAACGTCCACAGGCGCAGCAGACAAACTCCTGCATCTCTACGAGATCAATCTGTTCAATAACATCATCCGGTGCTCCCACCGATTTGATACCTTCAATTATTTTATGAGCCAGCATATCTGTATTGGATTGTAGTCTTGGGCTGGCCATCAGAACGATTGTTCTTTTCATGTATTTCTCCTCTGTATTGGCAAATAGCCAAAATAATAATGAACCTTACTATGTAATGTGTTTTTTTAAATTCTGCAAAATGTTGAAGTTAACTGCTTTTAAATTTTACGCGTCACATTTACCACAGTTGTGGCCTATTGGTGATGCTGGTGCAGATTACTATTGATTCCATAATCTTCTGCTGGGACACTGAGTTGGTTGCCGGCAGAACATTACGAAACCAGAGCGAAAGACCTTGCTGGTGTTTACAGGACAAGCATGATTCTTCCCCGATATATTCATAACATACAGATTCTTCGTGCGATAGCCGCCCTGATGGTACTGCTTCTGCATATTAATAGCAAAGAAGAACAATATGCTGGAGCGCCTGGTTTAATTCCAGCCTCATTTGATATCGGACATACCGGTGTAGACTTGTTTTTCCTTATCAGCGGTTTCGTTATGGCATATACCACGCGATTGCCAGAAAAGAGGGATCCACTCATCTTTATTCGTACGCGGTTTTTCAGGATTTATCCGATGTACTGGCTGGTGATGGCGGCTACTCTTCTGCTTTGTATCCTGAAAAGGATAGTGTTACCTGACGAGGTTAACGTCTCCACATTGCTTTTTGATATGTTACTGCTACCACACGGGAATCTTCCTGTACTGAATGTTGCCTGGACACTGATTCATGAGGTTTATTTCTATCTTGCATTTGCGATATCTCTTTTGTTCCAGCGCTCCGGGCTTGCCTGCTTTCTCATGGTCTGGCTCTTTCTTTTGACGATTGGAACATCAACGGGGATGAACGCACTGCATCCACTGGTAGATATCCTGTTTCATCCGCTGACGGTTGAGTTCATTGCTGGGGCCTGTATCGGATTATTGATTATTGGTGGAACCAGAGCCTGGGGTAGAGTAACCCTGTGGTGTGGGATCGTATGGTTGTTATGCATCGCTGTCTACAGAGTATACACAAATGCTCCCCCGTTTCCGAGTAACTGGTTACGGGTCGTACTCAGCATGCCGCCCATGGGACTCATACTGTATGGAGCAGTGGTTTTGGAATTGGTAGGCGGGATACCCAAACAGCAGGGAATAATCAGAAAGATTTTATTGCAACTTGGTGATGCTTCGTATGTGTTGTATCTGGTACACCTGCCGGTGTTGCTGATGGTCGGTGAATTATGGACAACTCTGGCCACATCGGAAATATGGCATAGCGTGATTTTAATCTTTTTATGGTTTTTCGGGTCTATCTACCTGGCGTTATATGTTCATAGACGGGTAGAGCAACCGTTGCTACTGCTCAGGAAAAAAGTAACGTCGGTTCTGGTTTGAAGGGTCCTGGGGCAAACTCTTTACTGCAAAAAAAATGAGGCTTTCCGCTATTTTTCTACCACTTGCTCGTAGGCTCGTTTGACTATGAGTCAGTAGTATCGTGTCTCATGTTTGTACTTATTTTAACTTCAATCTTTTTGTCATAGTGATGGTATTCCAGCCTTTTTCATGGGAATAGCTGACGTTATCCATCGTTGATTTCATCAGGTGTATGCCGTACCCGTTTTCGGGGACTGATGCAAAATCAGGTTCCGGCGTTTCATTAAAATTGAAAGGTTTGTTCTGGTCCTTGATGGTAATTACCAACTGATTGTGATCGAGTTTGAAACTGAGCATAACTTCACGGTCGCTATCATTCGGATCTGGGTTATACCGAACAGCGTTAGTGCATGCTTCACCGACGGCCAGTTCAACGTCATGTATGAAGGAATTATCTGCATCGGGTCCGAGTCCCATAGCTAAACTGCAGTATACTCGAGCGATATGGGCGGCTGCGACAGAACCAAGTTGAGCATGCTCAAGTGTGGATCTGAGTTTGATCTCAACCAGCTTCATACTGTATCTCCTGTAGTTTTATTCAATACTGAAGCTTCGGGCCGCAGAGTTTGGATCATCGTATATATCGAAAACCTGATGGAGTCGTGTGAGCTCAAAGACTGATCTGATTTTAGCTGTAAGAGATGCTATCTTAATATCCCCATCGGTTTCTCGGACTGACCGTAGAAAAGAAACAAGGTTACCGAGAGCACTACTGTCGATATACGTTACTGCAGCAAGGTCTATAACGAAATTTGTTACATGTGACTCGATAAGGCTGGTAATAGAACTTTTGAAGTTCTTGACTGTATGTGAGTCAAAACGGCCGGAGAGAGTGATGATTGCAACGTTGTTTTCGGTTTTGCTGTCTATATTCATTATGGACTCCTTCTGTAGCATGTAGTCCTAAATTCTTTAATTTAGGATATTTGTGGTTGAATAACACTAAGTCAATAGGCGAGGTAGTAAACGTTGTCATTAATTGAACTCATTGTCACGCCTATAATTGGTGTTTTTTGCTGTATGGGCCTGTGAAAAAAATTTTAGCCAGCATTCTGAGGTCAAGGATAACGCTGCGATGCGCAGCGTAGAATCGTTCAGCAACCTCTGACTCAATTGTACCCGGAGTTATATCGTCTGCTTCAGAGTAGGAGAACGCTCCGGGTGCGTATTCAGGAAAATCCTTAAGCAGCTGCATATTCTCATCGGTTACAGGAAGTAAAGAATTACCCATAAGTCTGATCTTGCCGCGTATGACCTGTGCCAGGAGTGGGATTCTGTCGAGATACAGAGTGGAATACAGTTTACCGATGAAGGTTTGGTTGTTTGAAACAATGGTATTGACCTGCAGTGTCTCTCCGTTGTGTCCGCAGTAGTAGTCAAGCTGTAACCGGTGGTAATCTCCCTTGGATTTGAGCAGGAGACCAATAAAGAGGTAAGGGACGCATAGGAGTAAGGTGAGCACCATGGCTGAAACGCTTGACGTCAGTCGGCGAAGAAATTGCCAGGGCAAAACGGGGTGAATTTCTGAGAGAAGAAAGGCATCTGTGATATTGAGACTTTCACCGCTTAAACCATCGTAAATGGTCTTTCCACTGATTATTTTGGAATGGACGGACAGATCACGCCCCAGATAACTGCCTTCAAAAACACAACTCTCCTCTATTTGAGAGCCTGAGTCTATGATGACGTTATTCTCTATGACTGCGCAAGGGCCGATCACAGCTTCGCCAAGTAAACGGACATTGTTGCCGATGATTACCGGGCTGTTGACAGTCACGTCTTTACCTATTTCAACATTACGTCCAAGTATGATGCCTTTATCTGCACTATATCCTGGCAATACATAATGGTTTTGCTCGGCGGCAAGGACCTGCATTGTTATCTGAAAAATATCCTCAATGGATTCCAGTGCAGAAAGGGCAAATTCTACTTCAGTCAGGACTGAGGAAATGTTTTTCATTTCTGCACTGTTTTTGACAAAAAGTACTGTTCCGGTTGGGCAATTGCTCATTCTTCCGGTATAGGATATCTCCTGCCAGTTACGATAGTCCTGCTCCTTGTCATAATGAATAAAAAAGAATCCATCCAGGATGAGGAGATGCTCATCCTGACAAAACTTTGAGTTTTTCTCAAGTAGAGTGTCAATAGAATCTGAAGGCTTTGAGTTGCTAAAGCTTACTTCTATTCCCAGACGGCTGCCTGAACCGAAGTAGCGCTCGATTTCAGCGGATGGCTCATCCAGAATGAGACGAACTTCGGTGCAACCGTTCAGGATTACAAAATCGATCAGGTACTCCAGGAGAGGTTTGTTACATATCCTGATCATTGCAGGATGCCTGCCTGGAAAAGTAGTGGTAACCCAGGCGTAATCTTTTTCGCGTATACAGATGAGGGCTCGCATATCAGATACCTTCTTGCTGAGGATTATGTGTTTCAAATGAACTGATAGCTTCCGCAACTGTCGGATATATTTTAAAGACCTTGTCAGCTCTGGTTAACTCAAGCATCATAGCGACTTTTGGCATGACTTCTGCGAGTCGAAGGTCACCGTTCAAATTGAGAGCACGTTTTAATCCAGAGACTAGGATACCTAATCCGCTTGAGTCTATATATTCGAGTTCACTGCAGTTTATGACAATATTGCTTGAGATTTCGAGCTTGCTGAGTATTTCTGGCTGAACAGCTTTTACTTCACTGGCGATGAGGCGACCGATAAACTTGAATACCTGAATGGTGTTCTGGCTGGTGTGTTCAATTTTCATTTTAGTACGCTCCTTTACCGGTAATAACTGCTGGAATAGTCTTGGCTAGAATTTTAATATCTTCCCAGAGACTGCTACTTCCGATGTATTGCATATCCAGTCGTACCTGACCGGTGAAGGGGATGTCGCTTCTGCCGCTCACCTGCCAGATGCAGGTTATTCCAGGGATGACATGAAGTCTCTTTCGTTGTTCAAGGGTATACTGTTCAACTTCTGCAGGTAATGCTGGCCGCGGCCCGACCAGGCTCATATCACCGATGAGCACATTCACCAGTTGTGGTAACTCATCTATACTGAATTTACGGATGATTCTGCCCGTGCGGGTGATTCGTGGATCGTTTTTCATTTTGAAAAGAACCCCCTCTTTGGACTCGTTTTGTGCGGCAAGCTCTTCTTTGATTTTATCTGCATTGATAATCATAGAGCGGAATTTAAAAAAGCTGAAATATCTTCCATCCTTGCCAACTCGAATCTGGTTATAGAAAACCGGGCCGGGGTCCTCAAGGTAGATAGCGAGTGCGGTAAGAGCAAATACGGGGGAGAACAGGATGAGAAGTATAGTTGAGCAGCAGAGATCAAAGATCCGTTTGATTAACAGAGCAAACCTGACAGTGTGGCGGAATACAAGCAGCTTTTTTCTGTACCGGCTGTCTGTAAGGGTTGCCGAGAGGTTGTTTGCCTGCTCCATTCGGGAGTCGTCTTTTCTGGTCATGATGTGCTCCTTTGTTGCCTGCGTTTCCTGATTTTCCACAACAGAACCCTGGTAAGAAAGAGTGGATTACCGATTACATAGCGTTTCCACATGCGCCCAGGTTCCTGTAAAATTCTGTAAACCCACTCCAGTCCTATTTCTCGCAGCCATCGTGGTGCCCTTTTAGTGTTGCCTGAATAAAAGTCAAAAAGGCCACCGACACCCAGCGCGACTCCTGCCCTAAGGTCTTTCTGGTGTTCAGAGATCCATTTTTCCTGTAAAGGAGCACCAAAAGCCACAAGCAGGATAGAAGCTCCGGAGTTGTTAATTTCTTTGATAATCTGATCAGTTTTATAATCGTGGTCAAAGAAACCATGATGGCTGCCGGCTATGGTTGCATTAAATTTCTGTTCCATGTTGGTGGCCATTGTCTCGGCGACACCGGGTTTTCCGCCGAGCAGAAAAAAAGACAAACCATTTTGTGCAGCCATTTCTGAGAGAAAGGGGAGCATATCGGTGCCATTGATATTTTCCTTTAAGGGAGTACCAAGTATTTTGCAGGCAATTGCGATACCAATACCGTCGGGGTATACGTAATCTGCCTGTTGCAGGAGTTTTAGATATTCAATGTCTGTGCATGATGTGTTGAGGCAGTCAGGGTTAACAAAGAAAATTGATTGAGTCTTTTCTGGCTCCTGCGCTGCTTCCTTTATCCGCTGTACAGCCTCCATCATGGAAATATTGGAAAAGGTCACATCAAGGAGATTGATGAAATCTGCTTCAGCCGGAATTGAGCTTGCGAAGAGATAGGCCGGGGCTGAGCGTAGAAGTAACAGCAGGTCAGCGGCGGGCCGTCGGGTGAAACAGTATTCCCAATCAGTTTTTGTCTGGCCCTCGTGAGCTATGTTGCTGTTTTTGCGTACCTGCCAGAGGGAGAAAACTCCCGGTTTTAATCGATGGAGGTAATTGTTTTCAAGGGAGGAATTGGTAGTCATATCTTTCCGCATGCTGGTACTAATAAGGGCAAGCTTTCCGGAGAGGATATAAAAGTAGAGTGCAAGACTGCGTATCGGCTTGAAAGGGACATTGAAATAGTTGATGGTTATTGGGATGCCCTCGTATCCGATAATTTCCTTTCCTGAAAAAATATTTCTGCCGGAAATGAGCTTTACAAAGAGGAGTAGAATGAAGACAGGTAGGGCCAGAAATACCACGACAAGCAGACTGATGACAATTTCAACTGTCATATACAACCAGTCCCTTAGAGAGATTCGAAGTGGGGCAGTACTCCGCAGAATACGGTGTCCGAGATGGTCTTGCAGAGTGGATTCCAACCGCCTGATTTCTTCTGTATTGTCGCCTGGCTCTTTTTTCGAACTGACCATATTAAGACCTCTTGCGGCACAATGACTTTTTTGGGGATTATCTCTAAAGGAGAGAGCAACAGCTATGCCAGGATGGCGTTGTATCAGTTAAGATATTGATGTTTCAATAATGGTTGCGAAAAAGAGGCCCTGTTGTCTGCGATGTGACTATCAAATTGAGAGAGCGGAAAAGATGGCTGTCTCAATTTATGAAAGGCATCCTCAGAGCTTTTAGGGAGTAGTTGGAGACAGAAGCGAATCTGTATGTATCTGTCATTATTATTCACCCTATCAACGTGCGGTGATACAGAAGACGATGTGCGCGTGAGAGAAAATCGAGCAAGTGTTTTTCAGCGAAAACATCTATCCCAAGAAAGTTCTTCAATATATACAGCACAATCAATACGGTTATTCCGACAATGAATAAAATAGTGAATACCATTGTAATGGTGCCAGAGGCCGCGAGAGCAGTGGTCCAGAGGTGTGAGATGAGTATGGGGGTAGTCTGCTGTATTTTTCTGGCTATATAGGGTAGGCTTTTTATTTCTTGAAGAATTTTCAAATAATCATGTGTGATGGTATCAATCTCAACGGCCTTAAGGTAATGTTCATACGAACTGGCCACAGCTTTTTTTACATCATCCTCAATCAATGGTTTTTTTAAATATTTCAATACACCGACATCGTTTATCGCAAAAGAAAGCAGATCTTCACTCACACCTTCACTCATCAGCACAGTTTGAAGATATTTGAACTCATCTGCTATTCTTGCCATAAATTGCAAACCATGTTCACCACTCAGGTCTTCATTACAAATTAATACTCCCACTTCATTGTTCTGTAATAGTGGATAGCCCTGTTCTGCGTTGGGTGCAGTAAGAACGGTAAACTCCAGTTCCAGAATCTTTCTGAAGATAGATACGATTGCAGGATCATCATCGATGACAAGAATGATATTAGAGCCATTGTTGGGTGAGCGGTGGCTGGATTTCATCCGATAATCAACAGAGGTGTGTGGTGTTTAATCGTTAGATGTGTATGAGTTCTGATAGGTACTTGACACCTGTTCTTCCATTTTACGATGACGGGCACGGTTGCGGAGATAACATATAAATTCATGACAATACCTATTTAATATCCGAAATTTCGAGAGTTTCGGTGTTTGGGTAAAAATAAGATCATATCCCATATTCTTTAAGAGAGTACGGCTGAAGGGATAGCTTTCAAAATCAAGAAGTTCCTGTTGACTGAGTTTTGTTCTCCACTCATTAGCTTTTGATATCTGGGGCCGCTTTCCAACGAGTTTGTGCTGTGATGAGGTAAAACCCGGAAGAACCAGTCCTCCGCCATTTACCATCGCATCATCATATTGAATATCGATAAATGAACACAGATCTTTCAGCGTTTGCTCCGGTTCCGCGACAAGTTTTTCAAATTGTATTCTCCGGCAATTGTCAGACTCGGCAAACTCTGCTATGAGCGCCTGCTGCAGGCGCTCAGCCCAGTGTCGTGAGGCGCTGTAGGCATTATTGGGGCCCCATGTCAAATGCTTAAACGAATCGCATATTGCACGTCCATCACGGACAATATGAATGAAGCGGGCGTCAG
Source organism: Desulfopila sp. (assembly GCA_041582995.1). Classification (GTDB taxonomy): domain Bacteria; phylum Desulfobacterota; class Desulfobulbia; order Desulfobulbales; family Desulfocapsaceae; genus Desulfopila. The sequence goes on along the minus strand of JBFHGS010000086.1, from coordinate 2,115 downwards.
GGAATACTGTTTTGAGGATTGCATAATACTTAAAATTATCAGGTGTATGATCAATCCACACTTCAGCCTCTGTCTTGCCGGGATTCACCCTTTTCACGTAGAGACCGATAATCTGTTCCATTGTTTTGCGTGGATCCTGTAAGTCAATTGCAGCTGTCAGCTCAGTTCTGCTTGCTTTCAGGCCCCAGGCGGCAAATCGAAAATGTTCAATGAGCCAGTCTGTTACTTCCTGTGGTGTGGAAAAGCTTCCCAACTGGAATTGGAGTACCATTTCATGGAAAAACTGAGATTCTGGTGTCGTAATGGTACGTTGATTGCTACCAAGCATATCGCCCAGCATGGTTGTACCGCTGCGATCACATCCTCCAATGAATACCGGCCGTAATTTCATGATAACCTCCTATTTTGCACGGGACCCGAGTAAAAGAAAAAAAGGTAAATTCAATCGTTTTTGCACCTGTTGACAACAGATCAGGTTATTAAAAATCATTGCTATGCTTACCGCCAGAGCGGCACCGGGAGCACCAATCAATGGTATGAGAGTTGCTGAAAGTACTATGGTTAAAACAGTGGTCATCGCGAGGATATTACGGAGCACTTTTTCATTTCCTGTCATTGCCAGCAGGTAACCGACAGGACCGGTTAACAGATTGAAAAACTGCCCGGTCGCCAGGATAGCCAGAGAGGAATTTGCTGTGGTAAATTCGGTTCCAAACAACATCAGAATAAGCCCGGGCCACAACATGAATACCAGTACCGGGCCGACTCCCGTGAAGACCAGCATGCGCGTGGAACGTTGGGCAAGTTCCAGAAATCCCGCCATATCATTGGTATCGTGATAGGCTGCAAAACGTGGTGCCGTTATGGATGAAATTACTATGATCAAAAGGCCGAGCTGGGCGGAAAGACGGTAGGCTACATTATAGCTGCCAGCTTCAGCAGCGTCTGAAAATATCCCCAAAAAGAGAAATGGTGTCCAGAGCATCCCGTAATTCATTAACTCAATCAGGGTAAGTGGAATGCAGCTTGATAGCAGATTCCCGGTTGTGACAGTCGATGCCGCATCGTGGTCGGGAAACGATTTATAGACGACCCAGGAGCCGAGAAGGGCCGTGCCGATGGCTGCTGATAAGTAACATACACTCACAGAGTAGACGCTGAATGTCCAGAATATCGATAGTATACTCACCAGAATCACGGTAAGAGTCGGAAGAGCTGCAACCTCGATGAAGCCACCCCAAGCAGGCTTGCCTATTGCTTTCAGCATTGCAGCCTGTATTCCCAGCAGGGAAAAGGGCACGATAGAAATATTAATGACCGTAAGAACAATGCTGTAATCTTTACTCTTGAGGATAATAGGTGCCAGAAGAGGTGACAGAAATAACAGGGTTATCGCAATCGTCAGGCTGAGTATTATACAGGTTATCATTGCCTGTTTGTATATACCTTTCACTTTTGCCCAATCCCCCTGTTGGGCAGCGATTCCGGCAAAGCGCTGCAAGGCTGTATCGAAACCGAATTTGGCGAGAATAGATAACAGCGCCATCATGGTAATTGAGAGGTAAAAGGCACCGCTGGGTTCAGCTCCCAGAATTCGTGCCAGTAAAAACATGAGTACAAAAGAGCTGACAGGACCTAGCCCGCGAGTGATCATGACGTTTATTGCGGATCGCAGCAGGGAGCGGGGACTGGTTGCTTTGTTGCTGTCGCCTGCGATGTTTTTGTTCGCTAAATGAACAGACATGCTTCGTCTCCCGATCAGTACCTATTTATTAATAGAAAAGGTGTGAGTCCCGAAAAGCAATATGTAGAGGTTCTAACGAATCGTTGTTCAGGTCTAAATATGTGTTAGGTGTAGTCTTCAACGAACAACAATGTATTGTGTCAGAATTCTCTTCCGGCTGAGGATCAGGACGGGTGCTTTTCCAAATCCTGTTCAATGCGCCTGGCCTGGATTCGTCCAATCAATGTTTGTGCAATGGATTCCATTTTCAAATAAAGACTTTTGGGACAGATTCGAAGCAGGTAGGAGGCCCCTATTGTTAAAATGGTTCGACCAGGTTCCTGCATAAGGATCATAGGGTCAGTTGCCAGGGCACGATGTACCAGTTGAGT
>JBFHGS010000085.1:0-17889 GCA_041582995.1 Desulfopila sp. | reverse complement strand
TTCACAGGTACGTGAAGACTCCGATATCCATTATATGGCAGTGCTTGGTTTGTGAGATTTTCCCGATTTTGACCAAATTTTCTCTTTTCGGATAAGCTTCTGGTAGTGCAGATGTGTGCTGCCTTGCTGATTTTCCGATTTATGTGGTTAATATAGTATCTGATTCACTCTGTTTTTCAGCAAAAATGATGAGGTGGTAGGTGTGAAGCGTTTACACTGCAGTTCATTTGTTACGCGTCACCTGATCAAAATGAAATTTAAGGTAATCTGAATATATTATGTGGGAAAACTCGATTCTTTTAATTTATCTGTACTTCGTGATATCATTTCTACGAATACTTGTCAGGCACACCTCAGCAGTTCTCCGTGTGTTTTTATAACTGCCTGACAGAGACTTTATCTGGAGAGGTTTGCATGAAGAATCTTGGCAAAGTAATCCGAATGGGAATATGCGTATTTTCTGTTATTTTTACAGGTAGTTCTGCGGTTTTTGGGGCAGGAAGTCTTGATCCTGGATTTGGCACCAACGGTGTAACTGTTACCGATTTCGGTATCGGCGACGATGAGGCATATGATCTTGTTGTCCAGCCTGATGGCAAGATTGTCGTTGCAGGATTCAGTTATAACGGGGCTGTTCGCAATATGGCTGTTGCGCGCTATCTGACTGATGGTAGCCTTGACAGCGACTTTAGTGATGATGGTTACGCGACTTTCAGCCTGGGAACTGGTGACACGATTGGTCATTCCCTTGCAGTGCAGGAAGATGGTAAAATTATTGTGGCAGGTTCGACGGAGGAAACAGATCAGGATATTGCTGTTATCCGGCTTGCAACGGATGGTAATCTGGACACAACCTTTGGCTCCAATGGTCATCTTATTGTATCAGCTGACGGGAATGAGTTTGCCAGCGAGGTTGAGGTGACTGCGGATGGTACCATTTATCTGACTGGCGCGAAAAGCCAGGGAGAATTACCGGTTGCAACTATTATAGTACGGATAGATAGCGACGGTGTAATTGATAGCACGTTTGGTTCAGATGGTCTTATTACCGTCGAGAGAGCATACAGTAATAACGGGTATTCGTTGAATATTAATGAAGATGGCACTGTACTGGTTGCAGGTTCGAATTCAAGCAATGGTGGATATGCCGGCAGCCTTCTTCAATTTAGCAGTGATGGCTCTCCTGATAACGATTTTGGGACAAATGGAGAAGTGAGCCTGACTGTTGATGAGAGCGATGTTGAAATTTTTGATGCCATAGTTTTAGAAGATGGTCGTATAGTTGTTGCCGGATATCTGCACAATGGCTCCTACCGTGAACCATTGCTTGCCGGGCTGCTTGCTAACGGCATGATTGATGAAGAATTTGGTCAGGATGGGATAGTGCACACAGATCTGGGATATGATGGTGTTGCCTATGGTGTGGCGCAACGGAGCGATGGGTCGCTTTTACTGACTGGGTATGGAATCACTTCATCAGGAAAAGATATGATTCTGCTCGAGGTTGATGACACCGGAACAGGAGTGACAGATGTTTCGGAAATTGCCACGGATGATGATACAACGGTTACAGCACTATCTGCAGTTTCAACAATTGAGGAGAGTGAGCAATCTACCACGTCTTCTACTATCACTGCTCGCTATCTGGTTACAGATATAGCAGCGTATGACGATGTGAGCAGAGCGATTTCAATACTCCCTGAAGGAGCTGTTGTAACAGCAGGATATGCTTCAAATGGCACTGACACAGATATCGCGGTGTTGCGCTATACTGCGGAACAATTACCGGAAACTGCGCGCTCAGCGGCTGGTGGAGTGGCAGGAGAGGTAAGCGGAAATTTCTTTGTAACAACATTTCCAATTTTTGATATTACGCGCAATAGTGCAGCAGGTGGTGGCTCTATAAGTGAACGGGTATCTGAACAAAATTGTGAAACGTTCTGTGGCCTGGAGTGCATAAGTGAAACAGATGATACCTGCTATGATACCTGTTATGACGAATGTCTGCCGGAGGATGTCATTGCCAGAGGTGTTGTCTACAGTGTTGTTCCATTTCCGGTTTATCGCAGTACGGATGATGACGCTGATGATGAGGTTGACACTGATACTGTAACAGGAAATATTTTTCCAACAGACAGTGCCGATACAGCTCATAATTATACATTGGTTCGTTCCGGGCAGACAAGTGATGGGACAGGAGTGGGCGAGTTTGGCAGCGATATCTATGATATTACCCCGGACGCTCTCTATTATGTGCGGGCCTATGCCGTGCTTGATGATGAGACCGTTATTTATGGAAACCAGGTAAGTTTTCGTACGAGTGACAGCTGTTTTATCGCTACGGCGGCTTTTGGTTCCATTCTGGATAAGCATGTTGTGGTATTGCGTCAGTTCCGTGATCAAGTTTTGAAAAAATATCTGTTGGGTAGAAGCTTTATTGAAGTATATTATAGATATTCACCAGCTTTGGCAGATATGATACAGCGTCATGATATGTTGCGGGCGGCAACCCGTATCATCCTGATGCCGCTGGTTGGTCTGAGTTATATTGTGTTGCATGGCAGTCTGCTGGCTCAGATAGCTGTGCTGCTTATTGCATTATCGGCAAGTGTGTTGCTGGCAATGTCGCTGATTCGAATTCGGAACGGAAATACATTATGAATTTTCAGAATTATACGAGAGAGAAAGGGATAAAACACAGCGAATCGCGGGAGAAAGGTTTTACTCTTATCGAGCTGCTGGTCGTTCTTGTTATTATTGGTATTCTGGCAGGTTATATAGGTCCGAAAATAATGGGCCATCCCGAAGAGGCGAAAAGGACCAAGGCGGGACTGCAGATTGAGGCCATGGAAACAGCTCTGAATATGTACAAGCTTGATAACGGGGCTTATCCAACTACAGATCAGGGACTTCAGGCGTTAGTAGAACCCCCGTCTACCGGGAAATTGCCGCCAAAATGGAGAAAGGGGGGATATCTTGAAAAAGGTAAAGTGCCAAAGGATCCATGGGGTAATGACTTCGTTTATCTGAGTCCGGGAGTTCAGGGGGATTATGATCTGAGTGCCTATGGTCTTGATGGTGAGGCCGGCGGAGAGGATGATAATGCGGATGTGAACAGCTGGGATTTAGAGTAGCTGTCTATGCGTTATGAGTGATTTCCTTAAGCGAAATCCGTTTAAAGCATCTGGCCGGGGACGATCCGGTTTCACTCTGCTGGAACTTATTATTGTCTGTGTCCTTATCGGAATGTTACTTGTCGTCAGTGTACCGACTATGCGTAACAGTTTGATGGATGATCCGATCAGATTAGCCGGACGCAAACTTATCGGCTATGTGAGCGGAGTACGCGAAAAGGCGGTACGTGAACAGCAACCATATCTGCTTTATTTCGACCTTGATGAAAATCGGCTCTGGTCTCTACCGGAGTCAGATGAAAAAAACGGAATAAAGGAGGCTCCTGACACAGGGATTTTGCAGATGCCTGAGGATGTTAACCTGCGTGATCTCTGGAGCAAATCAGCCGGAACAACCAGCAGAGGGATTCCTGAACTGTGGATCAGCAGGCAGGGCTACCTCGACCAGAGTGTGATTCATCTTGAAGACGATGACGGTGAGGCTTTGAGCTTACTGATTCTGCCGTATATTCCTGCGATTGAGGTGCATGAAGGGTACTATGAAGCTGAGTAAACAGTGTTCTTACCTGAACATGTCAGCTGGAATGAGAACACCATCTGTATTGCAAGGTATGCGAGGATTCACTCTTCTGGAAGTTATGATTGCCATCGCGATAATAGCCATAGCTTTCACGAGTCTGTTTGGTTCGCAGTCCCATAGCCTCTCTCTTGCCGCAGAGGCAAAATTTAATTCAACTGCCTCTTTTCTCGCTCAGGAAAAGCTTGCTGAATATGAATCCGGTATTACAGGTTTTATTGATGATGATGGGGATTTTGGTGAAGAGTTCCCGGGGTTCAAATGGAAAGTAGAAGTTTTGGACGCGGATATCGGTGACCTCGCAGCACTTGATTCTCTTGAGCAACCGGTGCAACGGCTGGATATTACTATCAGCTGGGAGGATGATATGTTTTCTTCGACCCTCACGTATTATGGCCGGGAGAAGCTCGAATAATGGTTTCATCTGCTGTTACAGAGAGTGAATCAGGCTTTACTTTGATTGAGCTGTTAACCTCAATATTTATATTTGCTCTGGTAATTTCATCGGTATATGGCGCATACCGTGCCACATTTTTCACGGTCAACGGTACTGAGAAGCAGGTTGTGCTTACCTCGGGTGCACGAGTGATACTTGAGCGGCTGACAGATGATCTTGAATCACTTTATAGTGGCGATGATGGGAATCTGCAGGGTGAAAAAGGTGATGTTAATGGCCACCGGGCGGATAGTCTTGAATGTATCTCCGCCGCCCATGTTCGATTTAATCGCCTGGAGCGTCGGGCCGGGCTTGCACTGCTGAGATACACCATTGAAGAACAGGATTCAGGGTTGCTCAATCTCTACCGCTTTGATGCACCTCTCCTCCCCGGTGATGCCTCTGCTGAAGAGGAGGATAAAGGCGTGTTGCTTGGTCGGGATTTGCAGGAATTCAAATTGACCTATGTAAGTGCTGACGGGACTGAGAGTGATGAGTGGCAAAGCCAGAGTGAAGGTGACGGGGTTGAGACTGGTGAAGAAAAAAGTATTCTGCTGCCGTCGCTGGTCCGGATAGAAATCCGTTTCGCTGATTCTGCAGACAGTGAAGAAAGTGTCCTTTTCAGAACCTCTGTAGCCATTCCGCAACAGATAGAAGAGGACTCCGAGGGATGAAAGCAGGATCGCTAAAAATGAGATGCAGAGATAATCGGGGAATGGCTCTGCTTATCACTATAATGGTTATCAGCCTGCTTATTGCCATCACCGTCCAGTTTAACAGAACTGTACGCCAGAATTATTTTGCATCGGCTGCTCAGTTGGACGGGCAGAATCTGAGGATGATTGCACGTTCAGGAGTGACGTTTGCCGCAGCAATTCTTGAAGCAGATGCAATAGAGAATAAATATGACAGCTTATTGGATTCATGGGCAAGTCTTGAGACAGAATCGTTTGCAGGATTATTCAGTCGCGGATCGTTGAGTATGGAGTTAACCGACCTGTCGGGTCGACTGCAGATAAACAGTCTCGTGCAGGAAGGTGGGGAAGGGGAGGAGGGAGAAGAAGAACAAAATGCAAATGAAAACAGAGAAATATTGAATCGGCTGCTGCTTTCCGGTAACTTTGAAATTGAAGGGGAAACTGAAGCGCGAGAGATCGTTGATTCTCTTGTTGACTGGCTTGATACCGATGACAGAGAGTCAGATTTTGGTGCGGAAGAGAGTTACTATCAATCGCTGGAAAATCCGTATGGGTGCAGGAACGGTCCGGTTGGTGCGATTGAGGAGTTATTGCTGGTAAAGGGCATGACTTCGGATCTTTTGTTTGGTGATGCAGATAGTGCGGGCTTAGCTGATTTTTTGACCGTACATGGCACGGATGGCAAAATTAATATCAATACGGCCCCCGTTGAAATTCTGCAGGCGATGCACTCTCTTATGACAGAAGAAATTGCCCGCAATCTCGATGAGTACAGATCAGAAGCAGGCAATGCCGCCTCTCTGGAGAATCCTGAATGGTATCGGAGTGTTTCCGGATGGCCTGGAGATATTGAATTACCAGAGAAGAGTTTTTCAACTGTGAGTTACTATTTTCAGTTGAGCTCAGAAGGTCTGTTTCATGAACAGCGCAGGCGGCTTACTGCAGTTCTTGAGCGTAACAGCAAAAATACTGTATCAATCCTCTATCAAAAGGTGGAATAAGAAACATTGGATAGCTTGCTGGCAATAGATATCCATGAAGATCTGGTGTCGGGCGTACTGCTTGACACAGAGCATCGAACTTCAGTGGTGCGCGGCTATGGTGTCGCCTCATTGCAGGAGATGTCTCTTGCTGAAGCTGTTGCAGATATTGTCAGGCAGACTGGATATCAGCAAGGTGATTGCCGCGTGTCTCTTGATGCGAAGGAATTTTTCTTCAGGAACCTTATTCTGCCGTTTGTTGATAGGCGAAAAGTTGAAAAGGTTCTTCCTTTTGAGCTTGAAGAACTCACGTCCCACCGTATGGATGAGCTCCATCTGGATTTTCTTCCTTCAGTTTCCAAAGGGTCGGGAACGGATATACTGGCCGCCATGATAGACAGGAGCTTTTTTGCTGAGACACTTGCCTTGTTTCAGTCTCAGGGGCTGGATCCGGAAATTATTGGTGTCAGCGGCTTGCAGGCAGCTTCTTCTATAGCAGCGAATGCGGAGGATGAACACAGTTTCGTTGTTCTGGATGTCAGCTTTAAACAGACCACGCTCATTTTAGTCGATGCAGGCAAACTTGCTCTTATTCGCTCTCTTGCAATTGACTCAGAAGATATCGCAGGTTTTGCCTTTTCCACGACTGATTGCAAAGTGGTTGCTGAAAAACCTGAAGGTTTCGGAGAGATCATTCGGCAGCTGGTTCTACCCTTGGAGCAGACGCTCATTTCGGTGGGCAGATCTCATTTACTTGAGACGAAAGCTCCGTGCTATATCAATGGTGGTGTCGGTCTGTTTCCAGATGTTTTCGAATTGCTTAAATCATCTCTGCCGCTATCAGTGCAACCCTGCAATATTGCCGAGCAGCCTCTGCTGAAGATTGAGCCGTCTGAGTCGATACCCTGGAATCCTGCGATAATGAACAGGCCACTTGCTCTTGCTACATGGAAAAAGAAAGATCCTGCTGTACTCAATTTCCGCAAAGGTGATTTCAAAAAACAGCAATCTCTAAAGAAAGTCCGTAAGAGCCTCATGGCTGTATCCATACCTCTCGGGTTGCTGCTTTTCGGGCTTATCGGATTTTCCTGGTGGGAATTCAAAGACCTGGAGAGCAAGCGCAATATCCTACAGGATGAGGTAAATGCAGTTTTTAAGGAGACACTGCCTGAGGTGAACAGGATTGTGAACCCAGTGCAACAGCTGCAGATCAAGATTGATGAGACGCGGGATGTCTTTCATGCCGGGAGCCAGGGGCAGGAAAATATACGAAAACTGGCAGTGCTCGCAGAGCTTTCAGCCCGTATCCCTGAATCGTTACAAATTAATATTTCACGTCTGGTCGCGGATCAGGATGATGTGCGTATAAAGGCTGAAACACGTGATTTTAACACTGTCGATAACGTAAAAAAAGAACTTGAGAAATCCAACATGTTTGGCTCGGTGGTAATAAGTTCAGCCAATCTTGCCCCGAAAGGGGGAGAGGTTCGTTTCGAATTAAAACTGGAATTCAAAAAATAGCATATGACCTTACCGGCAATCGATACAACACTCAGGGCGCTAAAGGAAAAAATCGGCCTTGACCAGCTTTCAACGCGGGAGAAATTAACCCTTGCGGCCGGAGTATTTTTTATTGTCTGTGTAGTCGTATATCAGTTCATTCTTTCACCCTATTTTGAGGCACGTTCGAGGCTGCTGAGTTCGATTGCCAGAAAGCAGACAGAGCTTGTTGAAATACGAGAGTTGCAGCAGCAGTATTCCGATTTACGGGTGGAGGAGGGTGGAATTAAGGCGAACCTGGCAAAGCGGGAGCAGGGTTTCACGCTTTTTACGTTTTTAGACCAGCAGGCTGAGAAAGCAAGAATTAAACCACAGATTAAGTATATGAAACCTTCTGTGATTTCCGGAGACGGAGCGCTGGATGAGTCTCTTGTGGAAATTAAACTACAGGAAGTAACCCTTGAAAGGCTTGTGCATTTTTTGCGGCTTACTGAATCAGATAAAAATGTTGTTTCAGTAAGGCGGCTGTCTGTACAGACCAGTGCGCAACAACAGGGGTATTTGGACGTGATTCTCCAGATAGTGACTTTCGTGGAGGCAGCCGAGGCGTGATAATGAAAGCAACATCAGGTGTGCGGATATTCAGTTATTTCATCTATGCTCTGCTGTTGACCGCTGTCCTGCTGTATGTCCGTTTCCCGGCAGAAAAATTCGAAATATTTCTGGTACGAACAATAGAGACGGCTTTCCCGGGTTGCCGGGTGGATTTAGGTAAATATCATTACACGTTTCCTGTAACGGTACATCTTGAACGTGCTCTTTTCGAGCAGAGTAGAGGGGCTAAAGAGGAAGTTGTTCTGTTGGAAGGGATAGATATAACACCAAGTGTGAGCGGACTGGGCTTGAAATACGCATTATCGGCCAAAGTATATGGCGGTTCATTTCAGGCGAACCTGCAATTGTCCCCAATAGCTGGTACATTCACCCTGGCTGATATAGTCCTGAACAATGTTGATCTTGCTCTCTCACCGTATTTAAAGAACATCTCAAGGCGTGAGTTGAGTGGATATCTCAATTATAGCGGATTTTATTCTACTCCTTTTGATGGCCCGGGTAAGCGTGAAGCAAAAGGTGTAGTACGTTTAAGTGACGGTGCATTCTCACTGATTCAACCAGTACTCACTCTGCGAAATCTTGATATGCAATCACTGGATGTGGGGATCTCTTTTGCTGATGGGATCTTAGAACTCGCGGAAGGTTCCTTCAAAGGTGCTGAATTACAGGCTGAATTTGCCGGTAGCCTGACATCTGCTGAAGGGCTGGAGGCGTGGAAGGTGGATTTGACTGGTTCAATGGTACCCCAGAAAGGGTTCATGAAGGATAAACCGCAGGTATTGCGGGTTGTGAAGCGACTACAGAGTCAATACAGGAAGGCAGCGTTACCATACAGGGTGAGTGGTAGTATAGGTAATCCCCGGTTTCGTTTCGGCACCAATTAGCGTATGAATATTTCGGGCTGAGATAATATCAATGGCAACACGCATCTCAAATATATTCCCTTTTTTTCTTATAACACTGCTGTGTGTCGGTGGGGTTGAAGGGTTTTATCTTGGCGTTGAAAAGTATCTGCTGAATCCCGTCGTATCAGAGACTGAGGTGAATGAAACCATCGCGGAGCAAGGGGCCGGAATCTCACGGCCCTCCCGTGAACGGATCGATTATTCCGTTATTACGAGCCGTAATCTTTTCGGCCCACCACCGCAGGAAACCAAGAGCGGGGAAGAGGCGCCTGTCCCGGTGGAAGAAATTCTGGAGGCTACAGAACTTGAAGTTGTGCTGATGGGGACAATTGGTGGTGGAGACGAGAACAGCCGGGCAATCATTTTAAATAAAAAAGATAGAAAGCAAGAGTTGTACAAGATAGGAGATTCAGTGCAGGGGGCGCTGATAAAAGATATCCAGCGGGGCAAAGTTATTCTGAATCGTAATGAACAGGATGAAATGCTGGATATGAGTGAGGCTTCAAACTACGGCCCGCGCTCTTCACGGCCTGTTGCTGTGAATCCTTCCTCTGTGCGTAAAAGAACTGTTGTCGCATCTCCGGAGAGTAATGAGGCTGTTGAGACTGAAGCGGCTGAAGTTACAACTCGAGTCGTGCGTCCGACCCGTCGGATTGTCAGACCGAGGCGTGTGGTTGCAGTACCTCCATCAGAGTTAACTGACGAAGAACAGGGAGAAGACCCTGAGGAGATAGTTTCGGAAGAACTGCCCTCCGAAGAAGATCTGCCGGATGATGAAGAGTCTGTTGAAGAGACAGATGAAACACTTGAAGCAACTGAAACTGTCGAGCAGTAATAGCATGAATTTCATTACGCAGAGGGCCTGTAGATAAATGCCTTATCAGCAAACTTTTATACGAGGAAGAGTTCATGGGTAGTTTGAGATTCCCTCTCATTATTCTCTTTTTGTTTTTGGCGGCGTTTACAGCAGGTTCTGTTCAGAGTGCTGAAGATGAATCTGTGGTAATCGAGAATGATGCTTCGTCAGGAAGCAAACGATTTATTACCATCGATTTCGACAACGTCGATATTCGTCTTTTTATAAAATATATAAGTGAGCTTACCGGGAAGAATTTCGTTGTTGATAAAGCTGTGCAGGGAAATGTCACGATTCTATCACCAACCAAAATTTCAGATGAAGAAGCGTATCGGGTGTTTGAATCCGTACTCGAAGTGCATGGTTTTACGACTGTTGATGCGGGTTCGGTTATCAAAATTTTACCATCTGCAGCCGCCAGATCGCAAAATATCGAAACCATTAGCATGGGCATGAGTTCACATCCGGAGGATAAGGTCGTAACACAGCTGGTACCGCTGAAGTATAGCTCACCGGATGATATTAAAAAGGTGCTCACCCCGCTTGTTTCCAAAACATCGGTCGTAATTTCACACTCGCAGTCCGGAATGCTGATTATTACTGAAACACTTTCAAATATTCAGAGACTGCTTGCGATCATCGAAGTGTTGGATGTGGAGTATTCTGAGGATGAGGTTGCTGTGATCCCGATGGAGAATGCCGCAGCTGATTCCATAGCCAAAATCCTGAACACTGTTTACCAGAGAACCTCAAGTTCAAAAAAAGGTGCGGCCCAGCAGGTCGCAGTTAAAGTGGTACCATACGAGCGTGTAAATTCTCTGGTTGTTCTGGCTGATAAAGATGAGTTGATACGGGTGAAAAGGCTTGTAACCCTGCTCGATACTCCTGTTGAAAGAGGTGAGGGAAATATTCATGTTTTTTATCTGCAGAACGCCTATGCCGCTGAGCTTGCGAAAGTATTGACTGCACTGCCGACAGCCCAGGCTCAGGATGCCGAGATGGGTAAGACACCTGCTATTTCCAAAGATGTGAAAATTAACGCGGACGAAGAGACGAATTCCCTCATCATTACTGCAAGTCGTGAAGAGTATAATGTACTTGAAAGTGTTATCAAAAAGCTCGATATCCCTCGCCAGATGGTTTATCTCGAGGCGCTGATTCTTGAGGTCAACACCACAAAGGATTTTGATGTCGGTGTGGAATGGGCACTTGGTGGCGAATTTTCCGATGGTACAGGAACTCTTGCTTCCGGCTTTTCCAGTAGCTCGGAAGATCCGTTCGGTCAGTTAGCGGGAATAGATAGTGATGATCCTTCTCTGGGAGATGGCTTCTCATTTGGAGTGATAAAGCAAGGCATTAAAATCGGAGGTATCACATTCCCGAATATTGGTGCCGTGTTACGAGCCTATAAAAGTGATTCTGATATAAATATTATCTCAACTCCGCAGATTCTGACCATGGATAACAAAAAGGCGGAAATCAGCGTAGGTGAAAATGTTCCGTATATAACCAGCCAGAATACCACTACGAGTGAGCAGGATTATACACAGTATGAATATCGGGATGTCGCAACTAAAATGACCATCACTCCGCACATTAATCAAGCCGATACCATGCGCCTTGAAATTGAGACGGAAATTGTGAAACTCAAAGGAAGCAGTCTGGAACTCACCCCGACAACATTTCGCAGAACTGCAAATACCACTGTTATTATTAATGACAAAGATACTGTCGTAATTGGCGGAATTATTGGTCAGGATAGCACCGAGACCGAAGTCAAGGTTCCACTGCTTGGTGATCTGCCCGGAGTTGGCTGGCTTTTTAAATCCCAGGCAACGACTACCACCAAAAACAATATGTTTATCTTCATCACTCCGAAAATAATCCGGAATCCAGCAGATATTGCTGGGGTTACTTTGGAGAAGGAAGATAATATGAGTTCTGTCATGCCGGAGTCTAAAGAAATAATCCATCGCTCAACGAATAAAGAGCATGCAATGATTCTGACAGAAAGAGGTTTTCTGAAGCTTGTTGACAACCAGATTCGTGCAGCTAAGGAATATTTCGAGGAGGCGCTTGAGCATGATGCCGAGAACCCATATACCTTGTTGAATATAGGCGTAGTCGCCGAGCGTGAAGGTGAGTTCAGAAAAGCGATTGGTTATTATCAGCATGTCATTACAACCGGCACTTCAGCCGCTGCAATTGAGGCAAGTGACGCACGGAAGCAGGGCTTGCCCCTGGTACAGATAGCCCGCGAGAATATTGAACGTTTGCAGGAAGAAATGGGTAAACAGTAATGTGGAGCACATCGCTAAAATGCGTGTTTTATCACCAGAGAAGATGGTTGGTTCATGAAAAAACTCGGTGAAATATTGCAGGAGAGTTGCAACCTGCCGGCAGAAGTCATAAGCAATGCGATCGGAGCCAGAACCGGTAAGGAACGCATAGGTGAGCTTCTGATTAAGAGTAAGGAAATAGACGAGTACGACGTGCTAAAGGCACTTGGTATCCAGTTTAAGATAGATGTGCTGCAACAATTGCCATCTGAGATCCAGACCGAGTTTACCGGTAATGTTGGAATTAGCTTTCTCAAAAGAAATAAGATGGTTCCCATTGTTACCGCTGATGATTCGTTTATAGCAGTTAACGATCCTGCAATGTTTCAGCCTCTCGATGATCTCAGACGTATGCTGCAGTGGCATAATGTCCGCCCTGTTCTCTGCCCTCATCAGGCGATTGTAAGTGCAATAAATTATGCCTATGACATGACCCAGGATACAGCTGAGGAGGTGATGCAGGATATCGATGATGAAGATCCTGAACGTCTTTTCAGCGAAATTGAAGAGGTTGGTGATCTGCTTGATGACACCAGTGACTCACCTGTTATCCGTCTCGTTAATTTTATGTTTTCCCAGGCCGTACGTGATGGAGCTTCCGATATCCATATAGAACCATACCAGAACAGCTTGAAAATTCGACAGCGGCTGGATGGTATTCTTTATGATATGTTCAGCCCGCCTAAACACGTTCAGTCTACTCTGGTGAGCAGAGTGAAGATTATGGCCAAGCTCGATATTGCTGAAAAGCGTCTACCTCAGGATGGGCGTATTGAGTTAAAGGTGGGTAATAAAGAGATTGACGTGCGTGTCTCGACATTACCTACTGTTTTCGGAGAACGAGTGGTACTGCGTCTGCTGGATAAAACATCGGTTCTTATCTCTCTTTCTGATCTAGGTATGCCTGCTGATCGTCTTGCTGAATTCTCAAAAGAGATAAAAGCAGCAAACGGTATCGTACTGGTTACCGGTCCGACAGGTTCAGGGAAAACTACAACGCTCTATGCTGCTCTCACGTCGATTAATAATACGGATATTAATATTATAACGGTAGAGGATCCGATTGAATACAGAATCAGCGGTATTGGTCAGGTTCAGGTCAACCCCAAAATAGATCTTACATTCGCAGCTGGTCTTCGTTCTATTGTACGGCAGGATCCTGATGTGATTCTGGTGGGTGAAATCCGTGATTCGGAAACTGCAGAAATAGCAATTCAATCTGCACTTACCGGACACCTTGTCTTCTCAACCCTGCACACCAACGATGCTCCGAGTGCAATTACCCGCTTACGCGACATGGGTATAGAACCTTTCCTGATTGCTTCATCCATAAATGCAATTCTGGCTCAGCGTCTGATCCGGATTCTCTGCTCAAACTGCAAGGAACCATACACCCCGGATGCCGAGGAACTCGTTAAAATCGGGCTCAATCCAGAGGAGTATGCAGGTGTGCAACTTTATCGCGGCGCAGGGTGTACAAAATGCCATCATACCGGTTACCGCGGGAGAAATGGTATTTACGAACTGCTTGTTATGAACAAGAAGATGAAATCTCTGGTACTTACAACCTCTGATGCAAACGAAATTAAACGGCTGGCAGTGGAGGAGAACGGTCTTATCACCTTGCGCCATGATGGGGCTCAGAAAGTTCTGGCTGGTAAAACTACCATCGAGGAAGTATACCGGGTCTGTCAGGAATAGGGCGTCTTGTCCAAAGAGCCGGTACCCCAAAAACATATCTCAATCGCTTCATCTTCGTGCATTGTCTGGAAATAAATCTATGCTGCTGCAGAAAATTCATCATGTGGCGATAATCTGTTCTGACTATGAACGCTCGAAGCATTTTTATGTCGTTATCCTTGGCCTTAAGGTATTGGCAGAGAATTATCGATATGAGCGAAACTCATATAAACTCGATCTCGTGATGCCCGATGGAAGTCAGTTGGAACTCTTCTCTTTTCCAAATGCTCCGGAGCGTCTCAGCTATCCTGAAGCCTGCGGCTTACGGCATCTCGCATTTTCGGTGACTGATATCACTGCGGTGGTCAGGCATCTTCAGGCCTGCGGTGTTGAGGTCGAACCGATACGGGTGGATGAATATACGGGTAGAAAGTATACTTTTTTTGCTGACCCGGATGGATTGCCGCTCGAATTGTATGAAGATAATAGCCTCCAGGTTTCTTGCCGGGAATAGTAAGGATATGTCTTGGTAAGTGTATGAAGGGTCGTTGTTTTTAGTGGTTTGCTGGCAGTAAATACCGAAAACTTCAATGTACGAAAATCTACCTTCCATGTTTTCATTTCTCGTGAAAATCCTCTAGCCCTGATGTCTCATGGACATTACTTCCATTTTTAAAACACGTTCCCGATCCTAACCATTTTTGATATCCTGTAAGTGTGTATTTGGTCGGGTC
Organism: Desulfopila sp.; assembly: GCA_041582995.1. Classification (GTDB taxonomy): domain Bacteria; phylum Desulfobacterota; class Desulfobulbia; order Desulfobulbales; family Desulfocapsaceae; genus Desulfopila. The sequence continues at coordinate 3,435 of JBFHGS010000085.1, read as the reverse complement.
ACCGCCATAGTCTGTCAGACTGCTGAAACAGGTTGTATAGTCTGTTACCTCTCTACAATATTTCAACATTTCGGGTTGGCCATGTTCGAAAAGCTACGAGCATTTTTTACTGCAAATATTGAGAAAGCAGTCCCGCTATTTGAGAGATATAGAGCCCTGGACAAAAGCTTGATGCTGAAAAGCGAACTTTGGGATGAGTTCGTACAATTCTGTCAGGAAGAGTATCAGGAAAGCTTAAAAGAAACACCGTTAGCCTTTGCTTTATCAAAAGCACAGGAAGCAGCAATTGACAGTGAATGGTTGTATATCGCCATTCGTCCCAAGGTTGCCCGGTGGCATTATCTTCGATACGACTATGCAAAGAAAGCGATAGCGGAAGTTGAGGTGCGTGAATTTCTTGCCTTTAAGGAAACTCTTGTAACTGGAAAAAAGCAGCAACCGGTTTTTGAATTTGATCTGAAGCCTTTCGGACGTGATTTTCCCAAGATGACACAAACCCGCTCTATTGGTCATGGAGTAAAGTTCCTGAACCGTATATTTTCGAGCAGACTTTCGCGGGAACTCACCGGCGGTGACGAGTTGATACTCTCCTTTTTGCGCGTGCATGGGTACGGTGATCAGCCATTTATGATTAACGAAACAATTCACACAGTCAGAGAGTTGCGATCGGCTTTAGCTGATGGACTTGAATATTTGCACTACCAGGAGCATGAACGTGTATGGCAGGAAATGGCAGGCCCTTTGGGTGAGATGGGTTTTGAGCCTGGATGGGGACGAACTGGTCAACAGATAACCAGGAGTTTCAGTTTACTGGCTAATCTGCTGGAGGCACCTGATCACGAGAATCTTGAACGGTTCATCAGCGCAGTTCCGATGATTTTTAATGTCGTTGTGCTTTCGCCCCATGGATTTTTTGGTCAGGAAAATGTTCTTGGCCTGCCGGATACCGGTGGCCAGGTAGTCTATATTCTTGATCAGGTACGGGCATTGGAAAAAGAGATGCAGAAACGTATCTACAATCATGGCCTGAATATTACGCCGAAGATCCTTATCCTGACACGCTTGATCCCGGAATCCAGGGGAACGACATGCAATATGGCAGAGGAGCGGGTGTATGGAACAGAAAATGTTTTCATTCTGCGTATTCCTTTCCGGAATGAAAAAGGAGAAGTACTGCCGCGCTGGATCTCTCGATTTGAAGTCTGGCCATATCTGGAAAGGTATACAGAGGAGGCAAAGGTCAAGGTGTTGGAGTGGCTCGGAAGGAGACCTGATCTGGTGATTGGCAACTACTCAGATGGTAATCTGGTCTCATATCTGATGTCTAAAAGCCTCGGCGTCACTAATTGTAATATCGCTCATGCCCTGGAAAAAACAAAATATCTGTATTCCGCATTGTATTGGAAAGAAATGGAGGAGCAATACCATTTCTCCTGTCAGTTTACCGCAGATATGATAGCCATGAATTCTGCTGATTTCATCATAACTTCAACCTATCAGGAAATTGCAGGATCTGCTGATGTGGTTGGCCAGTATGAAAGTTACTCGGCATTTGCAATGCCTGGGTTGCAGCGGGTACTGCAGGGAATTGATGTCTTTGATCCGAAATTCAATATTGTCTCACCCGGTGCTGATGAAGAAGTCTATTTTGGTTTTGCCAGGAAAGAACGACGTTTTGGTGAACATCAGGATGAGATTAAAGAACTGATGTATGGCGGTCCGCATTCAGAAGGCAGAGGAGCCTTTGCGGAACGTGACAAACCGCTCATATTCTCTATGGCCCGTCTAGACCGGATCAAGAACCTTACGGGGCTTGTGCAGTTGTTTGGGGAAAATAAAGAACTGCGTAATAAGGTCAATCTGATGATTATCGGCGGTATGGTCAACCCCGCTAATTCCAGAGATGAGGAGGAGCGGGTTTTGATTGAGCGAATGCATGATCTGTTTAATAGATATGAACTTGATCATCAGGTACGCTGGCTGGGACTTCGTCTCGGCAAACGAGTTTCAGGCGAGTTGTATCGCTGTATCGCAGATGTTAATGGGGTATTCGTGCAACCGGCCTACTTTGAAGCATTTGGGTTGACGGTAATAGAAGCTATGGCTTCAGGATTGCCAACCTTTGCAACGCAGTATGGTGGCCCGCTGGAGATTATTGTAAACGGTAAGTCAGGGTTTCATATCGACCCGAATCACGGGCAGATTACTTCTGATATTCTGTTGAATTTTTTCCATAGATGCGAAACAGAACCGAACTATTGGAGAACCATATCAGACGGCGGGATAGAACGGGTGAAAAACAACTACACCTGGCGACTCTACTCCCGCAGACTACTTTCTCTCACATGCATGTATGGATTCTGGAAATTTGCCACCAATCTCGAGCGGCAGGAAACAAGCAGGTATCTGGAAATGCTTTACCATCTCCAGTACCGGCCTCTGGCTACGGAGTTAGAACGCGGGCTGACAATGAAACACACCGGTCAGACGATGCCGTAATGGTGTAATCCTTCTATTATCCCTGCTGCATATTCAGCCTGGGCAAAGTAAATGCGCGGTTTATTTTTTAGATGATTGAGTTCTTCGCTATGATTACCGACGATAAGACCGCGTGTTTTGCCTTCCAGCATATCAGCATCGTTTCCTGAATCACCTGCCACCATTACGTAACGAGGCAGGAACTCATATTTGTATTGAAGATAATTGACAGCCTTACCCTTTGAGGCACGGTGGGGAAGAATATCAAGAAACTGACCATGGGAGTAAATAACCTGGCAGCGGAGTTTGTTTTTATCAAGCTCGTCTTGTATCTGTTGCAGAATATTGTTTTTATTTTCAAGGTAGTAACTTATTTTATGGCTGCGTTGCCCTTCTGCTTCCTGAAACACCAGTGCATCAAATGCTTTCAGGGTCTGTTTTATCCGCTCGGGTTTCCACATGTGGGAAATATGTGTTTGCCAGCCTTTATCCATGCGCAAGTCGGGCCCGTAATACATTTCAGTGCCCACAGAACAGATCAGAATATCAGGCATCGGGATATTGTATTCGGTCATTGCTTCAAGAGTGAGTTCAAGACTGCGGCCGGTTGCAACGCCCCAGGCAAGATTACGCCGATTATTCTCGAGTATTTCAAGCAGACGGTAGAGGTTTTCCTGATCACCAATGAGGGTGTTATCAATATCGGTGATCATCAGTTTTTTCAAGCCAAGGAGACGTTTACCAAACGATGGCCGCTGTGATCGACTATGACGATTTGCCGATAAGGTGCTCTGCTCTGTATAGTCGGGGAGTTTGCGTTGGTAGGCATCTACAGTTGCGGCACAATGGGCTGACCAGCTGTAATGCTTACGAACACCGTTGATACCGTTATTGGAAAATGTATCCCAGAGGTCGGAGTCGATAAGTATTCTTTTTATGGCATCAATGATTTCAGGT
>JBFHGS010000084.1:0-17958 GCA_041582995.1 Desulfopila sp. | reverse complement strand
CCTGACCTATCATTCCTGGATTGTTCGCAAATAGAGTTAAGAGTAATCCTATTATTCTTCCCCTGCTGGATTTGTATTGTGTGCAATTCGCCATATCTTCCCAGACATATGTTGTTTTCCGAAGTCCCTTGTTGACTGCCAAAGCTTCATGAGAAAGAGTCAGGTAGAGAGTGGAATAGAAAAAGCCGATTACGGCAAGGAGCAGAAACAAGAAGCCCATAAGCCACATGGTATAGGTCAGGAGATGCCAGCCCCCATTTTCAGCCCAGGGATATTGTCCAGGAGCATTCTCAGCTAGAATGAGTATTGGCAGAGCAAAGAAAAAGCTACCACCTAACAAGCCAAGCATGTCCGGCAATACTACAGACGCTCGTCTTGAATAAGTCAGACTGTTTTCAGGTAACTGAACCCGCGGGAAGAAAAAATAGATGAGGAAGGCTGCGGCAAGAAGTGCCAATCCCAGGGAGCGATCAGGGTATGCCCAGCGATTATCCAGGCCATGAATTTTATGCGCATATTCTTTATTCAGTACTATCCACGTATTTTCGGAAGGAATATGAATATATTGAAGGTGATGTGTTGGTAGATCATCATAAGATGGAATATCATCAGGTCGGTATATCCATTGGGTTTCATTGGGTGCGTTATTGATTTTCTGTAAAGAGTTTTGAGGCGCCTCCTTGCGGATAGCCCTGGCGAATTCAAGCCATGAGGCAGACGAGTGCACCTGAGTTCGTCCTGCTGTTCTTTTGCGGATAAAATCCTCTAATGAACCATTCTTCGGAGTAAAGAACGGGTTAGTTGAAAACTCATGATCAAAATCAACCAGCTTTATTTGAAGAAGTAGCGTTTCGGCTGGTTGTAATGTCATCCAGACACCACAAAGCAAGCATATGAGAGTAGTAATGCGGCGAAGTGCTTCGATCCAAAAGAGCTTCATGCTGAAGACCTCTGATAAACGTTGAAATTTAGAACATTCATCGACGATTGTCCTCTCAAACTATCATTTTTCCACATTTTTTTCCAATAGACATCATCGTTATGAAGATTAATTCCTCTGAAAAGCTGCAGGTCATAAAATTCAAAGATAAAACTCCGAAACGGTGATCAAGAGATAAGGTTATAACTCATACGTGAACTGATACCGGATGCATTGTGTAAAATGGAAAAAAATTCCTTATCTAAGATAGATCGGCTAAAATATTGTACACGAGAATACTGATAAAGTTTGAGAGGAACTGCTTTAAGTGTCTCTCTTGAATGGTTAGAATATATATTTATAACAAAATCTTAAGCGGTGATGGGGGGCTTGGGTGAGATCAAAAGAGCATGGTGTTTCCAGTGGTTTGAGGTCTTATAGGAAAAGAATCAGTTCTTTGAAGTATGTAAAAACACTTCTTTTAGTAATCATTTTCTCGTCCATGCCGAACCTTGGCTGTAGTGGCGAATTATACACTGAACAGGAACTCACAAAACTGGGGGATCTCTGGCTTGAAAGCAAAATGATTTTTGATGTTGAGATGTCTCAACATCTCAATCGTGTCAAAGAAATACAGTCCCTCGAACTGAGTGACCCGCAGAAGGCTGTTCTGCTCAAGAAGGAATATTCACGGCATGACACCATGTCAGAAGCTTTTGCAGAGACACGGTCAATGGTCCAGTCGGCCCTGATAGATGAAAGTAACGCCAGATTACCTCAAAATTCAGATAGTGGAAGAATTAAGGCAACGGCTGGGAAACAGGCTGGTGATGCAGGCTTTCGCAGAGGAGAATCTGACCTCGATGCCGGAGCCAGTGAGCTTGCAGTAAAACACCTGAAAGAGGTTGCCGGAGAGATGGGCTTGGATGCTCTGGTCGGCGGTAAACCCGTTGTTGATATGAACAAATACGATTCTGCGGGGGTATTGGAACTCCGGGACGGATTCGAGCTTACCATCAATAAAACCGGGCTTGCACCAAAACCAGGTTCTGAATTCCACCACATGGTGACAGCGGTTGATGCACGTCATCCGGAAACTTTTCTCAGTCAGAAATTACTTTCTAAAAATCAGGCAGGTGCAGCGTATATAGAAGTTCAGGATCACCTCAAAAAGGCGGGCAAAGGACATGTGCTCACAGGTGCAGATATGCTCAAGACACCGGAAAATCTTGAGAAGGCACGAATCATGTGCAAGTCGACCCGTAAAGTACTGGATTTAAACCTTGTTGACGATGTTTCCTTGTCCAGAATTCTTCAGCAGAATGATCTGGACCTTACACCATCAGAGTTCAGAGACCGGATGTTTAAGGTAGAGGGTTCAACAAAAGGACGCCTGAATGCTGAATTGAATGACCCTGTATTTCTTGAAAAAACCAAGAACGTGAGCCGGGATATCTTTTCCGCTTCTGAAACAAATAGTTTCAAAACTGCAAAGCAGGAACTTGCAGATCTCCGGAGCAAGGCGGCAAAACAACCCAATGGTTCAGGATTGAAGCAGGTAATAGAAGATGAAATCCTCGACTCCGTCACCAAAATACAGGAAGGACAGGCCGCTAACCGGGAATTTCGAAAAAACACAACAAAGGGGAAGGCTAACGATCTGGACCAAATGGCTGATCCACGAAAGCGACCTGCAATTGCAAAGAAAAAACTCGACAGCGCTTTTGAAACCGCACAGAAGAGAACACATCAGCCAGAGCCACTTGAAACAAAAGCAAAGATATTTAAAACATACAACGATCTTAATGATGCAGCACAACTGGCGAAAATTGTAGAAGATTATATGGAAGGGAGAGCATCACTTTCCAAAACTCTTGTATATGCAACTGCAAGCGTAGCAGATATGACCTTCACCCAGGGTGCAGCTGGCGCAATAGTGCAGACAGGCGAAAAAATAGATGACCTGAAGGATGCCAAAGCTAAGAAGAGTTATGCCGAGCAACGTAATATGGAAGCATATCTCAATGCTTTTGCTATGCAGTTCCGCAAGGGAGGAATGTCTAAAAAGGATGCAGTTGCTCTGGTTGAGGAGGCTGCCGGTAAAAACGATCTTTCAATCCTTAAGTTAAAGATTCGACAATTAAAAGAAGAAGGTCATTCGGTTCGTGAACCGTATCTGGAGAGAGAATCTGGTGTAAAGGCTGATGACACTGCCTTAGAAAGAGCTGATATGGTTCTGGCGGGAGGAGGAGGGCAAAAGATTGTTGATGCCTGGACGGCCTATGACAATATTGACAACGCCAATCGTCAAAATCTTGAGCTCTATCTGAGCCAGTGGGAGCTGCAACTGAGAAAAGCCGGGGTAGAGCCTAATGCAGCAAGAGAAATGATTGGTAAAGCCATATTGCTTGATGACTTTTCCTATCTGCAGCAACGAGCGCTTGAGCTGAAAGCTCAGGGGAAGGATATCTCTCTGCCTGTACTCAGGCATGACACTATTGAGCAGGACGATACAGTCTGGGAGAGGATTCAGAATTATGAACTGACCAAACATACTATTCTTGCACCATCTCGAACGGTTGATGCCTGGGCACAGGGGGAGCTGGCTGAGGCTGAACTGGAAATGCGGTCCATTTCGCAAAAGGCTGAGACCAAGACAGCTTTGTACCAGAAGTTATTGGTTGCAGGTATTGATTCAAAGCGTGCCTTAACTGCCCTTAACAACTGGGATGACGGTGAATCCGGTTTGCTTGAAATGGTGCTCGGGGAAGCAAAGGCAAACATTAAAGACAAGCGACTGGCAGAAAAGAGTTTACTCGAGGCTCAGGAAGCTGACGCGCAGGCGCTGGAAAAATTACAGGAAAGTCGACTGCAAATACAAAAAGTCATTAGTTTGCTTCATGAGCTGAAGGCTATCGCTTATCAGGTTGAATGTGATCCCTATCCTCTCTATTTTAAAGAGGGGCAGGAAAAAGTTGGCGCTTCAGTCGTTGTCACTTCAAAGCAGAACCCGGAGATGTATTTCTCATCGCTCAAAGCAAGTCTTCAGTCGGTATTCGGCAAGAGTCCGAACACTCATCAGGAGTATCTGTTTTCACTTCCGGGTACGATGGGCCCGGATAACGGAATATGGCAAATTGAACTCCCGGCGAAAGAAGCTGTTTATCCTCTGGATGTGCAGGTAACCACGGTTATTGAATCAAATGATCCTGCGCTTCAGATGCTCAATCGAACGCTATCAACCATGCTATCTGTTGATATTCAGGTAACAGAAGAGATTTTGGAGCAGAGCGAGGAGAGTCTGCCCTCTGAAGAATCTGCTCAAGCAGTTGAGGACGTCTCTGAGGAATCCAGTGATGAACAGTATGCATGGATCATGGTTGAAATTGTTGATTATGATCCGGCTGAAGCCAGGGAAAAAAATAACAGTAATCTTAAAATACCCTACCGACGAGATTCAAGCTATGGCAGGGGATCTTTTTACAAAAAAGATACATATCGAGGAAAGACTGACACCTGGCATGACCCTGATATGATAAACGGTGAATATTGCGCTATCCAGGCAACCTGGAGCAAGCCGCCAACCATCATTCATGCAGATGAAAAAGTCACCCTGAATGTAAGCATTGCCGCTGTTGGCAGAGATCTATCCTATTTTTCTTTCGGAGGCTCCACCTTTGGGAGTTTTGATCATGCCGCAATACGGCCGGGCTATGCCAGGAACAGCATCCCGTTTAAAGACAAAGCTGGTATTAACAATTTTACAGTTGACTCTAAAAATGACTACGCTGCCATTTCCCGTGAAGTTTCGGCGACTGCCCCGTCAGCAGGTGCAGTCGAAAATCGTATGGCTCTGGTTTTGACTTTCCCTACTCAGGTCGGATCACTTGGAACTAAATATGTTTATGAATGGCAGAAAATTGGTTCCGGCGCACCGAAATTTTCAGATAAGGATCTAACCTATCCTCATCCGATACTTGAGGAACCTGCTCCGAAAGAAGAGAAGGCTTCGAAGGCATTAAAGGTATCTGAGAGTAATGACGGAAAATCAACAGAAGCTACGGTGGAGAAAAGCGTGGCAAAAATTGTACCGCCAACTCAACCAGGCTTGCCGCATCCACCTGGGAAGACTGATGCAAAAGTGCGTTCAGAAAGTACCGGAACTGGTTCATCACTAACTCTTGATAAACAGGCGTTCTTGCCAGGGGAGCAGGTGTCAGTTCATTTTACTGCATCAAAAGATTTCCCCAGTAAAGCCTGGGTTGGCTTGTATCCGTCAGAAGTTCCCCACATATATGAAAAGGTTACAACGAAGAAATATTTGGCCTATCATTATCTTGAGAAAAAAACAGAAGGCACGCTTACTTTCACGGCTCCTGTGAAAACCGGGAACTACGACTTTCGAATGCATGACAGGGATAGTGGAGCGGCTGATGTTGAAGTTGCCACAGTTTCTTTTGTAGTCCATAATCCAAGTTATCTTTCAGTTGAGAAAAATACCTATGCCGAAGGAGAGGACATATCAGTATCCTTCGGCGTAGAAAAAGCGCATGCTAAAGATTGGATTGCAATTTGTGCTAAAGATTCCGAGCTTAAAAAATACATCTCCTATCAATACACAAGAGGCCAGACTAAAGGTGAATTGAAGTTCAAGGCAGAGGCACCGGGAGAATACCAGTTTCGATTTTTTGGTAAAGATAAGTGGGAGAGGCTGGCGCCGGATGTGTCAATAACGGTTATAGAAGGAGAGAGGTCTTTGAAAGTGAATGGCTCATCCTTTAACGTGAGAGATACCATATCGGTTTCATTTGCAATACCTCTGCCTCATGCTAAGGATTGGGTAGGACTTTACCGTAAACAGGACCCTGATAAAAAGTATATCAAATACGTGTATACAACAGGAAAGGCCAATGGCGCCCTTGTGTTTGAAGCTCCTAAAGAAGCAGGTGTCTACGAATTTCGATTCTTTGAGAAGGACGGGTGGAAGAGAATTGCTGTCAGTTCAAGTTTCAACGTAAGCGACTAAATGCCGAATAACTGCAGGTAAAGAGTTAAAATTACTCTTTATCTGCAAGTATAGCTCACTAACAATCGAATAAAAAAGGCTTTCAGAAGTTTGATTTATGGATGACTTAGAAGGTCAGGCAAGAGTGGGAACCAAATCCAACGTGCGTTATCTATCGCAGAAAGGTATGTGTATTGGAACCTGCTTCAGGTCGTATTGCTTCAGTATCAGCAGGTGTGATTCCTTTTCATCCAGGGATATGTTTGATGCGTTGGCAAGTGATAACGGGTCGGCTTCATTGTTAGAAAGTTGACAGACACGCGATGCGTCATCATTTTTTCGCTCTGATAGTACAGAAAAGTAAGAAGGGTGAGACACGTGCTTTTTCTTCATCGATCCCTCTGGTCTGGCAATTCATTGAAACACTTATCTATTTTAGGTTGTGGTTTATGAGGGTTTTAAGTTTTTTTGTATTTTATGTGGTTTGGATCCTGTCGAGTCTATTCCTGCTGCAGGCTGGTCGGTGGATTCCACTTGAAGCGACAGGGGCAATGGCTAATTTTTATATCCTGGCGATGTTGCTAGGCCTCTCCTTCTTGTCCCGTCATTACCAGTTGCGTATCGAACCTTCCTTGAGGCAGCGCTTACCGCAACGCTTATTATTCCTCACCACATGTGTTCTGATTTTTGGCAGTGGATATGGCACTGTGACGTTGCTTGGAGTACAGAGTAACCTGATTCGAGCAATTCATACGGCAAATCTACTTTTTTTTGCCTGCGTCGTAGGGCATTGGTTGACAGAACCTCTGAAGCGACCTGCGGAACTCATCCCTTTATGCCTGGTCATGTCGCTCATTGATGTCTTCAGCGTTTTTCAAGGGCCTAGCCGGCAATTAACCAGCAACCTGGTAGGTTACTACGGCAGCGGTCAACCAGGGCCTCCACCATTGGTGGATTATATCCTGATCAAGTTGCCTCTTGCCGGACAGCCTCTCTTGCTACCGGTCTTCGGTGTCTCAGACTGGATTATGATTGTCATGCTTTCGGCTGCCGCTGCCAAATTCGGTATGAACGACAACATTTTACACCGGTTTGGGAAAGTGTATTTTCCTGTGGCTGGAGTGGGCTTGATAGCTACGATCCTTGCTGCCAGAGAATTTAATATGTATCTACCTGCTTTACCGATGATTGCGGTATGTTTCCTGGCAGTAATGGCATATAAATTACCTGAAGTTCGTCATCTGACACGCAATGAAATCCAGCCAATGGCTGTCTTTACAGCTTTGGCAGGTGGCCTTTTGGTGATAGCTCGTCTTTAAGAAGCCTTTGCATGAGGTGCGGGCTCCGAACAAACAATAAGTAAAATCAGTAAAATCAGAAAGATACAGTGGTGCTGTTTTGTGCTTGGGGGACGATACGTCGATTACGGCCATTTTTTTCATGAATATAATTTTGTATTCAGGGTGTTATGCCAACATATGAAAAACTCTCGGACATTAGTGAATAGAAGCAAAAGAATGGTATAAGTAAATTAATTCAGGTGTCCTGCCGTATGAAAAAGTAATGGACACAATGAATATATTTTTCTGAAGCGTCTTCATTGCAATCAAGTCTCTCTTAAATAGAGACTGAACACTGTGAAACAAAGAGCCTATGCCTACAACCCGAAAACTCACTCTTGATGTTCTGAAGCCACACAAGCCTAATGCACTTGACTTCTCTATTGCCATTGCCGCACTCGGTGACGACTACCGTGTAACAACAACCGTAATTGAAGTTGATAAAGTCACGGAAAGCACAATTGTAATAATTGAAGGCAGCAACCTCAATTTTGATGCTATAAAAAGCACCATTGAGCAGTTGGGGGCATCCATACACAGTATTGATGAGGTAGAGGTACATGGTTCGTTTCAGACATGAGCAATGACCATCGATGAATAAAGATCGTTTTTTTCTGCATATTCAGCGGGCCAGGGATATTTTTCGGCGATATTTCGTTACGAATGGTTTTGACGGGGCATTGACTACTTTGGGAATGCTGGCCGGATTCTACGCAACCGATATGCAAGATCTGTCAATTGCGCTGGGAGCGTGTATGGGAGCTGCTATTGCCTTGTTTATGAGTGGTGTTACCAGCGCTTACCTCAGTGAAAAGGCAGAACGTGAAAAAGAACTGAAGGACCTCGAACAGGCTCTACTGACAGACCTTCAGAAGAGTGATTACGGCCACGCCAGCAGGTACCTGCCTCTTCTCGTTGCATTGGTGAACGGTCTTTCCCCTTTGATCATCTCTCTATTGATAATTTCTCCCCTTTTTCTTGCGAAAGCAGGATATTTTTTACCAGTTTCACCTTTTATCACAGGTATTTTCATAGGCTTTCTCTGCCTGTTCACCCTTGGTATTTTTCTTGGTAAAATCAGTAACACATCCTGGTTGTTATCAGGTCTGTACACTCTGCTCATGACGGCATTTACTGTTGGAATAATCCTTTCAGTCTCACACCTCTTCACCGGGTAAATTCCACACAACGGCGTTGCATTGGCAACGGCATGAAGTTCATGATCAGCGAGAAAAATCAATCGTCCGGTGTATATTTATACAAAACACTGCGTTACATACTATTACATTTCGTTTGACCGGACACTGATGAAATTGTCTACCACTTTTCCGGAAGCGGCCTCTGCATTCCTGTACCCCTGTTTCTCGGGGCAGGCATTTCCATTGCCGACATATTTCCTAATGATTTGCCGAACGCAACATATGCAGCTGCAGTCCCTTCCTGTTGTTTCGATGCAGAAGCATGCGTTGTAGAGGACCAGTAGAAGCCATAATCGTAAGTGCCCGCCTCATCAACAGTGGTACTTGTGTAAAAAACGGGATCAATTGCAGCACTGTCAGTTGTGTCTGGTGAACGGGAATAGTCTACCAGGCTCTGCAACTCTTTTGCATTGGGTAATCTCCAGTCATCATACCCGGCATAGTCAAGATTTTCACAAGTAGCCAAAGCATTCTCCCAGTTCATGGGGCCATAGTCATCTTGCATCCACATAAGCCCGGTTGCCAGATCGCTTATGGTTCCGTCGCCATTATCCACGAAATTGTTGATACCGTATTCAGTATTTCCACGGACAAGAATTACGAAAAATTCCTTAGGCTTTCCTCTCAACATCATTCCGTAACCTTTAATCCTCCCGTCGGCAAAGTTCACTCCGAATACGGTCTCATCTCCTGCCATTGTTGTTGACACATATTTTGTGGAGGACATATATTGGGAATCGATGATTCTCTCTCCCGCACGAGTATCGCCATAAACAAAATCAAAATAATCAGTATTGATAAAAGGTATATTTTCTTTCATGGAATTCGGGGCAACATCGCGGCCTGAAAACTGAATAAGCGAATACAGTTCTTTTATCGTTGGGATTCTCCAGTCGTCGTAACCGGCAAGTTTCGCGGATTCAACGGCTTGAAATGCTTCGTCCCAGTTCATTTTCTTGCCCGGATTTTTTTGCCACATCAATCCTGTATTGTTATCGCTTACTGTACCGTCCCCATTATCTGTATACGAAGGTTCCAGATGTGTATAATCTGCATCCTGTCCTGAAAATACGGTTGTATCAGTTATAGCCGTAGAGTTGTCAAAGCGGGTTGTCTGATGCGTATCTACTATTGAATACGGGAGATCCGCCGCACTAAATGAGCGGACAGGGCGTACCATGTTATATATTCGTACCGCATCACCCTGGGGACCATGTCCGTTTACATACTCTTTTTCTTCGGGGTTTCCGGTTTTGGGATCGCTTCTCTGGGAACCGGCCCCATGCACATCAACCCAGTATGCGGTTTCCGTTGCTGCAGAATCTTTTGCAATAACAAAATAATTTGAAAGAAATACAGCCATTGACAATATAAAAAAGCCATTTCTAATTTTCACTTAACACTCCAAAGAGATGAGAGCTCGCCGTTTGTAAAGACGTTTTTTGGATGAGGAGCCATTGCAATGTTACGGTCCTTTCGTTCTATATGAAGCTATATTAGAAATAAGTAAAAAATAAGGCTCAAAAAAGAAAAGTACACGTCCGGTACATGACTAAATCGTGAGTCGGGTTATTATTAAAACCGGCAGGATTAGAGAGGATACCGGTTCTCTAAAGACTGGCGTTACCCCATCAAACCATTCTCAGGTTCACTGTGTAGGGATTAAGAGGAACGCTTAAGAGGATGTGGAATGTTTTTGATATTCGTGGCTTAAGTTGGTGTCTGAAGTAGTTGTTTTCTTTCAGGTATACTCAACTGAGTTCCGGCTTACTTCATTGCAGCGGGGAAGGGAAATAGGTTGCTTTATTCAGTAAAGGATAAATTTGCAACACCCCAGTCACGCATCATCAAAATGATATCCCTCAGGCTATTCCCACGCTCAGTAAGGGAGTATTCCACCCGTGGCGGTACTTCCGCATATACCTTACGGTTGACAATTCCAGCACTTTCCAATTCACGGAGTTGTTTGGTCAAAGTATGCTGGGTGATTCCCGGCATTATTTGCTTCAATTCGCCAAATCGGTAGGTCCTCTCCAGCAGATGATAGAGGATAACTCCCTTCCATTTTCCTCCTATAACCTCCAGTGTTCCCTCAACTGGACACCCTGCGTTACATGTATACGTGCTGTGAGACATTGATTTTCCTTAATAGTATGTTTTTTGATACTACGGCAATAATTTTTGCCTACTTGAAAATACAAGGTTACTCTTTATATTTGAGTCAGTCAAGGGGGGATGCCTATTAGACTATAACAGGAACGCACAATCTGCTTCGAACTGAAACAATGAACCGCTCAAGGAGAATATGATGAAATACGAAGGATTCACAACATTCACAACCGAGAAGAATGATGGAGTGCTCACGGTAACATTTGATTACCCGCCGGTAAACGTTCAAGGCCTGCCTATGCTTGCTGACTTGAATGGACTCGCTATGAACCTCGAGCGAGACCGTGAAGTAAAAGTCGTTATTTTCCAGTCGGCACACCCTGAAATCTGGGTTGCTCACTACGATACGAATCTTCTCAAATATATGTCAACGGAAGCTGTTTCCCGTGAAGATGCAGAATTGCTGGACCTGCAGGTTGTACTTGAGCGTATCAGCAAATTGCCACAAGCGACAATCGCGAAAATTGAAGGGTTTGCACGCGGTGGCGGACATGAATTTGCGCTTGCCTGCGATATGCGCTTTGCGGCTCGTGGCAAATTCAAATGTATGCAGATGGAAGTTGGTATGGGTATTCTTCCGTGTGGTGGTGGGGCATCCCGAATGGCTCGGCAGGTCGGTCTGGGGCGCGCACTGGAGATTATTCTCAGCGCCAGGGATTTTGACGCTGACGAGGCGGAAGCATACGGTACGATCAATAAAGCACTGGATCCAGACGAAATCGGCGAATACGTAGATACTCTGGCCAAGCGCATTGCCAAATTTCCGGCAGAATCCATTAATGCCTGTAAACAGATGGTGTACGAATCTATCGACAAGCCTATTGATGAAGCCCTTAAGGCAGAAGCATACTGGCTCTATCAGGCAACCAGCAAGACTCCAGCTATCAAGCGTTTCACCATCGCAGATGAAAAAGGTCTGGAACACGATATGGATAATCAGCGCAACTGGAACAAGCTGGTGATGGACGTCCAGGAAATCCAATAAAAGGAAATACAAATATATACGAATTCTCCGACAAATTATAGATCCACCGGAGAGTCCAGGATAAGGAGACCACGCAATGCAAAAAACACTATTAATTACAGGAGCTACAGACGGTATCGGCTTTGAAACTGCAAAAATGTTGGTTTCAATGAATCATAATGTCCTGTTGCATGGGCGTAACCGATCAAAACTCGAAAACGTTGTAAAAGTACTCTCTGGTTTGGGAGGTAGCGGACGACTTGAGAGTTACCAGGCTGATCTGTCGCGTATGGAAGACGTGGAAGATCTTGCCAGGGCTGTAGCTGAACAAAACGAAAAACTGGATATTCTCATTAATAATGCCGGAATCTTTGTTGCACCTGAGCGTATTACCAATGCCGGGCTTGATGTGCGCTTTGCCGTGAATACCATTGCGCCGTATCTGTTGACCCGCAAACTTTTACCGCTGATGAATTCATCAAGTCGAGTGATTAACCTCTCTTCAGCAGCCCAGTCATCTGTAGATCCGGAGGCGCTGATTGGAAATCGTATGTTGACATCCGATGGGGCGGCGTACGCACAGAGCAAACTGGGCCTTACCATGTGGTCTCGTGATTTGGCACTGTCTTTAGGGGATGATGGCCCGGCAATAATTGCTGTAAATCCAAAGTCCATGCTTGGTTCAAAGATGGTGAAGCACGCCTACGGAGTGAACGGAAGTGATCTCAGGATTGGGGCGGAAATACTTTGCAGGGCGGCTCTGTCGGATGAATTTACTGCCGCATCTGGAAAGTATTTTGACAATGATATCGGAATGTTTACGCGTCCGCATCCCGATGCAATTGACCCACGGAAATGTAATACGATTGTAGAGCTTATCGAAGTGGTTCTGGCTAAAGCCAGACAATAGAAGCACAGCAATAGAGAGATAGTTATGAATTACGAAGGTAAAGTATATCGCCCCTGGATGGAGGCAGATAGTTTTCTGATACAGACGACTATTGGTTGTACCCATAACAAATGCACGTTCTGTGATATGTTCAGGGAGAAACGATTCCGGATACGAGCGCTTGAAGATATTTTCAAGGATATAGAAGACTCGAGAAAATATATTCGCCACATCAGATCAATTTTTCTTGTTGATGGTAACGTTCTGGCGCTGAAAACAGAATTTCTATTAAAGGTTTTACAGAAAGTTACTTCTACCTTTCCGGAATGCGAAAAGATATCTGTTTATGCGGGGTTGAATGATCTCAGGCGTAAATCGGTTGAGGAACTGAAACAGTTGAAAGAAGCGGGATTGGCCAAGGTGTATACCGGGCTTGAGTCCGGCGATCCCGTGACGTTAGAGCGAATTAAAAAAGGATTGACTCCTGAGCAGGCAGAAGAGGGCATGGCACATGCCAAAGCAGCCGGAATTGAAGTGCTTGTCTCAATAATTTTCGGGATAGGCGGCAAGGAGCGATCCAGAGAGCATATTGTGGAAACAACACAACTGCTGAACATCCTGCAGCCTGAAGAATTGGCTCCTATGGCGTTGACTCTTCAACCGGAAACTGTGCTGAAGAAACAGGTTGAATCAGGTGAGTTCATTCAGGCAACACCTCTCCAGATTCTTGAAGAAGAGAAATACCTGCTTGAGAACCTCGAAGATTTTAAAATGCTCTACTGGGGGGATCACGGTAACAACATTGAGAGTATGCGAGGAATGTTACCATCCTGCAGAGACTCTTTTATTAAAAAGGTTGACCATGCAATAGCCCATCATCCGGTTACAGGTCAAGCCGTGCTTCAGAATTCTCCATGGTAGGGAGATGGAAAAGCGGTATTGAAGAATAGAATAGAGCTCAGGTCTGGGGTATGATTGTCCTGAAAAAACGACGTAATGATAGGAGGATAGTGTGGATGGTGTTGAAAATGATAAGAGAGCTGAGAACTGTTCGCAAATATAAACCTAAAAAAGTGAGCAGGGAAGCCAACTCCGATGAAAGAAGTTGACGGTGCTTCATGTTTTGTCGATACGTAAAAGACTGTAGATAAAGACTTTGTGTAGTGTAATTTACAACCAGCAAATAGTAACTGAGGAGATACCCATGAAAGCAATGATACTTAACGAATATGGCGAAAATGCTGAATTTCAATCAGCAGAATTACCCAGGCCTTCTGTAAAGGATGGCCATGTGGTAGTCCGTGTCGCGGCAACGAGTGTGAACACGGTCGATACGATGATCCGTCAGCTCGGACAGGAAAACCTGCCACTTTCTCCTGATCTGCCCGCAGTTCTTGGTATGGACTTTGCCGGTACCATAGAAACTGTTGGCGAAGGTGTAACTGATTTTGTCCCCGGCGATGAGGTTTATGGCTGTGCAGGAGGGCTTGTCGACTTGCAGGGTGCACTTGCAGAGTGCATGCTGGCTGATGCCAAATTGATTGCCCACAAACCGAAATCCATTTCGATGCGCGAGGCTGCTGCGCTGCCACTGGTAGGTATTACCGCTTATGAAGGTTTGCAAAGAGCAAATATTAAGGCGGGCCAGAAGGTTCTGGTTCACGGCGGTACGGGCGGTGTTGGACATGTTGCCGTGCAATTGGCCAAACACTTTGGTGCTGATGTATATGCAACATGCAGCGGTGGAAAGCAGATGGGTATCATTGAGCAATATGGTGCTACGGCTATTAACTACCGGACAGAAAAAGTTTCGGAATATGTGAAAAAGTATACTGACGGTAAAGGTTTTGAACTCATTTTCGATTCTGTTGGCGGAGCTAATATGACAAATTCCTTTGAAGCGGCTGCATTGAATGGGAACGTTGCCACAACGGTGTCTATGCTAGAGTTGGATTTGACACCGGCTCACTTTAAAGGATTATCGTTGCATGTTGTTTTTATGTTGATCCCTATGTTGCACAACTACAAGCGAGAAGAACACGGTGCTATTCTTGCCAAACTGAGTGAGATTGTGGATACAGGTGCCCTGAAGCCATTACTTGATGAAAAGCAGTTTGCGCTTAATGAAGTTGGGAAGGCGTACGACCGTCTGACCAGTGGCCAGGCTATCGGTAAGGTGGTTGTGGAGGTCTAGTAATCCGATATCAGAGGATAGAACAGTTATTTCTATCAGCAAGAATAGAGAAAAAAGAACATGAGAAAAGTCCTTATACAATTTGCGCATCCGGCTGTGGCTCGATCAAAAATCAACAAGGCTTTACGTGCTGCTGTTGAAGATCTTGAAGAGGTTACGTTTAATGATCTCTATGCTGCTTATCCTGATTTCCTCATTGATGTCAAAAGAGAGCAGGAACTGTGTGAGACTCACGGTGTCATTATTTTCCAGCATCCGTTTTACTGGTATTCAACGCCGGCGATTGTAAAGGAGTGGATGGATTTGGTACTCGAGTATGGCTGGGCCTACGGTACAAAGGCCAGGGGGCTTGAAGGGAAACTCTTCCTTCAAGCCCTCACAGCAGGTGGTGATGACAGTACCTATCGCACGGACGGATTTAATGAATTCACCATAGCGGAACTCACCTCACCCTATCGGGCAACAGCCAAACTCTGCAAAATGATCTGGCTTCCGCCATTTGCAGTTCTTGGTATTCACCGGGGACTTCATAGCAATAAGATTAACGCCTATGCAGAAGAGTACCGCCGTGCTGTCATCGCTCTGCGAGACGGGACACTGGATATCCGGCAGGTGCAGCAGGACCTTTATCTCAACAGTGATCTGAATTCAGTAATCCGGAGACGATAAATGGAATATTTCCTCCTTCAGCTTTTTATTTTTCTTGCCGCAGCAGCTATTGCTGTTCCCGTTGCCAGAAAACTCGGTCTCGGATCAGTACTCGGATACCTCATCGCAGGCATTATCATCGGCCCCTTCTGCCTCTCACTCATAAGTGATATCGAAGAAGTAATGCATTTCACCGAGTTTGGTGTGGTTATGATGCTCTTTCTGGTCGGGCTTGAACTCAAACCCTCACTTCTTTGGCAGATGCGCACCCCGATATTGGGCATGGGTGGTGCGCAGGTTGCGATCTCAAGCCTCCTGATTGGCGGGGTTGCATTTTTCTTTCTGCCCTGGCAACAGGCTGTTGCAATCGGCCTTATTCTTTCCCTTTCGTCCACGGCGATAGTCCTGCAAACGTTACGGGAAAAGGGACTGATGAAGACTTCGGCGGGGAGATCTGTCTTTTCAGTACTCCTTTTTCAGGATCTGGCGGTCATCCCCATGCTTGCTGTTTTACCGCTACTGGCAACAGTAGCCATGCATAGTGAAGGAAGTCACGATTCAACGCTATTTGACATTGGTTCATTGCCTGGATATCTGCGAATTCTGGTCACACTACTCGCTATTTTCTCTATCTTCTTTCTTGGGAAATTTGCCAGCAGACCAATGTTCAGAGCTATTGCAGCAACCAAAGTGAGGGAAATCTTTGTCGCTGCAGCTCTTGCGCTCGTGGTTGGTATATCACTCTTAATGACAGCAGTCGGTCTGTCTCCAGCGCTTGGTACTTTTCTGGCCGGTGTTGTCCTGGCGGACAGTGAGTACCGGCATGAGCTCGAAAGTGATCTGGAACCCTTTAAGGGCCTGCTTCTTGGAATATTTTTTATCTCAATCGGTGCCAGCCTTAATTTCACCCTGATTGGAGAAGAAATTCTCCTTATCGCGGGTCTTACATTCGGCCTTCTTGGTATTAAGTGGCTTGTACTTGTAACCATCGGTCTTATCTTCGGAATGGCTAAAAAGGATCGTTCACTCTTAGCCATTGCCCTTGCCCAGGGTGGTGAGTTCGCGTTTGTTTTATTCCAATTCTCGAAGGCCAATGGTGTTTTGCCGACAGAGACTATCGAACCTCTTATTTCCGCTGTTGCAATTTCCATGTTTCTTGCCCCGCTGCTTTTTCTTGTCCATGAGAGGTTCATTTCAAGTCGCCAGATTGAAGAAGATTCTCAGCGTGAAACTGATATGATTGAACGGAGCGAACACAAGGTCATTCTTGCAGGATTTGGCCGTCTTGGAACTGATCTTGGCCGTTTCCTCATT
The DNA here is from genome assembly GCA_041582995.1 of Desulfopila sp. Taxonomy (GTDB): domain Bacteria; phylum Desulfobacterota; class Desulfobulbia; order Desulfobulbales; family Desulfocapsaceae; genus Desulfopila. The sequence goes on along the minus strand of JBFHGS010000084.1, from coordinate 1,317 downwards.
TCGGCAGGCATTAAACCGGTCATCCTTGATCATGATGCTGCCAATGTAGATGTGCTGAGAAAATTCGGGTTTGAAGTGTATTACGGTGATATTACACGCCTGGACTTGCTTGAAGCTGCAGGTGCTGCCGAATCCGAACTTCTTATCATCACGATAGGAGATAAAGATAAAGCGTCTGAGTTGGTTGAGTTGGTGAAGAAACACTACCCACATCTCAAAATCGCCGTCAATGCTTCAGACCGTTCTGCAGCCTACCAGCTCATGGATCTCGGTATTACTGTCATTCAGAGAGAAACCTTCGGAAGTGCATTGGCTCTTGGCCAGGATGCCCTTAAATTACTTGGTTTCGATCCGTATGAAGCGTACAGGCTTAAACGTCTTTTCAGGAAAAAAGATGAAGAGATGATGCCCGAACTATACAGAATGCATCGAGAGGATGAAGATCAGTATGTCTCAATGTATCAGAAACATAACCAGGACCTCGAGGAGTTGATGGGACTCGACCAGAATATAGATACTGAAGAACTCGATAAAGCCTGGACTGCTAAGAACCCGGAAAACTGATGATGGTGTAGTACAATACGTGCAAACAAACTGAAAAGAAGTGTTTATCAGGTCTGACTCGATTCCAATTATCTCACATTTATCCGGAGTATTATTTCTCCTATCCACACTAAACGTATTTTTCAAGGGGGAGTGGGCTCAGGTATATTGAAACAGAGGATTTGCACAAATGCCTGCTCACTACGTATTGACCGGAGAACAGGCCTTTTGTACAATCTGAGGTCTTTGGATAAATTTATACCGGAGCTTAGGAAGAAATATGAATAGAATACAGCTACAGATATTTTCCCAACTCAGTAGTCAGCATCAGATGGATACCGATCAATATGTTGCCGCATTTTCGGTCAAGTATATCGGTAGAACGATCAAGACGATAGCAGATCTTTCAGAGGAAGAAGGGGATATCTGGATCCATAAAGCTTATGAAGAATCGCTGCAGCAGTAAATAAGGACTACAGTCATTACAGATCCCATCTCGGCTCATGCTGAACGCACGAGTTGATTCAATTGGATACCGACTGATTCAAACAGAGTCAGTCGGTATCATGATAGTATTCAATCACGAAGAGCATCAAGCTGACATCATTCATACCCGATGGGCAACGTTTGAATGCCTAGTGCTCTGTAAACATGAAGATGTCGTAATATTTCTTAGCAATTTCGGCACACAGCAAGGCACGAATGAAGGAGCATAGCAACGCTATGTAACTGAATGAGAAACGAAGTCAGTGTGACAAAAGGGCTGGAAATATG
>JBFHGS010000083.1:0-18024 GCA_041582995.1 Desulfopila sp. | reverse complement strand
AGCCAGACACCATTCTCTGAAATCTCAGCGTCACATTGGGAAAAAACCTTCTCCTGTAGCAAACCGACAGGTGATCTGAGCTGGGCCGACACATTACTCGTGCAGGCTGTGGGAACCGGCAGAATAGGAAAAGGTGGAGCAACTAATGTCACTGACCGTTACATAGACACCTTCACCTCCGGCATTCCCGCTCAGAACTGCCTTATCCTCACTGCAGAAACTGTCGATAAGCGACAGCGGCTTTTCACCTTTATAAAAAAGAACGGTATCGCGGTCGACTGCACAGTTGCCGCCGGATCCAGTTCCGCAGCCCAGAAAGAGCAGAAGACTGTTTTGCTGGAGATGATGCAGAAAACACTGGCTGATCTGGGGAAAAAGATTGAGCCCCGAGCACTTGAACTTTTTTTTGACAGGGTCGGTTTTCATCCTGTTGCGGTGGTAACCGAAATCGAAAAGCTGGCGCTTTATGTCGGCGATCGCCCGCAGATCACCTGCACTGACCTGGAAAAAATGGTAGGCCGCAGCCGCGAAGATGCTCTCTACGAACTCACTGATGCCTTCGGCAAAAACCAGACAGGCAGGACTCTGACCATACTGAACCGGTTGCAGGAAAACGGCACCCACGCTCTCGCCATACTCGCCACCATGCGAAACTATCTGCGCAAGATGCTTATATTCCGTTCTATCCAGCTGCAACCTTCTCCGCCATGGCATAACGGCATGAACGCCCAGCAGTTCCAGGGCGCATACCTCTCAGCTCTGAAAGCAAAAGGCGAATGGAGTGACATGCTGGCAGGACATCCGTACGCACTTTTCATGAGTTTCAGCAAAGCCAGTGAATTTTCCTGTAATGAGTTGAAAAAATGGCTTAAACTGCTTTTAGAAGCTGAATTTCGATTAAAAGGTTCGCCCCTGCCACAACACATAGTGCTGGAAGAGTTGTTTCTTTCCATGCTGAAAAGGCGGCAAAAACATTGAATCGGTCTATCCCAACATACAGAGGGACTTTTCAGTATCACCTGAAGCCCTTACCACTAGTGGTTTTTTTACGCATTGAAAATGTCCAGTTAAGACTTATCTTAACTGGAGACATGTCAGGAACCATTGAGTAACAATCGAAAATTTCTACCATAACACAAACCGTCAACTATGCCTGAGAGAAAAGACGACCATCAGAGTTCGGTGGCAACGAAGGATTGGATTGAAGTACAGGAACCACCCCTCTACAAAGCACTTCTGCATAACGATGATTACACCTCGATGGAATTTGTAGTAACTATCCTCGAGAATATTTTTCACAAGTCACCGCAGGAAGCAACGCAAATAATGCTTAATGTGCATGAGAAAGGAATCGGGGTAGCGGGCATCTATACCCGGGAAATCTGTGAGACGAAAATAGCCCTAGTTCACGAACTAGCTCGGAAAAACGAGTTCCCCCTGCGCTGCTCTATGGAAAAAGCCTAGCGCCGCCGGGGCGGCAACCACAGGATAGAGAAGAATATTATGCTGAGCAAGACACTTGAAAAATCATTGATTCGAGCAATACGAGAAGCAAAGAATCACAATCACGAATATGTAACAGTTGAGCACCTGCTCTATGGCCTCTTAAACGATGACTTGGCCAGTTACATTATCAACGAGTGTGGCGGCTCAATTGAAATACTCAAAGAGCGTCTTGAGAAATTTTTTCTCGGAGATATCCCCACGCTCTCCCAGCCAAGCCATCAGGAGCCGACACAGACTCTGGCCTTCAACCGCGTGCTGCAAAGGGCAGTAGCTCATGTGCAGAGTTGCGGCAAAAAGGAAGTGGACAGCAGCGATGTCCTGGTTTCCATTTTCTCCGAGGCTGAATCCCATGCAGTCTTTTTTCTCAGTTCTGTGGGTGTTGGCCGAATGGCTGTCGTCAATTTCATTGCCCATGAAATACCTGATGGACTGCAGCAGGAACCACTGCCCAGTCCTCCCTCTGAAGGGCCCGATTCGAAAGACAACATCAAAGAGGATAAAGCCCTTAAAGAATATACTATCAACCTTGCCCGCTACGCTGCAGAAGGCAAACTTGATCCGCTGATCGGGCGGGATCAGGAAATCAGCAGGATCATGCAGGTCCTTTGCCGCAGAAAGAAAAACAACCCTTTGCTGGTTGGTGAACCCGGTGTCGGTAAAACAGCAATGGCCGAGGGCCTTGCTCTGCGTATTCACGAAGATCAGGTGGCTCGTCAACATAACGAAAAGTCCACAGTACCGGATCTTCTGCAGGATGTGGAAATACATCTACTCGACATGGGAACACTCGTAGCCGGGACCAAATATCGCGGTGACTTTGAGAAACGACTCAAAAGCGTTGTTTCTGCCATTGAGAACAAAAAAAATGCCATTCTCTTTATCGACGAAATGCACACCATTGTTGGTGCAGGCGCCACCTCAGGTGGTTCCATGGACGCTTCGAACCTGTTAAAACCAGCGCTGCAGGCGGGTATTCTGCGCTGCATAGGCTCTACGACCTATGAAGAGTATAAGAACCAGATCGAAAAAGACCGGGCACTGTCGCGGCGCTTCCAGAAGATTGATATTGAAGAACCATCAGTTGAAGACACCGTTTTGATTCTGAGAGGCTTGCAGACAAAATACGAAGAGCACCACCAGATCAGGTACTCCAAGAATTCAATCAAAGCTATGGCTGAACTCAGTAAACGGTATATCAATGAACGTTTTCTTCCGGACAAAGCGATTGACATCATGGATGAAGTTGGATCCATGTTCAGGCTTGAAGGCAGGCAGAACTCCATGGTGAAACTGAACGATGTGGAGAAAGTTGTCTCCCGTATCGCCAGAATTCCAGCCAAAACTGGTAACAGCTCTGATGTAAGTTCACTGAAGGAACTGGCACCACAGCTTCAGGAAGTCATTTTCGGCCAGGACGAAGCCATCAAAGCAGTGGTGTCCGCCGTCAAGCGTTCCCGTGCAGGTCTTGGCAATCCCGATTCGCCGACCGGAAGCTTCCTTTTTGCCGGCCCGACAGGTGTGGGTAAAACTGAGGTTGCCAGGCAGCTGGCCCAGGTTCTCAACATCCATTTCGAACGATTTGACATGAGTGAGTACATGGAGAAACATGCTGTCGCCAGGCTGATCGGTTCACCTCCTGGATATGTCGGATTCGACCAGGGTGGTCTGCTGACCGAAGCAATCCGCAAACATCCATACTCAGTGTTGCTGCTTGATGAGATCGAAAAGGCGCATCCTGATATTTTCTCCATCCTGCTGCAGGTCATGGATCACTCGACCCTTACAGACAACTCCGGCAGAAAGGCAGACTTCCGCAATGTCATTATCATTATGACTACGAATGCCGGTGCCCGTGAAATGACGACCAAGTCAATCGGTTTTGTTACCAATGAGAAAGGTAAAGATACTGTTGTTATTAACAAACTTTTTGCTCCTGAGTTCCGAAACAGACTTGATGCCATAGTCTCTTTCTCTAAGCTTAAAGAAGAAACAGTAGAGAAGGTTGTCGATAAGCTGATGGCTGAACTTGCAGGCCAGCTGGCTGAGAAAAAAGTCAGCATCAAACTGAGCCCTGAAGCGCGCAGCTGGCTGGCGAAGAAAGGCTACGACCCTGACTTCGGTGCACGGCCGCTCCGACGTCTTATTATGAATAAAATCGGCGACGTGTTAACTGAAGAGATACTCTTTGGTGAGCTCAACCGCGGTGGAGAAGCAAGTGTCGGTCTCAAGGACGATGAACTGACATTTGCCTACACCAAATAAGACAATACTCTTCCACCAACATGATGCCGGAGAAACTGCAATTATCTCCGGCATCATTCATATACCCATCTGTTTGACACAACCCGGTATTCCACCATATACTTGTAGTATATCCAATATGGTTTCATACACTTAAACTCTGATAAAATAACAGGCCGGTACGCCTGATAACGAGCTGGAGACATTTCGGACACTGCCCATGGTCACACTCGGTATAGCCATACTTCTCGCTGCAGGACTTGCAGCAAGCAAAATCACTCAGCGATTTCATCTGCCCTCTGTTACAGGTTATATCCTCGCAGGCCTGCTGCTTGGCCCGACAGGATTCGGCATTATTACCCAGCAAACCATTGGTCACAACCTCACCCACTTCACTCAGATTGCGCTCATGCTTATCGCTTTCGGCATAGGCGAACACATCGAATTACATACTCTGAAAAAACACACAAAAAGTCTGAAGTGGATAGGTCTGTTCGAAGCACTTGGTGCCTTCTTCGTGGTCAGCACAGTCATCTTTGTGTCGATTCATCTCACTAATTTCATAGTACCCGGCTGGAGTCTACGCGACTATCTGATACTCTGCCTGTTGCTTGGCTCCATCGGGGTTGCGACAGCTCCCGCAGCCACTCTGCTGGTTATCCGAGAATTGAGAGCCAAAGGCCCGCTGACATCAACGCTTATGGCGATCGTCGCAATTGACGACGGACTGGCGATAATGATTTTCGGGTTGGTAGTATCCATTGCTCACCAGGTACTAGGCCATTCGGGAGCTCCTATACTGATCTCGATCGGAGCAAGCCTGATGGAGATAATCGGCTCATTGCTCCTCGGAATCCTCACAGGTACAACACTCATCCTGATGCTTGGAAAACTTGAAGAACAGGGAGAGCTCATGACTGCAGGCCTTGCCATTCTGTTACTCTGCGGAGAAATAGCGCTCTACCTGCATCTTTCACCGCTGCTGGCCGGAATGGCTGCAGGTTTTTCTCTTGTCAACAAGGCTGAGCGGGATGTCCGCGTTTTCAGAGCCCTCAACAAATTCGAACCACCGATTTATGTACTGTTTTTCACTCTGGCAGGCAGTCATCTTGATATCGAAGCATTGCGTACGGCCGGTGTCCTCGGCATCATTTATTTTCTATCCACCGTCACCGGCAAGATATCAGGCGTAAACCTGGGTGCCAGAATTGCCGGGTCGCCACGACAGGTGGGACGCTATCTGGGACTTGCCATGATGCCGCAGGCGGGGGTGGCAATCGGTCTCATATTCCTGCTTTCCTCAGATGAGACACTTGCTCCATACACCGTCGTCATTACACCTGTCGTCCTGACCGGAGTATTTATCTCAGAACTGTTAGGCCCTGTCAGTGCAAGATATGCTCTGACCAAAGCCGGGGAGGTAGGCATCTCACCTCAGGCCGGCCCGAAAAGCCGGACAAATACACAGGACGAAACTGGTGATTCTCTCTGCTCACTTCAGGATACCTTCCGGATAATCCCCTGGACCTGGCAGAAACTTGAGCCACCTGAATCCCCACGCGGATTCGTGGTATTCCACGCAATTGATCCTCTCACCACACGCGGTCTTGCCCGTACAGCAACCATCCTTGCCTCGTATTATGGCGCATTTCCGATGGCTGTTCATATCACACCATCAGACGCCGATACACCCGACAATCTATTCCGTGAAGAACAGGCCGAAGTGAACAGCATGGGCTATACCCTGGCCACCGAAATCGTACCCGGCCCGGATATTACCGCCGGACTTATTGCTGCAGTTGCATACAACGATGCACGCGCCGTAGTTCTTGCCCAACCGCTCAAAGGAGAAACCGATAGCTTCCGGACTCTTCTGGAAGCTATTGCGGACAATGTTCACTGTCCGATAGCTGTAGCTCGTTTTTATGGTGAATTACATACCGAAAGAATTCTGATCCCGCTGACCGATATTGATGCACTCCCCGACATGTATGAGATTATCGCTGCACTCAATTCTGTTGGTGAACATAAACTGAGCCTGCTCTATATGATGCCCTCTGAAGCTGGAGCTAAAGAAATTATAGCTGCGGAACGTCAGATAGAAGAGTGGCTGCAACAACAGGGGAAATTGCTGGGGTATCAATACAATATAACTATAATGGCTATCCCCACCGATTCACGGCTCGATATGATCGAAGAGGCTGCAAGAGAAGCTGATATTGTGGTAATCGGAGCTCAGGAAACAAGCGGCGTAGGCCGTATCCTCTTTGGCTCACTGGTTGATTCAGTTGCGGCCAATTTACGTAAGACCTTGATCATAGTCTACAATGCGGGTAAACATACCAGGCGTAGAATCAGGAGATTCGCTCCAGACAATTCACTAACACAACCTCTCGCTCACAGCCAACAGGAGGAGCAGCCATGAATGACTGCCTGTTTTGCAAAATAGTTGCCGGTAAAATCCCGGCCGAAAAAATCTATGAAGATGATGACGTAGTCGCCTTCTGGGACATTTCCCCGGCAGCGCCTAAACATTTTCTGATAATTCCGAAAAAACATATCGTAAACCTCTCTGATCTCGTAGATCACGACGATAAGCTTATCGGCAAGATGATGCGGGTTTCGGCTCAGGTTGCCGAAGAGAATGGTATTGAAGAAGGGTATCGGACAATAATAAACAACGGTGCTGATGCGGGGCAGGTTGTGTTTCACCTGCACATGCATGTGCTCGGCGGACGACCGATGGGCTGGCCTCCGGGTTGATAAGCTGTGTTGCATAGATACAACAAAAAAGCCTGCTGCCTATCTTCCTGCAGCAGGCTTTTCTATTTCGTTCGGTCCCACCCGAAAAATCACAACTTCGAAGTCTGCGCTGCCTGATCAATATCTCTCAAATCGACAGTTTTCGGACGGGAAATTTTCAGCTATGCCGCAAGAGCAACTTCCTCCCTATAATGCACAATATCCTCAATAGTCAGTACCACCATCTGATGCTTATTGGCGAAATTCACGATCTCGGGAAGACGCGACATAGTGCCGTCCGGGTTTGTCAATTCACACAAAATACCTGCAGGCTGCAGACCGGCGAGTTTCATCAGGTCGACAGTCCCTTCCGTATGTCCGCGACGGGCAAGCACACCTTCCGGCTGGGCTCGCAGCGGAAAGACATGACCGGGATGACAGAGATCTTCAGGTTTGGCATCAGGAGATGCCGCGGCTTTCACTGTGGTCACGCGGTCAGCCGCAGAGACACCGGTCGTCACGCCATGCTTGGCTTCGATAGAAATTGTAAATGCGGTCTGATTGGCACTGTTATTATTGACCACCATCGGTGACAGGCCGAGAGACTGAATTTTTTCATCGGTCAGGCAAAGGCAGACAATACCACTGCACTCACGAATCATGAGTGCCATCTGTTCGGTAGTAAGATGCTCTGCAGAATAAATCAGATCGCCCTCATTTTCGCGATCCTCATCATCAACAACCAGCACACCTTCACCGGCCTGAAGAGCTTTGAGTGCTTTTTCAACCCGTTCAATAGAGTCGCCAAATTGTGAAAGTAAAGACTGATTCATGGTAATTCTCCTTTATGTTTACCAGAACCAGGGCATACAGGGGCAAAGAACAGTCGTGCGAATACACAGACCATACCAGCAGGATAACGTGTTTGCGTATCCTGTGGCTCTATCCTCTCCCTTCCGGACTTTAACCGTCGGCTCTGGAATTACACCAGATCTGCTGTCCCTGCAACCGAAGTAGCAGGCGCTCGCGGGCTTTCTCAAAATATGGATCACCGCCGGTGGGGAATTTCACCCCGCCCTGAGAATAGTGTGCGTATCGAATGCGGACTGTTATAAAAGCCGCAAATCCAATACGCGCCAAAAAATGCTGTCATATCCGGCAATATTTTACATAAATATCCCAAATATTTCACTACCACACTTTACCGGAGTTTGCGCCAAAGTCAAGCAGCTCACGCTAGCGAAAACACTACATCGTAGCACACGACAATAGCGCTAACATTTGATTTCACATTACATATTGACCACCCTAACAAATTACTCTATGTTCATTATTCGGCATTTTTTTTCCGCGTTGTCCTACAAAATACCCATTCTTTTCCATCACACGGAGGTTTTATGTTCAAACGATCATGCGTTATTGTGGCTGCCACCCTGCTTGCACTCATCTCTCCTACACTGATATTGGCAGGTTCAAACTACAAAAAAGAATATAAGATGAGTGTTGTTGTAGGTCCTAAACTACCGTGGGGGGAAGGGGCAACCAGATTCGCCGAGCTTGTGAGAGAGCGAACTGACGGTCGCATCAACATCAAAGTATATACATCCTCAGCACTTATGGCAGGAAAGCAGACTAACGAATTCCTCATTCACCGCCAGGGTGTCGCAGAATTCTGCTTTGCATCAACCATCAACTGGTCCACAACTATCAAGCCCCTCAACCTCTTTAACCTGCCCTTCTTCTTCCCGGATTATGACGCACTCGATACCATCACCCAGGGTGAAGTTGGTAAAGAACTCGAGAAAATGCTTGAAGACAAAGGAGTGTCGGTACTCGCCTGGGGAGAAAATGGTTTTCGGGAAATCACCAACTCTAAACGCGCCATCACCACTCCAGCTGACCTTGAAGGACTCAAGGTTCGTGTAGTAGGTACCCCGATTTTTATAGACACCATGAAGGCACTTGGTGCAAACCCTGTCAATATGAACTGGGGTGATGCACAGGTGGCCTTCCAGCAGGGCGTTGTCGATGGTCAGGAAAACCCGGTCGTAGCAATTGAAATACCGGTCAAAATCTGGCAGTTCCACAAATATGCAACAATCTGGCGTTATGTTATCGATCCACTGATGCTCACCGTCAACAGCAAGGTAATGGCCAGCTTTACCACTGAAGATCAGGAAATCATTCGCCAGGCTGCAATTGAAGCTGCCAACGAGCAGCGAGCTATTGTCCGTAAAGGTCTTATTGCTCCAGATCTGAGCGCACTCGAAACCCTGCGTTCAAATGGCATGGAAGTCACCGAACTTGATGCGGCTGCACGAGCAGAGTTCCGTGCCAAAACTGCCGCTGTCTATGAAAAATGGACAAAAGTCATTGGTGAGGATCTGGTACAGAAAGCAGAAGCAGCCATCACCACTGCCAAGTAAGGAGAATAGACTTGCAAAAGCTTCGCTGGATCGCCGCGCACCTCGAGGAGGTACTCGGCGCATCCCTTCTTTGCGGCATGGCCTGTCTGGCCTTTGCCAATGTTATTACCCGCTATGTTTTTCAATATCCACTCGCCTTCACTGAGGAGCTTGAAATTAATGCACTGGTTTGGCTGACACTGTTTGGAACTGCAGCAGCCTGCAGGAGACAGCGGCATCTGCGCATGCTATTTTTCATGGATAAATTCCCGCAAACCATGCAGCGGTTGCTCAATTTGCTGATATCAGGTCTTGGAATCGGGCTGTTCAGCTGCCTTGGGTATCTCGGATATAAACAGTTGCTCGACGAGCGTCTTCTTGAAATAACTTCAGAGTCACTTAATATTCCCCAGTGGATCTATACAGTCTGCATTCCCATAGGTTGCGGCCTTATAGTGATTCGGATTATCGAGGCTACGCTTCAGGAAAACCGGAGGAAAAGCTAATGGGAATACTCCTTTTCCTCGGTTTTTTTCTGCTGCTGCTTCTGGGCGCTCCGATTGCCACAGCTATAGCGGTACCGACCTTTCTGGTCATCTGGTTGGCCGATCTCGGCACCCCTGTCATTGCTCCCAACTTCTTTTCAGGAATAGCCAAGTTTCCTCTATTGGCAATTCCGTTGTTTATTCTTGCTGGTTTTATTTTAGAACGTTGCGGTATTTCCCAAAGAATTATCCATTTTGCCAACCTGCTGGTCGGTAGACGTCGTGGCGGCCTGGCTATTGTTGCCATCGCTGTCTGTGTTTTCTTCGGCGGCGTTTCGGGTTCAGGGCCTGCAGACTCGGCGGCCATCGGTGCAATTCTCATACCGGCAATGTACGCTCAGGGCTACGGCAGAGGGTATAGTGCCGCCCTCATTGCCGCAGCCGGTTCCACCGCAATTATCGTGCCACCGAGTATCGCCCTTATTATTTACGGAGCCATTACTAACACTTCTGTTCCGGCACTTTTTGCCGCGGGTGCAGTACCCGGCTTTCTGGCCGGAATGTCCCTTCTCATACCGGCAATCTGGATTGCCAGAAAAAAAGGCTATGGCTCAGCAGAACAGGAAGGTGCAGAGACAAACGAATCACTTTTGAAAGCATTCACCGATGCCTTCTGGGGGTTGCTGGCACCAGTTATTATCCTCGGTGGTCTGTATGGTGGCATGTTCACCCCTACAGAAGCTGCAGTTGTTGCTGTTTTCTACAGTCTTCTACTTGGTTTTGTTATATACCGCAGCCTCACACTGCGTATGGCATACACCATTCTGGTAGAGGCGAGTGAAGCATCCGCAATTGTCATGCTTATCGTGGCTTTTGCAGGGCTCTTTTCCTGGGCAGGTTCAACGGTCGGTATCCTCGACAGTCTGGCCGGTATGCTTATGGGAGTGAGCAGTAATGAGTGGGTTGTATTGATTATTATCCAGCTTCTCATTTTTATCGGTGGAATGCTGATCGACGCCATCTCAATCTTCTATATTTTCCTGCCGATATTCTTGCCAATCATGCACCACTTCGGCTGGGATCCCGTGTGGTTCGGTGTGGTTATGACCCTGAATCTGGCTATTGGCCAGTTCACCCCACCTGTCGCTGTCAATCTTTATGTCACTACCCAGCTTGCCAACATCAGGCTGGAGAAAACATTTAAAGCTGTATGGCCCATGGTTCTGGCGATGCTTGTCGCTCTGGTCATCGTGATTCTCTTTCCACAGTTATCGCTCTTTATTCCGCGCTTCTTTGAACTGATCTAAGACAGCAAACATCGCTCTACCCGGATGCACCTCCATGCATCCGGGTAGAGCCGGTCCTTTTAGCCGGCTATTTCCTGCTTGCCATCGATCACGCTTTATGTTCCTGTTATCTAATAAAAACAGGGTTACCGGACGATTATCACTGCTTTTGTCATCTGCGATAACGTAACGATCCGGCAATGTGCCCTTCTCATTCACAACTCAGATCACTACTGCTCTACGCACAACTGATATAGATGAATATTATTGATCCAGACCAATTGCAGATCATACTCCGACGCTGTGTAGAATCGTTTGCCATTCCACAAGTTCAACTCACTTTCCTGGCATGTCTCATGGCAGCGCTGATCTACGCTATCTTTTCGGGTCGTAAGAAAACAATACAGGCTGATGAACTGATTGCCGCAGCACACGATGAACTCGCTGCCGCGCGCGCGAAAATTACCGCCCTCGAAGCAGCTGACACGCGCTACCAGGTCCGCGAAGCCCGTTTAGTTACACTCATCCGTACAGAGCGCAGAAATTCAGCAGAAAAGCTGGCATTACTCGAAGATGCACGCGAAGACCTGCGTCTGCAGTTCAGCTCTCTTGCGCAGGAAATTTTTGACGATAAAAGCAGAACCTTTACCAGCCAGTCGAAAGAACGACTGGAAGCCGTTCTGCAACCCTTGCATCTGCAGTTGAATTCACTCAAAAGTGAGATCCAGCAAACCTATTTGAATGACACCCGTGAACGCACCTCACTGAAAAAAGAGCTGAGTCAGTTGCAGGAACTAAATCGCCAGATGGGTGAAGAAGCTATTAACCTGACCCGAGCTCTCAAAGGGGACAAAAAGCTTCAGGGCAACTGGGGGGAACTGGTACTTGAAAGGGTTCTCGAACAGTCGGGATTGCGCCGTGGCCTTGAGTACGAAACACAACGCGGCTTTCGTGACGACAGCAACAAACTGTTTAAACCTGATGTGATCATTCACCTGCCTGAAGGAAAAGATATCATAATCGACTCCAAGGTTTCCCTCTCTGCCTGGGAACGTTTCTGCAGCAGCGAAGAAGAGCCAGATCAACAGAAAGCAATGGCCGATCTGGTGCTCGCCATCCGTAATCATATCCTGACGCTTGGCACAAAAAAGTATGAAGAGCTGAAAGGCATACGATCACTTGACTTTGTACTTATGTTCATGCCCATCGAAGCGGCCTTTATGGCCGCCTTCAACCATGATGATAAACTCTTTACCGATGCTTTCGGTCAGAAAATCGTGGTCGTCACCCCAACCACTCTGCTTGCCACCCTGCGCACCATTGAAAACATCTGGCGTTATGAACATCAGAGCCGCAACTCGCAGGAAATCGCCCGTAAAGCCGGTACACTTTACGACAAGTTCCGTGGCTTTGTTGAAGACATGGATAAAATCGGCAAACAGCTCGACACCTGCCAACAGACCTATCAAGGAGCCATGAACAAACTGACCCAGGGTCGCGGAAACCTGATATCCCAGGCACAGCAGCTGACCGAACTTGGTGTTCAGGTAAAAAAAGAAATGCCGCGTACCATAACAGAACAGGCAGAGATGGAGCTAAAAAATTAATTCAGCCTCAGAATACGTTCAAAAGTAGTGCTCATCCCGGTAGCATTTTCCTCGCAACACATCTCCATCTCCATCAGAAGCAGTTCCTGTCAGTTCTCTTTACAGTGTGTAAAACTTACCGACTTCCCCTCAGTAGACATTCCTGCATCTTTTCCTCTCTTCATATCACCACCACGACAGTGCACTCCGTAAGCTGCTGTAATATGGACATATAAATACGTTTTTCACATATTGCGTCTCTGTGGCACAACTGTTGCGTATCTTTAATTGTCAGGAAAACAGAAGAGCGCTTCTATTCTCCGACCCATTTAAGACAAAGACCAGCAGATTTTCCTTTCAGACAGAGAACGCTATGGAAAGAAAAAAGCAATACTACACGACAATAACCAGAAGGCTGCTTATCGCCTTCTTCTGCCTGAGTATTCTTCCTATTGTCAGTTTTGCCTGGATAATGAAAGACGCTGTTGAAGAAACCAATATCATCAAACTTCAGGAACTCACCACCAGTACTATCGAACACAGAACAGAGGTCATCTCACAATTCCTGCAAGACAAAATAAACCTGCTGAGCCTCCTTGTTTCGATCTATCCGCAGGACTATCTCTTTAATCTTGAAAACATTGAAAAGCTCTTTCTCGCCATGAATAGCGGTGGAGACATCGTCGACCTGCAAGTTATTGATGTATCGGGTAACCAGCACGGATACGTCGGCCCCTATCGTGACAAAATCAAAGGAAAGACCTACAGCAACGCTCCCTGGTTCATGGAAACGCTCATCAGTGGCGTACATGTGAGTGATGTTTTCACAGGTTATCGCGATACTCCCCACTTCGTGGTAGCCGTCACCGATCCGTTGAAAACCTATGTATTACGAGCAACGATCAACTCGTCGATGTTCAACGCTCTGCTCCACTCTGCCCAACTTGGCCCAAATGGAGATGCTTTCATCGTTAACAGGGCAGGTGTATTGCAAACTCCAGGACTTCTGAACAGACCCGAGCTTTCCGCCACTGAAAAAGAACTCATTTCCTTTGACAACATCTCCTCTTCTCTTGTCACCGAAGACAATATCTACGCTACCCGCTGGATAGACAAAGGCCACTGGCTGCTCGTTCTGAAAGCCAACATAGACGATTCCCTCGGGTATTACCTGCGTCTTCGGGACCGCATTATCCTCATTGTCGTTATAATTTCGATTATTTCCATGAGTGCCGCGACCTTTGCAAGCGTATCACTCTCCCGCAATTTCGAGCACTCGGATAAAGAGTACGCAGCACTGAATCAGCAGTTTGCTCAAGTTGAGAAAATGGCAACAGTTGGCCGGCTTGCCGCCGGAATCGCGCATGAGATAAACAATCCTTTGCAGATGATCACCAACCAGGCGGGTTGGATAGGTGAACTACTACCTGATGAAGACCCCTCCCAGATCAAAAACCTTGAAGAATATAACCGCGCAGTTGAACAGATCAAGCATCACGTGCAACGAGCAGGCACCATTACTCACCGGCTTCTTGGTTTTTCACGCAAAATGTCGACACAGCAGGAGAGCGTCAAGATCAATGATCTGATTGAAGAGACAATCTCTTTTGTCGACCGTGAGGCTAGCTATAACAATATCAATATCGTCAGGAATCTTGCAGAAAACCTACCAGCAACCATGACCGACGGACCGCAGCTTCAGCAGGTGTTTCTCAACCTTATTAACAACGCAATAGATGCCGTCGGCCAGAATGGTGAAATACAGATCCATACCAGGTTTGGCAAAAACAACAAACTGGTGGTGGAATTTGCCGACAGCGGCCGGGGGATCCCGCCAGAGAATATTAAGCATCTTTTCGATCCTTTTTTCACAACCAAGGATCCGGGCAAAGGCACAGGGCTCGGTCTCTATATCAGTTACGACATTATCCAAAAGCTAGGTGGCACAATAACTGCTGAAAACCAAAATAGCGGAGGCGCGGTATTTACCATCGTCCTGCCGGTCATCAGTTTCGGATCAAAGATATGACCCCAGCGATGAGTCTTCGTAAGATTTTCTCTCACAAGGAGGAGTAATGATGCACGAATTCAGTGTACTGGTAGTTGATGATGAGGAGGAATTCAGGGACCTTACGGTACGGATCCTGCTCAAGCGGGGGCTAAGTGCACGCGGTGCTGCAAGCGGCCAGGAAGCCCTTGAAATTCTGGAAAGCAGCCATACGGACGTGGTGCTGCTTGATGTCAAAATGCCCGGCATCGACGGCATCGAAACTTTAGGCGAAATTCGAAAACGAAAGCCGCTGATCGAGGTGGTGCTCCTTACAGGTCACGCCTCTGTCGAATCAGGAATTGACGGGATGAAACTCGGGGCTTTTGACTATCTGATGAAACCCATCGAGATTGAATCTCTCCTCGATAAACTCGAACAGGCCTACGAGAAGAAGCGTTTGCAACAGGAGAAGATCGAACAGGCCCAGATAAAAAAACATATGGCCATGCCCGGCTGAACCCGGCACGTTAAAACAACTATTTACATTTAAAAGGGACTTCACTATGAACTCAGCAAAAGCGTTTTACCAGATGTTGGTCAAAGGCTCCCAGGCCCAGGCCCAATGGGAGCTGGAGATGTCGACAAACATCCTGCAAAGCCGTAAACGTCTTACTCTCCTCTTTCTACTGCTGCTGCCTGTCATAATGGGTGGCATCGCCATAGCAGCCGGAGATGGCTCAGGGTTACCTCATGTTCTGGGAGGTAAATCGGCCTACATGCCTTCCCACTACACTCCAACCATCTTTTTCGCCTCTATCTTTGTCGGTCTCTGCGCCGGTCTCATCACCGGCTGCATCGGAGCAGGCGGCGGTTTCATTATTGCTCCGGCTCTTATGAGCGTCGGAGTTAAAGGTATTCTTGCTGTCGGTACCGACCTCTTTCATATTTTTGCCAAGGCCATTATGGGTAGTGTTCTCCATAAAAAGCTGGGTAACATTTCCATCTCGCTTGCGGTTACCTTTCTCATCGGCTCCATCACCGGTTCGACCCTTGGCGGTATGCTGAACAGATATCTGTATGACCTTAACCCGGTTTTGAGTGATCTGTTCATTACCTCAGTGTATGTGTTTATCCTCGGTTTCCTCTCATTCTACGCCATGACCGATTATCTCCGAATGAGAAAGGGAAACCAGGGTGATGCCCGTACATCCGATCGCGATGAAGATATTCCTCCGATGGGGGAACGGTTGCAATCTATCCATATGCCGCCGATGATTACCTTTGACGAAGGCGTCACTCCCGGTGGTCGCAAAATTTCCGCAATATTTCTCATCCTAAGCGGTTTCATCGTTGGTCTGGCCGCTGCAATCATGGGCGTTGGTGGCGGATTTCTCACCTTCCCTATCTTTGTGTACGGACTTGGCGTCTCTTCCATGACCACGGTCGGCACAGACATCTTCCAGATCGTTTTCACGGCTGGTTACAGTGCTATCAGTCAGTATGCAATTTACGGCTTTGTCTTCTACACCCTGGCTATGGGCATGCTGATAGGTTCTCTCATTGGTGTGCAGATCGGTTCACTGGTTACTAAAGTAGTTTCCGGCATTATGATCCGAGGCTTCTTCGCGCTGGCGGTAACCGCTGGTTTCATCAATCGGTTCTTTGCTCTGCCTGAAAAACTGCAGAGCCTCAATTACATTTCCATTTCCAAATCCACCGGGGCGTTACTTAACACTGTCGGCAACGTCCTCTTCTTTCTTGTCATCGGTTCCTTCACCGTGTGGGTACTGTACATATTCTTTAGCAATATAAAAGCAATGCAAACAGAGGAGCATCGCCATGAGTATGCAGAATAAATTAAAAACCAGAGGGATTCTGATGCTGGTTGGCTTCGCGGGTATTCTGGCTGTTATTTTCAGCCCTGTATTTCCCGGTAAGGTAAATGGCCTCGATTACATGGACAACCTCTTTAATATGGTATCCAAAGGCTCATCGTATTTCATTCCGACCTCAATGGCCGACAGCGAGAAGTATGCAGGAAAAATGATTGCGGTTACTATTAATATGGCTGATGAAACCCAGGCTGCAGAGACCGCCACGTTGTTGCAAGCGAGTGATGTAGCAGTTCAGCTATCCGGTACCCAGCTGGCAATTAGTGGTGATATGAGCCGAATACTGAAAAACACCCTGGTCGACACTGATTTGATGTTTAATAATAAAGGAGCCCAGGTACAGGAAAAATATGGTTATGATGAGCAGAAAGCAATGGTTAACTGGTGGAACGCCTTTAAGGTCATCGGTGCCGAACTGACGAAGCAGAAAAACTTCGCTGAAGCAAAACCGTTTGCCGATATCAGGAAAAAAGCTCTGGAACCGGCGTATAATTACTACGGTATTGAAGCGATGAAATGGCAGGAAAATATTGGTCTTATTATAGCAGCCCTCGCATTTTACGTTGCCTATACCCTCTGGTATGGCTTCGGACTTATGTTCCTTTTTGAAGGTTTGGGGCTGAAAATAGGTCATTGACCAGTTCATATTTCCGGCTCTCCCAGTCCACATTTTCCTGATCATGTATTCAAATTTTCAGGAAATGCAGACAAACATGACGGTCGGAGCGTGATGTTTTTACGCTCCGACACGTCCCAACGTTGAAGCTGGTACGTGTATGCACAAATTTTTTGCAACCTTAAAGGAGATGCTGCTGCCGACTCCTCCGCCCAAACGGAGTCATGAAGAGCTTCGCGCTGATTTTAAAGGGAAGTACAACAGCTTCCGCAGCCTGCTGACGGCAAACAACAATGCTTTGCAGGCTATGGCAGAATTGGAAAAAATCTATTATGGCGACGAAAGCTACCGGATGGCCATCATCCGCTCCAAAATCAGCGCTATACTTGTCAATGTTTTCAAAATGATTCGTCATCTCCGGGAACTATCCGGAGGAAAATATTCAGAACTCGAGCGGATCTTTGAAAAGATCAGTGATCGATTAAACGAAATCATCGAACGCAGACCACAATTCAGAGATGGCGATCTCATTTTACCTCTGTCAGAAGTATGCAGACATGATACCTCTCAGGTCGGTGAAAAGATGGCCAACCTCGGGGAACTTGGTACAATCCCGGGTATCAGGATACCTGAGGGTTTTGTGGTGACAGCTTCAGCGACCCGGCGCTTTCTTATACGCGCCCACCTTGATGAAATTAACCGACGCCTCCAGACACTCGATCCTGATGATATTGAAAAACTTTACACAACATGCGAAGAACTCCAGAACATCGTGATGTCCAGTGCACTCCCCGCCGATCTGGAAGAACTCCTGCATGTTCATTACGCTCGTCTTGAACAGGCAACTACTACCGGCTGCCTGGTAGCTCTGCGGTCAAGCGGTCTCGGTGAAGATACTGCCGGCGTCTCCTTTGCCGGATTGTACCGCACCCTCCTCGATATCGATTTGAATTCGCTTACAAACGCATACAAACAGGTAATCGCCAGCAAGTACGGGGCCAGGGCTATCAGTTATCGACGAAAGCGTGGCTTTCGACATGAAGATATCGAAATGTGCGTCGGCTGCCTGGTCATGGTGGATGCCGAGGTAAGCGGCGTTACCTATTCAATGGACCCGGAACAAACAGGACTGATACGTATCAACGCTGTTGAGGGAATCGCCAGAGGTGTGGTCGACGGCACCACCAATACCGATCTTTTCCTTGTCGAACGGACCTCTCCCTACACCATCGTGCACAGCGAATTACGACAACAACCCAATGGAAATGACGGTCT
>JBFHGS010000082.1:0-18068 GCA_041582995.1 Desulfopila sp. | reverse complement strand
CCTGAGTTAATATTGAATTGTCTGTCTATTACGACATACAATGGACGTGTGAGCAAACTATTCAAGACGATTCCACTTACAGTTGTGAGAGACTGTGAAGTCATAAAAAAGATATAAGATTTTCTGATGAGCCCTAAATTTCAGCTTGATCAGGTGAGGTGTGAGGGTCTTTGTCTAATTCTGCTGTATGTGACAGTGGTTACGGCAAACATGACGGTCGAGGCAGGTTGCTGTGTATACACCTGATACCTCACCATTACTGCTGGAAAAGAGGTGTGTTCAGATATGATATTGAGAGAGGCGTAATTCCTGACATAGAGATGAGAAATCCTGAACGTGTCTTGTGGATGCTCGATGCGCTTCAGGTGGACGCTGTGGTCCTGGTCAGGTACTGAAAGACCCATCTTTGATGAATTACATAGGTTGAAAATAATGACCGCTGGACCATTTTATGACCATAAGGATATAGCGTGAAAAACGATAACCTGAAAAGCCCGCAACCTGGACTCCGCAAGAAAAAAAATGTACTGGCCTGGCGGATGATTATTGCGATTGTGCTTTTTAGCTCGTTCATCACTCTGCTCAGTACTGCAATGCAGCTGTATATTGAATATCGGCGTGATATCTCAGGCTTGCTGAAAGACCTCGATCAAATCTCAACAAGTCACGTGGATGCTGTTGCCTCAAGTTTGTGGAGCTTTGATACAGCTCTTATAAAAACACATTTAGAGGGAATGCACAGAATTCAGGATATTGAGTATCTGGCTGTTTATGATGAGTCGCGGCTACTGCTGGCTGTTGGAGCGACCGTAAATAAATACAAGATTATGCGGGAAACACCATTGCTGTACAATGATGGATCGAGACAGTTCGAGCTGGGTAAACTTGTTGTGGAAGCCAGCCTTGGTGGAGTGTACAAACGGCTCACCACACGTCTTCTCTTCATTCTCACGACTCAGGCAGCCAAGACCTTTCTTGTTTCCACATTTATTTTCATTCTCTTTTATAAAATGGTCGGGCGGCATCTCGGTAAAATGGCCGATTTTGCTAAAGCATTACGGCTTGATACTTTGAGCATGGAAATGAATCTGGGGCGTTCGCCGGCTGCAGAGGGAAAGAGGTCGTACGATGAGATTGATGAGGTGGAAACAGCTTTTAATGAGATGCGTCAGAATCTGGAATATGACATTCAAAGACGTCAAGAGGCTGAAAAAGCGCTGAAAAAAAGTGAAGAGCGCTACAGGCGCCTGGTGGTGAACATACCCGGCACTGTCTATCGCTATAATGTATTACGTGATCGTATGGAGTTTATTAGTCCAAGTATCAAGGGCTTGACCGGTCACATAGATTCGGAATTCATGAATGGTACCATCAGATATAGTGATCTCATCCATCCTGATGATCGTATCCATGCTCAGCAGGCAATAGATAAAAGCCGCAGGGATACAGTTAGTTATGAGCTTGAGTATCGAATAGCTGGTGAGGGCGACAACTTTCGTATTGTACATGAGTATGGGATTGTAATTCAGGAAGATGAAGGGCAATCTGTCTGGGTTGATGGAGTGCTGTTTGAAGTTACTGAACGTCGGGAGACAGAACGCAGACTCGATGAAACCAGTACACTTGTCCGAACCCTTGTTGAAGTAACTACGGACGCGATTTTTGTAAAAGATCTGGAGGGACGTTATCTGCTTGCCAATAGCGCTGCGTTACAGGCCATTGGGAAAGAAGAGCAGGAGGTGATCGGGAAATGTGATGCTGATCTTTTTCCGGCAAAGTCCGCTGCCAGAATTGTAGAGGTTGACCAAACGGTTCTTCAATCGGGTAAGGCGCAAATCAATGAAGAGCGGATAGAATCCGCCTACGGTGATTCCTACTGGTTGTCGAATAAGTGTCCTTTGCTGGGGCCTGATGGCAAAGCTGTAGGGATGATAGGTATTTCCAGAAATATTACTGAGGCCAAACAGGCACAACTTGAGCACGAGTCGCTTGAGAAGAGGCTGCATCAGGCTCAGAAGATGGAAGCTATCGGTACTCTGGCAGGAGGTATTGCCCATGATTTCAACAATATTCTCAGTGTGATTGTGGGGTATAGTGAAATTATGCAGGATGATCCGGTAATTCAGGCAACTGCCTCGCAGGAAATTGGTAACGTGTTGCAGGCAGCTTATCGCGCCAGAGATCTTGTTCAGCAGATTCTTGCTTTCAGCAGGAGAGCAGAGGAGAAACCTGTGGCTATCCAACCTGCAAGCGGGATCAAAGAAGGGTTAAAACTTCTTAGATCCACAATCCCGACGACCATTGAGCTGGCTGAATATATCGACCCGAATTGTGAAATAATTACAATTGATCCGACACAGTTACACCAGGTTCTGATGAATCTCTGTACCAATGCGTATCATGCTTTGAAGAGAACCGGCGGTAAGATCACGGTGACATTGTCTAACAGGAATATGGTCAGAGGCGAAATGGCTGATCTGCCGGAAGCTGAGGGCCGTTTTGTTGAATTGAAGGTAGCAGATGACGGCCCAGGAATAGATGCCGGGATAGTGGGACGTATATTTGAACCGTATTTCACTACTAAGGAGGTGGGAGAAGGCACAGGAATGGGGCTGGCCATTGTGCACGGAATAGTCAGTAAATGCGGTGGTTGGATCTCCTGTGAAAGTGATTCGGGTAAGGGAACAGTTTTTCGGGTATTTTTTCCGGTTACTGTTGCACCTCATGCGGATCAGCCTGCAGATAACCAGCTTCTCCAGAAAGGGAATGAACATATTCTTTTTGTTGATGATGAGAAAATTCTGCTGGAAATGGGAAAGACAATGATGGAGAGGATGGGGTACAGGGTGACATCATTTGCGAGAAGTGTCGAGGCTCTGGCTGCTTTTGAAAAAGATCCTGATGTTTTTGATCTGATGCTCACTGACCAGACAATGCCGGAGTTGAGTGGTATCAATCTTGCGAAGCAGATATTGAGAATTCGGCCTGATTTGCCGATAATCTTATGCACCGGCTACAGCGCTGTTGTAACAGAAGAAGTAGCCCATAAGATTGGAATACAAGCGTATGTTCACAAACCACTGGTGAAACGTCAACTGGCTCAATTGCTCAGAGATCTGTTGGATACCCGTGAGCGTAAGGCATAGCGGCTTACTGGTTCAATCCGAAAGATGCAGACTGTGGCAAGTTCTTTTAGTCACCCACAACGCGTATGGAGCCAACCTTTTCACTGATACCTTTTTTCAGAACCTGACGGTTGTAGGCTGCAATGACATTACGGCGCTTGAGCATACCGACCACCCATCTGTTTTCAAGCGTCTCGACCACGGGTATCTCTTCGATACCTTTAATGTCAAAGAGTTGCATGGCCGTATAGAGCGTATCATCCGGGGTCAGGGTGATCACGTCCCGGTGACAGATTGAGCCGACAAACTGGGCGACACGTTCACTGGTGTCGCGGTGAATGATGTTTTTGACGTCGGTCATAGAGACGATGCCGGTCATCTTGCCGCTGTCATCTACTACCGGGAAATAGAAACCACCCTTGGTCTGGCTGAATATTTCGAGCAACTGGTTGATGTTGGCCCGTTCGCTGATAAAATCAACATCCTCGGTAATTGCGGAGCCAACTTTCAACGATTTCATGATGGCTACTTCACGGCCTTCATGAATGTTGATACCTTCACGGCTGAAGTCAACGGTGTCAATAGAGTCTTCATTGAGTTTTTTGGCTACGACGGTGCCGATAATAGAGGCAAGCATGGCCGGTACAATAATCCTGTAGTTTCCAGTCATCTCGAAAAGCAGGAAGATGGCTGTCATCGGTGCGTGTGTCGAAGCAGCCAGAAATGCACCAATACCCACTGAGGCATATGCGCCGGAATCGGCAGTCATGGTTGGAAAAAATCTGTGAACGACAGAGCCGAAAGTGCCGCCTATCATGCTGCCTATAAACAGTGCAGGAGCAAAGACACCACCGGCCCCACCGGAACCGAGAGTGATAGCCGTTGCAAAAATCTTCAGAAAGATGAGCGCAAGCATGACCTTGGCCATACCGTCACCATAGAGTACCTGCTCCATGAATTCGTAGCCATCACCCATAACCTGAGGGAAGAAAATACCGATTATACCTATTATGAGGGCGCCTGTAATCGGCTTTATCTGAGCAGGAATACGCAGATCCCGGTATTTGTCGCGTATATAATAAAACGTCTTGATGTGAGCCACTGCAATGATACCGACGATAACGGCAAGAACGCAATAGAGTGGAATCTCGACAAAATGATTGACTACATTGTACTGCGGAATGACAAAAACGCTTAGTTCTCCGAAATAGGCACGGGTGACTACCGTGGAGATCGCGGAAGCGGTGACAAGTGCGGCGAAGGATGAGACTTCGTATGTGCCGAGTAATATGATTTCTGCAGCAAAAAATATACCTGAAATCGGTGCGTTGAACATCCCGGCAATGCCGCCTGCACAACCTGCGGCTATATATACCTTCATCCTGTTGCCGGATACCTTGAAAAACTGACCGACCTGCGAACCCATTGCTCCGCCGATCTGGGCGATCGGGCCTTCAACACCTGCCGAGTTCCCTGTACCGATGGTGAGAGCAGTCGAAAGTATCTTCAGGATAATGGTTCGGAACCGGATGTAGCCGCCTTCGAGATTAACTTTTCGAAGAAATTTAGTAAAACCGTAACCGTTTATTTCTCCAGGGAAAAGTAAAGACAGAGGGATCAGCAACACCATTCCGGTTATAGGGATGAGAGGCAACAGCAGCACATGCCAGTCTCCTTTATCGATCTGGAGTAATTCCCTGCCGCCTTTGTAGAAAAACGTATCAAAAAGGTGCACAACAGTTCGAAAGAGGATGTTGAGCAGACCGGCCATTAAACCGATAAAAGTAGCGATGGCAAGAAGCCTGGTGTTTTCTCCGGGTAGCAGTTTGCGAAGTTGTCGTTTCATCTTTTGAGTGGAACCTTGCAGCCGATTTCTGCGGCCTGTCTGAGAAAATAGTCATCGGTCATGCCGGCAATGAAATCGCGTACCATGGCTGCTGGTTGTTCGTTGTCATAGCGATGGGCGACATCAGTCATGAGGTCAACCTGAAGATCTGCATCCCGCGAGCTACCGTTGAGGTGTTTAAGATAGTGGTTAAAGACCTGACGGTAACAATCCCTGATGAGTGGGTAATCTTTTTTGGTGGTTGGCGCCAGGTAAATTCTTTCGTAATTGAATGCCTTGAGATCTTTCAGCGCCTGAGAAACGTCCGGACTAAAACCGATATGACAGGTATGTGCTTGAGACGTTTCCTGCGGACCGGGCACGCTGGAGTTGCTGATAAGATCAGTGACCAGGTTGTAGACAATGGTGCCGTTCGTGTCCCCGAGTGTTTGCCGGCAGTGTGTCGGGATATCCTGGCGCTTGATGAGCCCGAGAATGATTGCGTCTTCAATGTCACGGCCTATGTAGGCAATGGTATCAGCAAGCCTGACAACGCAACCTTCAAGTGTGGCTGGAATCAAAGCATGTTTCGGGTCCGCTTCCTTCGTGCTCAGCTTTTTGTCAAAAAGTACAAAGGTCAACTCTCTTTGCGGACTGAGAGAGCGCAGGTGGACTTCGCCATCGTGGCAGAGGATGCCATCAAGAGTCTGGGCCGTTAGATTCCAGCCCTGGCCTTTACGCTCCAGCTGGTCAAGAAATCGAACAGACTGGATGTTATGCTGAAAAGCGGGCAGGCCGTGCTCAAGGCACAGTTCTGAGAGAAAACTCTCGCCGTCATGACCAAATGGCGGATGGCCGATATCATGACCAAGAGCAATAGCTTCAATCAGATCCTCATTCAAGTGGAGAAAGCGGCCGATGGTGCGGGCGACTCGTGAAACCAGTTGAACATGCAGGACTCGATGAGTGATATGGTCGTTTGAAACAAGGCAGAAAACCTGAGTTTTATCGATATATCTGGTGTAGGCACGGGAGTGCAGTATGCGATCGGCATCAAGAGCGAACTGCTGGCGATATCCTGCCCTGTCTTCAGACTGCCTGCGGATACCTGTAGCACTGTAGGTGGCAAGTGGAGACAGGCGTTGCTGTTCTTCGTGGTTTAACGATTCCAGTATTGAAAACAATCTGTTTTGAGATATGCGGGCCGCCATGATTGCGTTCCTCAATGTTGCAAATAGTGGTAAGATGTATATCTTCAACGAAAAAACTGGCTATTATACCGGAGGTGACGAAAAAAGCACGTCCCGCCGCCAGTAAAATGCCGGTTTGGAGATGCATTTTTTTCCGGTAGAGGCTCGAGCGCGCGCATATGCAGGTTGCGTACGCTCCATATCTATTCTAATGGCTCGTAGACGGGCTGTCCACTCAACGCTGAAACTATGAAAATCACGATTGAATATTGCACAAAGTGAAATTATAAACCTCGTGCTTCCAGTTTGGAGGCCGAACTAGCCGGAGAATTTGGCGCGGATGTTACACTTATTGCTTCCTCCGGAGGGGTCTTTGAAGTGACAGTGGATGGAAAACTACTGTTTTCAAAAAAAGCACTCAAACGTTTTCCGGAAGATGGGGAAGTTGCCGGATTGATATCGGTTTGATCAGTCGATCAGTCATCTGATTTTGCCTGATCCAGACAGTTTGATACGCAGTTCTGACAATCGACTTTGGTCTTTCCTTTGGTGCAGAAATCGTTAAATCCTCTGATAAGATCATCTCCACCCCGTGGGCAGCGCTGCATAAAATCAATAAAGCTGATCATGCGGGAAATGATTTCAGGAGGGGCTGCGTGTTCTATCTTGCATGCGCCTTCTTCTGAGATCTCCTCATCGAGCGCCAGAACCTCAACGAAGAAACGTTTCAGTGCTTCATGCCGAAAAATCACATCCTCAGCAACCTTACGACCTTTCTCAGTCATGGTGATGGCTTCGTACGGCGCGTAGTTGATCAACCCCTTTTTGGAGAGGGCCCGCAAGGCTTCAGTGACGGAGGCACGGCTCACGTCGAGCTTTGCAGCGATCTCTTTACTGCGAGCAACGAGTTTTTCTTCGATGATATGATAGATAGCCTCGATGTAGTCTTCCAGGCTGGCACTGAGTGCTGTTTTCTTTTTCATGTTATATTGTTGCAAAATAGTAAGTCGTGGGGATTACCACTATTAATGAAAACCGGTTGCCAGGATTCAGCTCCCCTGTTATAGGGGTAACCTACAGTCCTTTATCGGCGTAGTCAAGCCGGATAGGAGGAATATACGATCATGTATGGAAAAAACCGATGCTTTGTGAACTACGAATAAAAAATCTGGCATTGATCAGTTCTCTTGAATTGAATTTCGAGGAATCGGAAGGCGGTGGTCTGGTTGTCATGACCGGTGAGACTGGTGCGGGAAAGTCCATAATGCTGCGGGCAATTCATCTATTGACCGGAGGAAGGGCTTCCACCGACTGGATTCGTAACGGTGCTGACAGTTGCACTATCGAGGCACTTTTTGAGATAAACCCGAATAATAGTACTCTGCTCAATCTTCTTGAGGAAGGCGGGTTTGGCACCGAACCGATTGTTATCATTAAACGGGTAATCAACCACTCCGGCAGAAGCAAACTCTATGTAAACGGTTCAATGGCAACAGCCAAAATGGTTTCTGAGCTTACCGCCGACATGTTGAGTGTTGCCAGTCAGCATGACCATCAGCGGTTGTTACAGTCTGCCCTGCATCTTGATTTTCTTGATACTTATGGTGAACTCTGGCCAGATCGAGAGGAACTCGGTACGCTCTATAGTACATGGCATGAGAGACGCAAAGCGCTATCGGATTTGCGCAGGCAGGAACAGGATAAAGAACAGCGTCGTGATTTTCTGGCATTCCAGCTCGATGAAATTGACCAGGCGGGTGTGCAGGTCGGAGAGGATGAAGAGCTCACAGCGGAGAAAAAACGACTCAAGAGTGCTGATGTTCTGATTAAGCTCAGCCAGGAAAGTTATTATCTGCTTTCAACAGAAATTATCGATGCTATGTCGAAACTCAGGCGCAACATGGAGCAACTGGTGGCGCTTGATCCGCAGGCGGAGAAAATGGCTGAGGAACTTGGCGGCTACACCTTTCAGGCTGAGGATTATGCGGCAGAACTTCGCCATTACCGGGATAGTCTCGAGAGCAACCCGATACGTCTTGAACTGGTCAGTGAGCGGCTCAACATTATTCATGGTCTGAAACGTAAATATGGTGAGCGTCTTGAAGATGTGCTGGTCTTTGCAGAGCAGGCCCGTGAGGAACTCGCCAGAATTGAAAACATGGACCGGGAAATAGATGCATTGGCGAAAGAAGTTTCGGCCCTGGAAATCGAACTCTGCTCGTTTGCCGCTGCTGTGTCAGAAAAGAGAAAACAGGTAGCTGTTGCCATGGAAAAGGCAATGGGCAGGGAACTTTCTTCGCTTGCCTTCAATCAGTCGGGTTTTGAGGTGCATTGGCAGGATTTAGAGCTTGAGGTTGAAAATATTCGTCCAACCGGATGGGACCGGGTTGAATTCTTCTTTTCTGCCAACCCGGGCGAACCTCCACGACAGTTGGCCAAGGTAGCATCTGGTGGAGAGCTTTCACGCCTTATGCTCGCGATGAAATGCCTGCTTGCCAAAAAGGACATGGTGGATACTGTAATTTTTGATGAGGTCGATTCCGGTATTGGTGGTGAGGCCGCAGAGGCTGTGGCCAGAAAGATCAAGGAACTGGCAACACATCATCAGGTTTTTTGTATAACGCATCTGCCTCAGATTGCTGCCCGTGGAAGTCTGCATTATCAGGTTTCCAAGATGGTAGAGGATGGGCGGACACAATCGTCTGTGGTCAGGCTCTCCGATAGTCACAGAGTCCAGGAACTGGCCCGAATGTTGGCAGGAGATTCGGCAACTGAACAGACCCAGGCATGGGCACGCGAGCTGCTGACGAAAGGAAGTGCAATAGAAGTTGAGTGATATGACAAAAATTAAAGCGTTATCCCTCTTTTCCGGTGGTTTGGATTCGATTCTTGCCACACGGGTTGTTATGGAGCAGGGGGTTGAAGTACTGGCCGTCAAGTTTGTTTCTCCCTTTTTTAACTACGATATCCTGGCTGATATCGATGGCTATATCGAGAAGACACGTCAGCAGTTTGGTATCAACGTCATTGTCGAAGATATCAGCGAAGCCTATATGGAAATGCTGCGTAAACCTGCATATGGTTTCGGTAAAAACTTCAATCCCTGTGTGGATTGTAAGATCTTCATGGTCAAAAGGGCAAAGGAGATGCTCGCTGAGCACGGTGCCTCTTTTCTTATTTCCGGAGAAGTCCTGGGCCAGCGACCGATGTCTCAGCGGCGGGACACCTTAGATGTTATAAGTCGCGATTCAGAGAGTCGTTCTATTCTTGTACGTCCTCTCTCAGCCAAGCTGATGACGCCGACCATGGCTGAAGAAGAGGGCTGGGTTGATCGGGAAAAACTGCTGAGTATCGGTGGCCGTGGCCGGGCCCCCCAGATCGCTTTGGCAGCAGAGTTCGGCATTACTGATTACCCTGCGCCTGCAGGTGGCTGTACTCTGGCGGATCCCATTCTCAGCCGGCGCATTGAAAATTTTTACGGCGATAATTTCGTTGTGAAATCTGCGGACATGACGGTGACGGATATTCTGTTGCTGCTGGTCGGCAGACAGTTTCTGCTTCCTGGCGGTGGCTGGCTGATGCTTGGACGTGACGAACGGGATAATGATAAATTATCTGATCTGGCCGCACCGGGTGATGCCTTGCTGCGTATGGAAGAGCGTTCGGGCCCTACAGGGCTCTTGCGCAGGGCAGGAAGTTTCTACCAGAATGAGACTGATTTACGCAAAGATCTGCTCTACGCTGCCGGCATGGTGGTTCGCTACGGCAAAAAAGTTAAAGATGGCCCGGCGGCAGGTGAAGTGACCTGTGTTCTTCAGGGGCGCAGCGAGGTTATTACAGCCGAACCTCTGGCTGATGACATCTTCCGGGGTTGGATGCTTTAATGCTCATGGCTTGAATTCGGGTTGCTTCCTCCCTTTGCCGGAGAGATGTTAGTGTTTCTGCTGATCGAGGAGCACTTTATCCAGAAGATCATTATAGAAAGCACTGGCTGTGAGTTTTCCTTCGAGTATCAAGGCCAGGCTTTCGCGGAACTCGGTGGCAGATATCGGGCAGTTTGGGCCGAAGACATGAAGCGGGATAGATAAATTCAGCATGGGCATCTCCCCGTAGGCGCGTTGCATGTCAGTTACAAATCTGTCGTAAACGTCCTTGTCCTTACCTACACTGGCGAGCAGGCTTTCGTTTATACCGCCTTGAACACCTGTTGGATTCTTCGTGTATTCTACCCAGCGCTGTGCAACTCTCGGTTGTGACCACAGCATCATGAGATCAATGGCATCTTCTCTGTTTTTGCTGTTTTTCATTACTGCAAAGACCGTTACATAACTTCCAATTAAACCATTTGGCTGTTTAACGAATGGCGGCTCAACTGGAAGCATATCCGCTCCGTGTTTTTTTCCGGCAAAATGTCCATAGAGATAGGTTCCTCCTGAAGTGAAGAGCCCTTTGCCCTGAAGATTGTTTTCAATGAATTCCTCCCAGTCGACATCTCTCCAACCGTTATTGAGCGCCGGTTTGCACTCTGCCAGTTTTTCAAAAATATGCAGTGTATCCAGAAAAAGCCCGGCTCTCTCAAGATTGAAGGACGTGCCGATACTGTACTGTGAACTATCGAGCTGGCTTCGATAAATGTATTCGAACAGGCCGTCCAGTCGATTCCAGGCAGCAAGGTTGAAAAGGCTGATTTTCTGGTTGTGACGAATGTTGTATTCGGCCAGAGCTTTCGCATAGGAAAGAAAGTCATCGATGGACATCCCACGTTCTTTTATTTCAATGCCGATCGTGTCAGCGACCGCCTTATTATACCAGAGGGTGTGGATATAGCCTTCAACATAAGGGCCCGGAAAAATCCCCCCGGTCTGGCTAATGTAATGGGGGTTATCGATAATGGTTGGTTTAACAGTTTCGATAAATCCTGGAATATCAGCGAAGTTGACGAGATGTTTGCGTCCCCAGTCCGGATCACCGGTGATCTCTGCTACAAGCTGATAAATAGGCAGGTCGAGATGAATTACATCCCATTCAATGTTGCCGCTTTCGATCATGCCAGCAATAGCATGAGCCACCCGTTCTTTATAATATTTCCCCGGTCCTTTCAGTTCTTTATTGAATATGAAATTGACCTTTACGTCTGGATGGAGAAACTCAAAGTCTTTTTTAATTTCGAGTACGAGTTGTTCACGTTTGCCTTCTCCCTGCCAGTGACCTATCCAGTTGAGTTCATGAGATTCTCCCCTGAGAGGTGAGCCTGAGCCAAGAAAACAGCACAACAGCATAGCGGTGATCAGTAGATTTTTCATTATAGTCTGGTTTGTGGTTCAGAGTGGGAAGGATACACCCAATCATAGCAAACTGAAACTTGAAGTAAAAGGGTGAGCGGTACTGATTTGTTACTGTTTAAGTATGATATGTTTTGCCGGGTTATTCAAAGGTTGAGGGTTGATAAAAGGTAAAGTCCTGCAGTGTAGGTAAAGAGGGAGCAGAGAGTCGACAACATTATGATAGAGCCTGAGAGTTCTGCGTCGCTTTTAAGTTGCTGTGCCATAATAAAAGCAGCCGTGGCAGTCGGTGTGCCGGCGAAGATAACACCTATACCGAGATCTTTGCCACTGACTCCAAGAGATATTAATAAAATAGCTGTTATAAGTGGAAGGAGCACAACCTTAATTAACGTCGCCAGGCCGGCGACAGGTATATCCACTTTCAGCTTCTGAGGAGAAAATGAGGCACCGATAGCGATAAGCGCGAGCGGTAAGGACATACCGGTAATGATGTGTAAGGCCCTGTCAACAATTTGCGGAAGAGGTAGATTCAAATAACTCCAGATAATGCCTGCAAATGAAGCAATGATCAGTGGATTGAATGCAAACTGATACATCCAGAAAGCTGTGCCCATGGAGTGGTCGGCCTTACGCTGCGGCAGCAGCAGAGCGATGACAGCCAGAAGGTTCAAGGCAGGAACGAGAAAGCCGAGCAAAATACCGGCAGTAGCAAAGCCTTCTTCTCCGTAGACATTGAATGCAACTGCAAGGCCAATGTATGCGAGGTTACCGCGAAAGGAGGCCTGGCAGAATGCTCCCAGTCGCGGCTCAGAGTAGTTACGCAGCAAGCCATAGACATAACTGCCTGCAAATGCCAGCACTATAGTAACAAGCAGGGTAAAAAGAAGAGTGGAATTAAAACTGGCCTGAAAATCGGAGGTGGCAATTTTATAGAAAAGCAGAGCCGGCAGGGCCACATAGAAAACCAGTCGGTTGAGTTGAAATAAGAAGCTGGAGTCGACAAGCCCTGTGCGCTTCAGACCAAAGCCAAGGCCGATAACAAGAAAAACCGGAAGAACGAGAAGAAGTATCTGAGAGAAAAGTGCCATGTCAGCTCAATAATGATGTTGTATTTCGTATGTGTTGAAAAGAAATTGTTTGAGCGACTATGGCATATTTCCACGCAGGGTAAAATGGAAAAATGGGCTATTGTGGTAAACCGGACCGAGTATAACTTTCTGTGATTATGTCTGGAACCTGCTATCAGGCTGCCACAGTTTCCTTGGGGCAGTGTTTTTCCAGCATTTCAAGGAGCACCTTTTTCTTAACCGGTTTGGTGAGATGATCGTCACAGCCTGCGATCATGCATTTCTCTTTATCGCCGACCAGCGCATGGGCGGTGAAAGCGATAATGGGAATTCGTGGTCTGCCTTCGGTCTGTTCCATTTTCCGGATCTCAGAGGTTGCCGTGTAGCCATCCATAATCGGCATCTGCATATCCATCAGGACCAGATCGAATTTACCGTTTTTAACCTGCTCGAATCCTTTTTTACCATTGTCTGCATGGACCATGTTGTATCTGCTTTTTTTCAGGAAGGCTTTAATAAGCATCATGTTGTCCATATTGTCCTCAACCAGCAGCAGTGCGACCTGGTCGTCCTGGTTGATTTCAGGAGTGGTTTTTTTAATTGGTGCGGGTGATGGCGTTTCCTTCTCTGGTGTAGGTGTAAGGTCGGGTTCAGCCCCGGCAGACTCAATTGCCAGAGGTTCTGATTTTTTTGAAATAGCCTCAAGCTTGGCAATCTCTTCGAGATCATGCAATACTTCAAGCTTTGCTGTGAAAGAGAATACTGATCCTTTTCCGAGTTTGCTCTGGACGTCAATGGTGCCGCCATGGAGTTCGGCCAGTCTCTGGCAGATGCTGAGGCCAAGCCCGGTACCACCGTGCTTCCTTGTTACTGAAGTATCAGCCTGTGTAAACGCGAAGAAGATTTTTTTACGCTGCTTCTCGTCAATACCGATACCTGTGTCAGCTACCGAAAATTTGATAATGACTTTATTCTGGAGGTCTTCTACTTTGTTTACGACTACCCGGATCGAGCCTTTTTCTGTAAATTTTAGGGCATTACCGAGCAGATTTATCAGGATCTGGCGTAGCCTTACCGCATCACCTAGCACTTGTTGCGGGACATCCCGGGAAATTTTCATTAAGAGTTTCAGACGTTTTTCCAGCGCCTTCACCTCAATCAGGTTACAGGTTTGCGTAAGCATGTCATGCAGGTTGAATGGTGCAGATTCCAACTCAAGTTTACCAGATTCAATTTTTGAAAGATCGAGAATGTCATTAATCAATTGAAGCAGGTTATCACCGGCCCGGCGCATGGTTTTGAGGTAGCCTCGTTGTTCTCCGGTGAGGGGTGCTGTCTCGAGCAGGTCACTCATGCCGACGATCACGTTCATGGGGGTGCGTATTTCATGACTCATGGCGGCGAGGAAATCACTCTTGGCGCGACTCGCCTGTTCGGCATCTAACTTTGCCTGGAACAGCCGTTCATGTATCTGCTTGAGTGGTGTGATGTCATTTTGTATGCCAACGAAGTTTGTAACCTTACCATGGTCATCTTTGATCGGGTTGATGGTGAGGTCGTTCCAGAAGGGAACGCCATCCTTACGGTAGTTGAGTATCGTTTTTCGGACAGGGTTGCCGTTTCGTATGGCATCCCGTATGGCTTCGATGACATCAGTATCTGTGTCAGGTCCCTGAAGGAATGAGCAATTCTTTTTATGTACCTCGTTAAACGTATAACCGGTTAGCTCAGTAAAGGCTGGATTAGCATAGAGAATGCCGACGTTCGGGTATGGTCCTGCTGAAACAATGATTCCCTCGCTGGCTGCTTCAATGGCCCGGGTCAGAAGTTCGAGTCGACGCTGTGCTTTTATCTGCTCTTCGACTTCGTGGGAAAGTTTTTCGTTGGTTGTTTGAAGATCATGGGTTCTGTTTTTGACGGTTTCCTCCAGATCTTCCTTATATCTGCGAAGCCTGCGTTCTGCAGATTCTCGTACCTGGACCTCCTGCGCCAGGTTTGAATTCAATGCACTGAGTTTTTTGGCCCCGAGTTGCAACTGAGCAAAAAGAAAGATTATTGACCCGAGGAGCACAAGTGAAAAGGCGAAGAGATAGGTTCGGTAAACGTTTGAGCGGTTGAGTAAAAATGAAAAAAATTCCTGGTGTTCAGCGTCAAGTAATCTGCTGGTGTGGTCAAGGGGGATGGAAAATATCTTTTCAACCATTCCCGAAACCCGAATGGTATAGTTGGAGATAAGGTTTGTGTGTCTGATGAGGTCGTCGAAACGCTGTCGAAGCGGTGCGGGTAATGTCGTGATGCTGGTAGAGATCTGATGTGTACTTTTCTGTAACTGTTCGAGAACTGCAGGTAGAGGTGATCTGTTTAAAATGATAACACTCTGGACTATCTGATGGAGATGATGGCCGACTTCGCCCCGTTGTTTGCCTGAAGAGAGTTGAACTGTCAGGAGAATGTCGGAAATTTCTCTGGCCTCTGTAGTAAAAAAAGCCAGAGAGTTTTTCAATACGGCATTATATGATTTGAATTTTTCAACAGCATCATGTTTTTCCGTGTAGTATTGCGTAAGTTTTTCAAGCAGTGAGTCGATTTCCTGTTTCTCAACCGGGTTACTGATATGGTCTGATGAGTCCCGGGTGATAGCCAGCAATGTTTCTTCGAGCTGATGAAGGTCGGTGTTTATGGTGTCGTAATTTTGCAGTACTCCGAAGCGACTCTGGTCTATATGATGATTGATACGCGTATTGAGTTCCTGAAAATGAACTATAGTATTGCTGATGCGTTGTTCTTCATTTTTCAACTCTACAACTTGTGCCTGTATAAAGAAAAAGGTGAGCAGCGCGACGAGTCCGAGACTGACAAAGATAGTGAATGTTCCTGTTTTCATAAACTTTTACCCCGATATTTTCCAGTCAGGCTCTCCATAAAAGCTCGAAGATGAGAAAGTTCCTCTCGTGGCAATGTTCTGCCGAGCTGATAGTTAGCCATGATATTCATTGCCCGCTCGAGATCCTGGACGGTGCCATCATGGAAATACGGGTAGGTTTGTACGATGTTTCTGAGCCCTGGAACTTTGAAAACATACCTGTCTTCTTCTTTTGATGTGACATTGAATCGACCGTAGTCTGCGGCGGTTATGTCGCCTCTATCTTTGAAGTAGTCTCCAAATACTCCGAATTTGGAGAAGAGATTGTCACCAAGTTTCAGGCCCTGATGACATGAACTGCAACCCAGTTCTACAAAGAGCTTAAGCCCCTGTTTTGCCTCCGCAGAAAGTGCCTGTACATTACCTTGCAGGAAAAGATCGAATGGACTGTCTATGGTGACAAGTGAACGTTCATATTCTGCGAGCGCTTCAATGACGCTTTCCCGGCTGATCCCCTCTGGACTCATTGCATTGAAAAGACGAAGGTATTCTTCCGACTCGGCCAGGCGCGGTAATATTGTTTCCCAGTCGGCACCAAGACCCTGCGAACTTTTAATGATGCCTTCAATCTGATCTTCGAGATTGTTGACACTGCCATCCCAGTTGTAGGTGTGAACGAAGGCAAGGTTGAAGATGGTAGGCGTGTTTCTTGTCCTGTAACCACCGTTTATAGTCGGAGAGTATTTGAGCTGATCCGTTCCGCCTTTATTGAACTGATGACAGTCGATACATGCTTTGTTCAGATCTTTTGAGAGACGTCTGTCTGCAAAGAGCATCTCGCCAGTTGTTACAGCCGCCGGGTTGTCTATAACCGGTGCAGGCAAGGGGGCGGCGAAGTAACTGGTAATTGTCGTTAACTGTGAGTTTGGAACATGTGCCATGCCATCAATCTGCTCGATATGTTGTTCCTGAAACCAGAGCTGCAATTGAATGATACCAAGCAGAGCGACTCCGAGGATAAGTGATGCCAGAAGATATTTATTGGTATTCATAGCGCGTGAATAGGTAAGCTGATGATATTTTGTTCTCGGAATATGCAGACTTTGAGAGCTGGTGTTTTTCGGGAGAGCCTGGGGTGGATGAGGAAACGTATGTCTATACAGTTGTTGTGTTCGGTCATTTATGGGGCCTGCGAGTTATGTGATTTCTCTGAGAGACTTTCGGGTAACTATATTTAATGGGGCAAATGATTGTCAGGTTTAACTATGATATCCGAACTTGCCGGACTAATCAAACATGGTATAGATACAAATTTCTTTCAACCAGTTATGGTCAGGTCGTAAAAGGTCCATTTCAGCGCTGCGCACATGGGGAGAACATAGATGAACGAGACCATTAACCAGATAATGTCCAGAAGATCACAACGCGTGTATGCGGATAAACCAGTTACTGATGCGGAGAAAAAACTGATAATTGCGAGTGCAATGCGGGCACCAACTGCCGGTAATATGATGCTCTATTCAATTCTTGAGGTTGCTGATCAGTCCAGAAAGGATCGACTTGTTGCAACTTGTGATAATCAGCCATTTATAGCAAAGGCTCCTCTTGTTCTGATCTTTCTGGCAGATATGCAGCGTTGGTATGACTATTACGAGCAATGTGATGTTCGTGATCTATGCCGGAAAAACAACGTTGACTTTGAGCAACCCGCTGAAGCAGACCTGATGCTTGCCAGTTGTGATGCACTTATCGCTGCACAGACTGCAGCCATTGCGGCGGAATCCATGGGTATAGGTTCATGTTATATCGGCGATATAATGGAGAACATAGAAATTCATCGTGAGATGTTTAATTTACCGAGACTGGTTTTTCCAGTAACCATGCTTTGTTTCGGGCATATCACGGAACGCGGGATGCAACGGTCGCTCACTCCACGTTTCCCGGAAGCTTCTGTACATTTTACCGATACCTATAAGCGGCTGGATGCTGAAGAGTTTGATGCAATGTATGCAGGACATATCAGTAATAGTTACTACGGTGGCAGATATCTTAAAAATGCTGAAAATTTCGGTCAGCACTTCTATCTGAAAAAGACCGGTTCAGACTTTTTAAAAGAGATGCGACGCTCGGTAAAGGTCGTGTTGCAGGATTGGAGTGGTGATGTTACTGAACGGTCTGCAGGTTAATTCTGCGAGGTATAAAAAAGATGCTGGTGTAAAAAACGGATTGTAACTATTCATTAAAAGAGATAATTTCTGCCGGGTTGCAGCCTACGGTACGGTAAGTAACCAGTTTATTGATGGAGATATTTTATAGTTTATGGCACTAAAAGTCCTGATTATTGCTGATGGACTGCCGTCCGGTGGTGCGGAACGGCAGATTGTTGAGTTGTTAAAAGGGTTGAAGCATCATCCGGATTTTACCACGTCACTCTGTGTATTATCTGAAGGTGGTGCAAGAGAGCGCGAAGGAGTAGCGCTGGCCGACAACGTACTTTCGGTTTCTGCCGCCTGCAATGCCGGGGCAAACCTGCTGCTTAGGTTCCCACTGATAGTTATGCAGGCTATACAAAACTGTAGACTCTCGCCACCTGATATTATTCATAGTTACGGCTGCTTCGCAGATATCCTTGGCGCAG
Source organism: Desulfopila sp. (assembly GCA_041582995.1). Classification (GTDB taxonomy): domain Bacteria; phylum Desulfobacterota; class Desulfobulbia; order Desulfobulbales; family Desulfocapsaceae; genus Desulfopila. The sequence goes on along the minus strand of JBFHGS010000082.1, from coordinate 75 downwards.
TTCTGTCGCGTATATTTAACGTTCCTTTTATAAACGGGTCGATTCGGGCCGCTCGGCCAAAACTCTATCATCGTG
>JBFHGS010000081.1:0-18204 GCA_041582995.1 Desulfopila sp. | reverse complement strand
TTTTCAAGCTGCTGCAATAATATTTCCCAAAACTACTACATCGTAAGATGCTGAATAGTCAGCAGTTGTTGGAATTACACTGTGGTTTTATCGAGTAGGAAACCCGCAGTAACTGTTCTGCAGGAGCGTCTGGAAAGCTACGAGTGTACTTTGTATTTTTCGGATCGTCGGACAAAAACGAAGTAATCCATTATGATCGAAGACATAGACTGTTGGTGGTTTTCCATTAATCCGGAATTCTGAAATACAAGACGGGAGATCTATAATCTGCATTCCAGCCGGCAAAACCAGATAAAAGCTAAGAATTACGACGAATATAATGAAGAACTGATTGAAATCAGCGTTTTTTGACATTTCCAGAATATCGGAGCATCAGAGATGATAGAAAAAATCAATCTACTCTGTCGTTTTCATCAGCTGAGCTAGAGAATTTATAGGAAAAATAGTGAAAAGGTTACGAATACAGCGGGGAAAGGTTGCTCATAAAAAAAGCCTGGACGTTGTGCACTTCTGCAAAGTTGTTAAATGGTCTCAGTCTCTGTAGAGTTATCTGCAGAGACTGTAAACAACTCTACCTAACTATTTTTTATGCGTAGAGTTCAGCATCATTAAAGCGTTTGCCGGAAACATCTTTAGCTGAAAGATTCGGCTCTACATCAGCCGGCCACTGCACTCCGATATCAGGATCATTCCAGATAATGCAGCGCTCGTGCTCTGGCGCATAGTAATCGGTGGTCTTATAGAGAAAATCAGCACTCTCTGATAGAACCATAAATGCATGACCGAACCCCTCCGGCACCCACAATTGCCGTTTGTTTTCAGCACTCAGAATTTCACCAACCCATTTGCCGAATGTTGGTGATGATTTACGCAGGTCAACAGCCACATCAAACACTTCACCGGATACAACACGTACAAGTTTACCCTGCGGTGCACGCAGTTGGTAATGGATACCTCGCAACACCCCCTTACTTGAACGGGAATGATTATCCTGCACGAACTTTCCGGTGAGTCCTGTCTTTTCCTGCCAGAGTTTCTCATTGAAACTCTCCATAAAAAACCCGCGTTCATCACCAAAAACCTGCGGTTCAATCATCAGCACATCCGGTATAGCTGTCGCTATAATGTTCATCTTCAAAACTCCTGTAACAACGTACAATTATGCGTACATATTCTGGTAATATTGCTGATAACTGCCATCCACAATAGTATTTACCCAGTTCTGGTGAGCCAGATACCAGTCAATAGTCATTTCAATGCCAATCTCAAAGGTAACCTTCGGCTCCCAGCCGATCTGCTCACGAATCCTGGTAGCATCAATAGCATAGCGCCTGTCGTGCCCCAGACGATCTTTGACAAAGGTTATCTGGGAGCGCCTGGGCTGACCTGATTCAGGAAGCCCGAGTTTACGGTCAAGAATATCACAGATAAGAGTGACCACCTCGATATTCTGCTTTTCATTGTTGCCGCCGATATTATAGCTCTTACCGTTTTCACCTTTTTTCAACACTTCAGCAATGGCTTCACAGTGATCCTGAACATAAAGCCAATCCCGTATGTTTTTACCGTCGCCATACACCGGCAGCGGTTTTCCCTTCATGCTGTTATTGAAAATAAGCGGGATAAGTTTTTCCGGGAACTGATACGGCCCGTAATTATTCGAACAGTTGGTAATGCGTACAGGCAAATCATAGGTGTGAAAATAGGCACTTACCAAGTGGTCTGACGACGCCTTTGAAGCCGAATACGGCGAACGGGGATCAAATGGAGTTGTCTCTCTGAAAAAACCAGTCTCCCCGAGGGAGCCATATACTTCATCGGTACTCACATGAAGAAAACAGGGGGCTGGACCATGCCATGCACCATTCAACCATGTTTTACGCGCTGCTTCTAACAGTGTGAAAGTACCTATGATGTTGGTCTGAATAAACTCTGCGGGACCGGTAATAGAACGATCGACATGGGATTCCGCGGCAAAATGCACAACAGTGTCTATATTCTCTTCTGTAAATATTTTTTCGACAGAAGCAGCATCACAGATATCAGCTTTTACAAACCGGTATCGTTCATTCTCTTCGATGCCTTCAAGGTTATGTAAATTACCAGCGTATGTAAGTTTATCAAGGTTGACTACCCGCCACTCAGGATAGTCGTTTTTCAACAGGTGCACAAAATTCGCGCCGATGAATCCACAGCCACCTGTAACCAGAATTGTTCGTCTATTTTTCATATTTGATCTATTTAATGGTTGCAATATAGGAAAAAGAGCCTATTCTTCAGCATTTTTCATGCCTGTTCTTATAATAAGACACAGCAATAAAATAAAGCATAATCTCCCATTTATATAGTTATGAGTAAACAACTCCAGAACGAAGTCGAAAAGCGCCGAACCTTCGGTATTATCAGCCATCCTGATGCAGGTAAGACCACTCTCACCGAAAAACTCCTTCTCTTCGGTGGTGCTATCAATATGGCAGGCGCTGTTAAGTCACGAAAAGCAGATCGTCATGCAACCAGCGACTGGATGGCTATCGAACAGGAGCGAGGTATTTCTGTAACCACCTCCGTCATGAAGTTCACTTATCGTGATTATGAAGTCAACCTTCTTGACACCCCGGGCCATCAGGACTTCTCAGAGGATACCTATCGCGTACTGACGGCTGTTGATTCAGCAATCATGGTTATCGACAGCGCCAAAGGTGTCGAGGCCCAGACCGAGAAACTGATGGAGGTGTGCCGAATGCGCAATACCCCTATCATTACCTTTATCAATAAGCTGGACCGTGAAGGACTCAGTCCACTCGATCTTATGGCTGAGATTGAAGAAAAGCTGCAGGTAGAATGTACGCCGCTTTCGTGGCCCATCGGCATGGGCAAGACATTTAAAGGTGTTTACAACCTCTACCATAAACGGCTGCACCTGTTTACTCCCGGCCAGGAAACCCGTAACGTAAAAGCCGTTACCATCGAAAGCCTCGATGACCCCAAGCTCGATGAACTACTCGGTGTACAGGCTGATGAACTTCGACAGGATATCGAATTACTTGAAGGTGCTGCAAATCCTTTTGAATATGAGCATTATCTGCAGGCGAGCCAGACACCGGTCTTTTTCGGCAGCGCGGTAAATAACTTTGGTGTGCAGGAATTGCTTGATGCCTTCGTAGAGATGGCTCCGCCGCCAAGCCCCCGTGAAGCGCAGACTCGTATGGTGGAACCGACAGAAGAGGCATTCTCAGGTTTCGTTTTCAAGATTCAGGCAAACATGAATCCTGCCCACCGCGACCGCATTGCCTTCTTTCGCATCTGCTCAGGTAAGTTTACACGCGGCATGAAAGTCAAACATCATCGACTAGGTAAAGATATATCTCTTTCCAACGCCACCATATTTATGGCGCAGGAACGTGCCAATGTTGAAGAAGCCTGGCCCGGTGATATTATCGGTCTGCACAATCATGGCACAATTAAGATCGGTGACACATTCACAACCAAAGAAGAGCTCAAATTTACAGGAATCCCGAATTTCGCCCCGGAACTTTTCCGACGTGTCTTGCTGAAAAACCCTCTCAAAATGAAACAGTTGCAGAAAGGACTGGTCCAGCTGGCAGAGGAAGGCGCAATTCAGGTTTTCCGGCCACTGCTTGGTTCAGACTATGTAATGGGAGCTGTCGGTGTACTGCAGTTTGAGGTCACCATGGCCAGACTCAAAAATGAGTATGGGGTCGATGCGATCTATGAACCTGTTGATTACCAGGCTGCCCGCTGGGTCCGTTGCAGCGACAAAAAGAAACTCGCTGAGTTTGAGCGGAAGAACAAAGATGCTCTGGCTCATGATTCCGAAGGATTTTTAACCTTTCTCGCCCAGAGTTCGTGGATGCTCAACTTCCATATGGAAAAATGGCCTGATATTGAATTCATGAAAACGCGGGAAAACGTTTAACACCAGCACGTTACCCCAAAACAGCAGAATTGAATGCTAACCGGTCCGGAAATATATTCTGGGCCGGTCACCCGATCACTATATGGGCTGTCATCCTGCCCAAACAGGTTACATAAACAACTGATGCAGCGACTACACCATTACGGTGCAACGCTACATCTGCCTGTATAGACGATCATGGTGCAGTTCCAAGAAAACTGATGATTCTTTACGTGCTGTGGTGGGGGTTATCTCATCCCGACAACCATACAGGAGATGAGAAAACGTGAGTGAGCCAGATAATCAGCGAACCGCTTTATTCCTCATCATCTACAAAAATAATTGCATATCCTCTGGCGAGAGAAGTTGAGGTTTTCTTTCTTGCAACCGTCAATATTCGCTGAATTGTACCGCGGGAGACACCCATACGCATCCCTGCTTCTTCCTGAGTCAACCCATCTGAATCACAGAGACGTAGAGCTTCCAGCTCATCTCTATGAAGTTCAATCTGGGTCAATTCGTTTAACGGGATGCCTGTGGGCTTATATGCATGCCCACAGAAATCCCCCTCACAATTTCTGGTTTTTTTTGGTCTCGGCGACATAATATTCTTTAATACTAAAAGTATGGTTGCTTCACATATCGAGCAACCGGTCATTTGTGGTACTCTTGTCTTTTATACAGCCGATAAGCCAAAAATGCAAATTCTCAATGCTGACAGTTACCAGATCCTTTGCATACCTGGGTTGGATGCATGAGTGGAAGTTTTCCCTCAATAAAGTGATCTATTACAGCCTGCACATCCTGAACGGCCTCACGACCTGCAAAATACACGTCAATACCCGCCTGAACAAAACCCTGCATCGGCCGGGCACCCATACCGCCAACAACAATTGCTTTCACCGCAGCATCGTTGAGGATCTGTACAGGTACCATACATCCACCGGCTTCATGGCCACCGTTGGCAATAGTCTCAACTTTTTCAATAGAGTTATCCTGGCCCAGACTGACCACAGTAAAAACATCACAATGACCGAAATGGTCTGATCTTGAGGCCTCAAGACCTCCCGGATTATTCGTTGGAATTGCTATTCTCATTTAATTTTTTAATCTCCAGAAAATTACTGTTAAAACTTCCCCGACTTCACGTGAGGAATCATGGACATATGCACGCAATACCTGTTTTTTCATGGAAAGTCAAGATCTTTTACGTCTGCTGCCCCTCCATCAGACGCAGGCTTCTCCCCTAAATCCTACAGAACAAGCAATGGACATCAGACATGATTTCAAGTAGATTAGCAGTCTGATAACAACTCTGGCTATCCGGAGTAATCACGACACATCTCACTGCACAGCCCGTCGCTGACAGGCGTACAGATACATATACATATCGATGCTGGGTTTCGGTTACTCACTATCGATTCAGTTTTATATTCTGCCGAACGCTCGTTAATTTATCATGTCTAAAAAGATTTTTTTCAATGTTTTCATACTATTATTCTTCATTATTGGATCGACGTTCTGTGTATCCAGTGAAGACCGCACCGACACGGTCGGCTTTACCGATTTGATTGCCACAACCTCAGAAACGCACCTCATACTCTTTGGAATAATTAACAACAGCTTCACTGATGAAATGCTTTCCGGCCTCAAAGGTGGAGTCCCTGTTCATTTCTCTTTTTTCATCGAACTTTTCCAGAAAGAAAAGCAAAATCCTGAGAAAAATCTGGTCAAGATGGAATTTCGTCATACTATGACCTACGACACACTTAAAGACAGCTACAAGGTTGAACTGGGTGAAATCAATAATAAAGTTATTCATTTTCAGGACCTTGAAGATGCCGAAAAAACCATGAGTGAGGTCAATGGCGTCAAGATAATCGAGCTGGCAAAATTGGCACCGGATAATGCATATCAGTTGCGGATTCGTGCCGACCTTTTTGAAAAGACATTACCGCTGAGTCTGCATCGAATCCTCCCTTTTCTTTCCTGGTGGGATAGAGAAACAGCCTGGCATTCTCTCGAATTCAATTACTAAATATTCGATTGGCACATCAAAAACACTCACATTCTGAACCGGGTACAGACTCAAAAAAAGTCAGACACCATTACCCGGGCAGAGAATATACCCGGGAGCAGTTATTACAGAAACGGCGTCTGATCCGCTCGGTAATAGGGGTCTGCCTGATTCTGATACCAGTTTTTATTATTCTGCAGGGATTGTTATTCCAACAGGAAGATACTCTGCCGACCAGCTCCAATATTCTTATTTTCGGCCTTATCAATCTCAACGTCCTGCTCGTTCTTTTTGTTCTTTTTCTCGTGTTACGGAGCCTTGCTGAACTGTTCTTCGAACGCAGAATCAACAGGCCTGGCAGTAAGCTCAAAACCAAGCTCATCGCATCATTTCTTTCACTGACCCTTATCCCAACCATCCTGCTCTTTTTCGTTGCCCTGCAATTTGTCTCAACCAGTATGGACTACTGGTTCAACTCCAACATTGAAGCCTCACTTCAGGAATCACTTGAGCTGGCACAGTCTATCCTGCATGATGCCTCTGAAAATGCTGACAGGATGAATTCAGCGATAGCCAGAAAACTTCAGGACCAGGAACTCACAGGTATCCCCGAAGAAAATATTACGGAAATGCTCGAACAGCTGATGTTTGACAACGCTATCTATGGCCCTGATTCCATCACTCTGATACCTGAAGATTCAAACCTCCAAATCTCAGTTCTCGGCCCAAATACCCGCAATCTCATTCTGCCGAAAATTCCGATTGATCTGATTCTTAAAGTAAAAAACCAACACAGCCGGGAAACCATTATCCAGGAAACCAACCAGGGTGATCTGGTGCGCAGTGTGGCCCTTATAACTACCGAAAGAACTGATGCACCGGCAACGGTGCTCTCTACCTCTGTGCTCGTCAGAAGCGAAAAACTTCAGCGCATGACGCTGATCTCACAAGGTATTGAGGGATACCGCCAGCTCAAACACTTTAAGGAACCTTTTAAGTTCTGGATTTTCATCATCCTGCTTATTGTGACCCTGCTCATCGTCTTTGCTGCCATCTGGTTTGGCCTCTACATTTCCCGCGGCATTACCGACCCGCTCGGCCAGCTGGTTACCGCCACCCGCCGGGTTGCTGATGGTGATCTTGAATTTGAGATGGAAAGCGACGCCAATGACGAAATCGGCCTGCTGGTAAATTCGTTCAACCAAATGACAATGAATCTCAACACCAGCAACAAGCAACTTGCCGAAACCCATGATGCCCTGCAGGCAAGTTCCCAGGAATCTGAACAGCGACGCCGCTATACTGAGATTATTCTCCAGAACGTCTCTGCTGGTGTTATCTCTATGGATGATCACAATCGCATCACAACCATTAACAGGTTTGCGGAGAAGCTTTTAAATATCGATAAGACATTCTTTCTCGGTAAGACCTTTCAGGATGTATTACCCGAAAGCCAGGGAGGCATAATTCAAAACTTTATCGACGAGCTTTCGATAACGGGGAAAACATCAATCGAGCAACATCTTAAAATCAATGTCCTCAGTAAAAACTACTCCCTGCTGATTCACTTTACCCGTCTTGAAGATGAAGAAAATACTCCAGTCGGACACGTCCTCGTTTTTGACAACCTGACAAAACTCGAAAAAATGCAACGCATGGCTGCCTGGCGTGAAGTAGCGCGACGCATTGCCCATGAGATCAAGAACCCGCTCACCCCTATTCAGCTTTCAGCGCAGCGCCTGCGACGCCGTTATCCTGAGATCCTTGCAGAGGAGGACTGCGTCTTTGATCAGTGTACCAGCACTATCATCGGCCAGGTCGACGAACTCAAACGATTGGTTAGTGAGTTCAGTCAGTTTGCCCGCATGCCCAAAATCCAAAAAGGACCGGCCGACCTCACGAGTCTCAGTAAAGACACATTGGTCCTCTACCGTGAGGCACATAAACATATAGCCTTTTCCCTGAAAGAAACGTCGCCTGTTCCGATTTTTTTGTTCGATGCCGAACAGATCAAGCGATGTATAATAAATCTGTTGGACAATGCGGTTGCAGTTTTGCCCGGTGGCGGTAAAATAGAAATAGAACTCACCCCGGATACCACTACAGACACAATTTTTATTAAAGTCAGTGATACCGGTCCCGGTATATCCAAAGACAATAAGCTTAAGCTTTTCGAGCCATATTTTTCCACCAAGAAAACAGGAACAGGCCTTGGTCTTGCGATTGTTTCCACAATCGTATCCGACCATAGTGGCTATATCCGGGTTCATGACAATAAACCAAAAGGTTCTGTATTCACTATCGAATTACCAATGGTAGTGCATCACGATCAGAACATGTAACCAACACATATCATCGCTGCCACAGGATATCTCAAAATCCATACACTATGAGCAAACGTATACTCATCATAGATGACGAGGCCAGTATTCAGCAGTCCCTTGCCGGAATACTCGAAGACGAAGGCTTTGAGGCAATATCCGCCTCATCTGCCGAAGAAGGCCTCGAGGTTCTGGAAAATGAAGTTATTGATCTCATTCTACTTGATATCTGGCTCGGCGAAAATATGGATGGCATGACCGCCCTACCCGTTATCAAGGATCGCTTCAACCTGCCTGTTATCATGATTTCAGGTCACGGCACTATAGAAACAGCCGTACAGGCAACCAGGAAAGGCGCCTTTGATTTTATTGAAAAGCCGCTTTCCTACGATAAAATCATTCTTGCCATTACCAATGGTCTTCGCTTCGCCCAGCTGGAGCAGGAAAACCTGCTCCTGCGTGAAACTGCTGCGCGTCCATCACAGATTACCGGTAAATCAAAAGCCATCAGCGCTATCCGCGACCAGATTGAAATGGTAGCACCTTCAGATGCATGGGTACTTATCCGCGGCGAACATGGTACAGGAAAGGAACTTGTAGCTCAGTCGATCCACAGCCTGTCGCACGCCAGTTCACGACCTATGATTGAAGTTAACTGCGCGGCTATCCCTGAAGAGCTTATTGAATCTGAATTGTTTGGTCATGAAAAAGGCTCATTTACCGGTGCCCATACCAGTAAAAAAGGTAAATTTGATCAAGCTGATGGAGGCATCCTTTTTCTAGATGAAATAGGTGACATGAGCCTCAAAACCCAGGCAAAAATTCTACGCATACTGCAGGAACAAAAATTTGAGCGGGTAGGTGGTAGCAAAACGATAAAGGTAAATGTCAGAGTTTTAGCCGCGACCAATAAGAATCTCGAAGAGGAAATTGAAAACGGCAACTTCCGGGCGGACCTTTTCTGGCGACTTAATGTTGTACCGATCCATGTACCCAGCCTGCAGGAAAGACTTGAAGACATCCCGCAACTTGTTCAAATCCTTATGGAGAGCATGTCGGGAAAAGGAATAAAACCCAAATCATTCTCTGAAAACGCCTATAGTGCACTCATGGAGCATTCCTGGCCCGGCAACGTTCGAGAACTACGCAATTTTGTTGAAAGACTTGCTATCATGTGCCCGGATGAAACCATAAGCGGTGATCAGGTCCGACTTTTTCTCAACCCGACTGGTGCCGTTGCTGCTCAAGGCGCCCCCACTCCGACAGCCTCTTTTCTTTCATCTGACTTCAAGGAAGCTAAACGTATTTTTGAGCGTGAATACCTGCAGCATAAATTACAGCAAAACGATAACAATATTTCAAAAACAGCCGAACAGATAGGCCTGGAACGCAGTCACCTGCATAAAAAGCTTAAGAGTCTTGATATTATAAGTTAAAAGAGATTACTTTTTCCTTTTTCCTGAAAAGGCCGATCAGAAATTAAACACTCTCAACACGACATCTGCATGAACATGAGCCTTAAAGGCCATGCGCAGATTGTGACCAACATACCAACAGGAGCTACTATGGTTTTTCCAGAATATCGTCCCCGCAGAATGCGCCAGAATGACGTGTTCCGTTCACTCATCCGAGAAACTCACCTTTCTGCCGATCAGTTGATCTACCCGCTCTTTGTGAAACCCGGGAAGAATATTAAAGAAGAAATTTCTTCAATGCCAGGTGTTTACAGATTCTCTGTTGATCAATTGGAAGCCGAGGCACGAGAGTGCCTCTCTCTTGGCATAAAATCCGTCATCCTGTTTGGACTTCCTGCAAAAAAAGACGCAATGGGTACTGGTGCCCACATCAAGGACGGCATCATCCAACAAGCGATCAGAGAACTGAAAAGGAAAGTTCCGGAAATGATGGTTATCACAGACGTCTGTCTCTGTGAGTATACCGACCACGGTCACTGTGGCTGCCTCATTGATGAAAAAGTTGATAACGATGCGACTCTTGAAATTCTTGCCAAGACTGCCCTCTCCCACGCGCAGGCCGGAGCGGACATGGTTGCACCATCCGATATGATGGATGGCAGGATAGCTGAAATACGCGCCGCACTCGACGAAAATAACTATGATTCAATTCCGATCATGTCGTATGCTGTCAAATATGCTTCAGCCTTCTACGGTCCTTTCAGAGATGCTGCGGAATGCGCACCTCAATTCGGTGATCGTCGCAGCTATCAGATGGACCCGGCAAACAGTCGCGAGGCTCTGCGCGAAGCGACTCTCGACGTTGATGAGGGTGCTGACATTCTGATGGTGAAACCAGCTGTAGCCTATCTCGACATTATTTCCAAGCTGCGTGATGAATTTGACCTGCCTATAGCCGCCTATCATGTCAGCGGTGAGTATGCGATGATAAAAGCAGCGGCCGAAAAAGGATGGATAGATGGAGAAAAGGTGATGGCCGAAACCCTGCTTTCCATAAAGCGGGCCGGTGCTGATATCATCATCACCTATTTTGCCAAAGATATGGCCCGATTGCTGAAAAAATAATTCAGCAATAACAGCACAACAACGTAAAAAAGGGAGACAGAATATGTTCTGCCTCCCTTTACGCTACATTCTATAAACAGGTTACTGCTGATCAAGCCTGTATATCAATTGTCCCTGCCCTGCGCGGCTCTCCTCTTTCCTCAGCAGAACCTTCACTTGCCTCAGAAAGACTCACTGGCACTTCATTGGCCGCTCCGGTCGGTGGCACATTTCTGGACTGTGCTATGGCCTCTGCCGATAGAGAGACCGTATCGGTAGTCTGCTGTTGCTGGCTGGCTTCCGGCTGCTGCTCTGGTTTAGGCGATGTTGTTTCGGTTGTACTGCTTTCACGATATAACCGCTCATTTTGTATTGTGGAACCAAGTCCACCTGTTTCATTTATCATTTCGTTCCTCAGTCAGCATCTTCGTTTATAAGAACTGTTCTTAGTATCAGATGATAAGAGTATTCAGGGCAGAACGCAAGACAGAAATACAAAAACATAGTTGAGCCGGGCCTTCTCATAAAGAGTGCGTGCCGGTGAATAATCATGGTTATTTTCGGAGTATTGCACAGTAACAGCCTAAATTTTTCCATCATGCACAGTATACAACAGTGGCCAGTACAGACGAATCATGATGGAATTTTTACGTAACTGGAAAGCAGACCAACTGTGGTTCAATTTTCTGCAACTATGAAGTAGAGAAGAGATTTATCACACACTTTCGGGTATCAGGGCAAGACACACTAAACATTTGCAAGGCTATGGTCTGATCATAATATTATACCGATACTCGATGTGCGGCAAAGCATGCATGAGATCTTCAGATCAGGCTGTTCGCCATCGAATAAAGAGCCAGAGACCGCAAACCAGAACTGCCCCGATCACATCAGCAACAACGTCCCCTGCGCTCACATAACGCCCCGGTATGAAGGATTGATGGAACTCATCAGAAAGACCGTACAACAAACAAACCACAAGAGTATTCAGAACCACCCTAAGTGACGAACCACTTCGCAGAACCGGCTTATGCGCGACAATTACTGTGGCCGCGAGCGTGCCGTAAATCAGAAGATGTGCTACTTTGTCGATCCCCGGGAGCACAGATAAATCAATGGTGTCCCCTTGCTGATGCGACAGAAAAAAAATAGTCCCCATGACCATAATCATGGGGACCATACGGTATTGCTCAAGCCTTGAAAACATGATCGTTATGCTGCGCTACCTTTTTGATCAGTTACATGTACCTGCCGCAACTGCTCCGGGCTGAACTTCTTTCGTATACGCCGCAGCATGGCATTTATCTGCTGAGCCGGCGCATCTTTCATCACGGTTACACTGCGATCGGAATAGGCAGTCAGTTCAAGCATTTTATTTTCAAACTTGAAGGTATGACTCCAGTTCACCTCAATGGTCTCCGGATTCTCATCAATCGGGGCCTCAAGACGGTTACCGTCCTTTGCAACCTGAACACAATCGCAATCTGTCATCTCAAGCAACCAGGCATCACCAGCCGCTGTCGAATAGAAGTAAAAGACACCAATCTCCCGGGAGGCAGCCTGGCGCTTCTCAGCGAGCTCCTGGATAGCCTGTACACCACCCATCAGGGTTACTTTTGCAGCCTGCTCAGGCGTCATAGGCTGCGGACGTTTTGCAGCAACCTTCCGGGCACAACAGTGCTTATACTTCCTGCCACTCTGACACGGACATTTTTCATTCCTGCCGATTTTTGCCATTGTTCAACCCCAGAATATATTTAGGAAATAACGTATTCTTAAGAACACTTGCTATAGCCACAATCATGGCAGGTCTCACACCCTTCTTCAAATATCAGAGTGCCGGAACATTCCGGGCAGACACTTGAAAATCCGCGCTGGGTACCCGCCAAAAAGGATTTGAACAATTTACTCAACTGAGCGGGAAGGTCAAGCATATGTCCACTTGATCTGTCCAGTTGCTTAATGATTTCGTCCATTGGCACGTTAAAACGTAAAAGCAGCGAAACAAGACGGCAGGTTGTGGTCCACATGGTCGACTTATCTTTCAGGTCAACCCTGTTATCAAACGGGAACTTGGCAAACACCTCCATTGGCTTCTCGTTCTCATCAAAACAGACAATGATATACACCGACTTCTGATCCTGATCCTTCACACGATAACGCTTGGCATCAAGGGTATCCGGCAGATTATTCTTCACCGGCCCATCTTCTGATACCATTGCGGTTTTATCCTCTTTAGAGGAATCTTTGGTGTTCAGCACCTGAGAATCACGGGACCCGTCACGATAAACGGTCAAGCCCTTGCAACCCATCTGGTAACCGGTGATATAGGAAAGTTTCACCTCATCACGGCTTGCACTGTTTGGCAGATTGATAGTTTTGGAGATCGAACTATCGACACCGTTTTTCTGCAGGATACCCTGCATCCCGATATGAGCCTCCGGTTTAATATCCTGGGCTGTACGGAAAATCTCCTGCCACTTCACAGGAATCTCATCGTGTCCGATAACTGTACCTGAATCGGCCACCTTACTCATCAGTTCATCTGAATAAAATCCTTCCTTCCGGGCGATTTTCTCAAAGTGCTTATTCACCATAATGAGTCTGTCGCCGTCCATGACATGCTTGACCATGACTATCGAGAAGTACGGTTCGCATCCTGAAGCGCAGTCGGCAATCATAGAGACTGTCCCCGTTGGCTGAATAGAGGTCAGGGCTGCATTTCTTCTCGCCGGGTACGTATTCACTTTTGGATCATATGCCGGGAAAGGATTCTTTATAACGGCAAGTTTTTCCGATTGCGCTGCAGAGGTGGCACGAATAAAACTCATGATCTCTCCGGCAATTCTACGGCCTTCTTCACTTCCATATGGAATTTCCAACTGAATAAGAAGATCATGCAGACCCATAATACCCATGCCGATCTTTCTGGTTTTCAGTGTCATTTCCTCGATTTCCGGAATGGGAAAACGATTGCAGTCTATGACGTTGTCAAGAAATATCGTGGCACACTCTACAGTGGCCTTCAGTCTGGTATAATCGACCTCGCCATTAGTGACAAAGTTGGACAGATTGATAGAACCGAGATTACAGCTCTCGTATGGCAGCAGCCACTGCTCACCGCAAGGATTTGTCGCCTCAAAATCGCCCAGTTGGGGGGTCATGTTGGCCTTGTTGGCGGTATCTATAAAGAGCACACCAGGTTCACCGTTATGCCAGGCAAGGTCTATGATCTTTTCAAACACTTCACGCGCATCAAGGGATTTCACAACAGTCTTACTGGATGGTTCCAGTAAATCAAACTCCGTTCCCTCTTTAACCGCCTTCATGAAAACATCAGTAATCGCAACACTGAAATTGAAGTTATTGAACTGGGTCTGGTCCTGCTTGGCAGTAATGAAATCCATGATATCCGGATGATCTACGCGAAGTACACCCATATTGGCACCACGCCGTTTCCCACCTTGTTTGATGGTCTCGGTAGCAGCATCAAAAACAGCAGCAAAAGAGAGAGGCCCGGAAGCCACCCCCTGAGTGGAACGAACAGAAGCATTCTTAGAGCGCAGTCTGGAAAACGAGTAGCCGGTTCCGCCTCCGGTCTTATGGACCAGAGCACCATTACGGATGGCAGTAAAAATACCATCCATGGAGTCTTCCACCGGAAGAACAAAACAGGCAGACAACTGTCCGATATCGGTTCCGGCATTCATGAGGCAAGGGGAGTTCGGCAGGAAATCCATATGGTATATCATGCTAAAGAAATCTTCCCGCAGAGCATCATAACCGGGATTTTTCTTGTCCACATCCGCAACAGCATTTGCAACTCTGCGACAAAGTGTTTCCCAGGTCTCTACAGGATTCCCTTCAGCATCCTTCATGTAGTAGCGTCGGGTCAATACAGTTTCCGCGGTACTCGTCAATACCTGTTTGGTCAAATCAGGTGCCATAAACATCCTCTCTTCTCTTTACTAAAATAGTGATAATGGAGCTGCCGATACCGCCCGCACTCATGCATTGTTCTACTCTTTCCCCCGCTGAGAAAAGGCGATATTCAGGATAAATAGTCTTTCGTCCCCGCCGAAACACACACCAGCTTATACTCTACATTTATGGCATGCTCAACAAGAAACTACAACATATGGTAGGAAAACTCTCTTCAAGCCTATCAGCTAACGACTCAGGAATTGGATAACAACAATAAGACCGGGCGCTCTGGAAGAGGTGCGGCCGGCCCCCGTAAGACAACCAGCCCGGACATTTTTTTTCAAGCGAAAACTACATCAATTTTTGGATTCGTTTTCAACTGCGCAAATTCACTAGGGTAGAAAAAAAAGAGCAGATATTGCATCCAGATTGGCCTCATTTTTGCTTTGCACATTTTCTCAAAACGGCCAGCCGAACATTACAACATGTCGACTGACCGAAACCGTAGCGATGAACATCGCATCAGATCATTTTGGCCTGCTTACATTTCTGCCGGCATCATTCAGTTTCATATATTTCCTCAGCAAAGCCTGGAATGCATCCCAGTCTTTAATAGCCATAAGGCTTTGTTTTACAAATGCTATCTCATTTTTTTCCATTGTAACTCCTCCGTAATATGAAATGTGTGCAGCATAAAAGCCGGAAAGATACATCATGTAGTACCTGACCGGCCAGAACGGCAGTCTGGACCTGTTAAAAGAAACAGATATGAGCATACGATGCTTCTGTAACTCTTAGAAACTACGCCTCATAATCGCAATAGAGAGAAAGGTGAAATGCAGCAGCGCGGGTACAACGTGGCTTTGATAGCTGAAGAACAAGATAATAGACATGACTCTCTCCTGTACGCGAGGTGATGAGTGATTTGAGATTGTCCCATGGAAATACATAGGACAGCGGTACTATGTGGCAGGTCTTCGGACTGTCAGGCATCACTTCATTTTTCCTACTTATCACCGCTTCCCGGGCATTCCCAGTGCTGAATGGTGATTTTCGTTCCTGTTCACCGCTGCGCGTCAGTTCCGGATTCTCACCGGATTCCCTTTTCATCTTCTCAGCATTGCTGATTTCGAACCACATGTAACACATGCTTATCCGACTCATACGGGTTCGGACCATTTACAACTACAATAGTATAGTCTCTCTTACAGGCACAACGCAATAAGATAAAAGCCACAAACTATAAAGTGACATATTCAGCCTGCAATACATCTTTAAGACAGAATAACCGCTACAATACCTAACGCACATTAAGTTTATTATTATCACGTAAGTTCTTGCAGTTTGAGGCTCTGTTCAATATACTCACCGAATCCTAAACGTTCAAATATACATTCTTAAACACAGGATTCCAGTCTTTGTTTATTATTGCGAGCACACGGCTCTCCTGCTGAAACTATACCTTAGGTTTCGAATCGGGAAGTTCCTGGACGCATGTATCTACGAATGGAATTTGGGACGCCTGTTCACTATTATCTTCAATTACAGGGGGGGCCAATGTTTCAAAAAACGCTTTCAAAATCCGTAATATTTCTTAGCAGCACTGTTTTTATCACATTTTCAGCAACTCACGTTTTAGCCGCAGCCACCGCTGCAATCGGAACCACTCAACAAATACAACAAGCCGATTCAATGACTGTCAGTAGTACGGTTTTTCCGGTAACAGGCAGGCTATCTCTGGGGCTGCTGAATGGTGAAGCAAATGAAATTGTCTACAACCCCTCAACTGGTGCAGAAGTAAGCCACCTTGAGTGGCAAATAGATAATGTTGCTATGGTAGGTGCCGGCATTTCCTTCACACCTGCATCCTGGTTAAAAATAAACACTGATATCTGGGTTAACATTTCAGATGGTAGTGGCAGCATGGATGATTATGACTGGTCTGCTTCCAATCTTCCCTGGACAGACTGGTCACATCATGACGATATGACTGTTGACCAGGTTTTCTTATTTGACCTCAATGCGGAAGTGCCATTGCTGAAAAGACCAGTCGGCACGGTATATGGCATCATGGGAGTAAAGCGTGACAATTTTGAAATGAGTGCAAGTGGAGGAGATTACATATACTCAAACACGGGTTTTCGTGATACCACCGGCAGCTTTCCTGACAATCTGCAAGTCATTTCTTACGAGCAGACATATACTGTTCCATATTTAGGTGTTGGTTTTCAAGCTGATTATAACCCGCTGTCGTTCACCGGTCGAATTATCGGCTCAGGCCTTGTCGATCTGGAAACGAAGGATAACCATTATTTGCGCAATCTCGTTTTTGAGGATGATTTTGAGACCGGCACCATGCTGGCACTGGATCTCGGGTTTACCTACAGCTTCTCCGACAGGTTACGGTTCATGGGTGGCTTCCATTATCAGTATTACGATGAGGTCAAAGGTTCCACAACTGTCACCGACACCTCGACAGGTGAAACGTTCATCTATTCCGGGGACACGGCTGGTGCTGATAACAGTTCAAGCATCTTCATGGCCACAATCGTCTATAATATGTAAACGATAATTCGTCCGGGAGCTCTACAGACTCCCGGATTTTTCTGCTTCTGTATCCATTGCCGATTTCCAACAATAACCAGTAAATTCGAAACCCATAAGTAATATGCAAGATTAATCCACCTTGCCAGCTATTTGATATATGGTATACTGACAGAGCTTCAAGAGACTGTCAAATCTACATTAAAATCATACATTTAAACAACTGGTTATTATGGAAATCATCAAATGGAATGATTCGTTCAGTGTCGGTGTCAAGGAAATGGATGACCAGCATAAAACGTTGCTGGGTATGATAAACCGTTTAATTGAAGAACAGCACACGCTCACAGAACCTGCCACAATCGCTGACCTGCTCACAAAAATGACTGATTATGCCCGTGAACATTTTCGGGCGGAAGAATACCTGATGGCCGAATACGGATATGAGGACAAAACCCGCCAGGTAGCTTCCCATGAGGCATTTATCGCCAAAACTATTGATTTTATGTCAGCCTCTGACATTGGCCCCAATATCCTTTCCAAGGCACTCCTTGAGTATCTGAAGTCCTGGCTGGTCGGCCACATCCTGAATGAAGATATGAAATACAAAGAATTTTTTCACACAAAAGGCGTTTACTAAGAACGTTCTTCCAACACATCAATACCCCTAATCTGTCCATCACAAGCTCGCTGATCGGGATAAGCCACCTGCAGGCAATAATTCGAAGGTGGCTTAGATCACATTGACGTCAGCAGCTTCTTTCCGTTACAGAATAGCCCGTCTAAAATCCTGTAAAAGAGCACACAATTTGGCATTGAATTTGGAGGCAATAACACCATCTATTGCCCTGTGATCCCAACTCAAGGAAAGAGGAAGGATCAGTTTAGGTACAAATTCAGTCCCGTTCCATACCGGTTGCATCGCAGATCTGCCAAGAGCGAGTATTGCCACCTCAGGGGCGT
>JBFHGS010000080.1:0-18248 GCA_041582995.1 Desulfopila sp. | reverse complement strand
TTTAGCAGAAAAAGAGAAGAGAAGCTCAAAAGTCTGTGCTTAGCCTCAATTGTACGGGAAGTTCTCGGACTTGTCAGTGCTTCATTTCCGGTTAACATTACGCTTCGTTCATCTCTGCAGAACGAGGCCTTGATACTGGGGGATTCAACGCAGATTCATCAGCTGATCATGAATCTTTGTACCAATGCTGAATACGCGATGCGGGGGGAGGGCGGATATCTTGAAATATCGCTTACTCCGTTTACTATTTCCCGTGGAATGTGTGAAGAATCGGTTGAATATGCTGATGTTGATCCCGGTGACTACATCTGTCTGGCTGTAACTGATGACGGGCCGGGTATTCCTGAGGATGTGCGGGATAAAATATTTGAGCCTTTTTTTACCACCAAACCGGCGGGAGAAGGTTCAGGAATGGGACTGGCTCAGGTGCATGGTATTGTGGCAAACCACAGAGGCCATTTACGTGTTACAGAAAAGATGCCGCATGGAACCTGTTTTCAGGTTTTCTTCCCGGTCACGGGCACGGCTGTTCCGGTTGAAGCGACAAAAGGTGCAGAAGAGATCCCGCGAGGAGTGGAAAATATCCTTGTAGTTGATGATGATGAAATCGTGTCACAGGTTATATCCCGGGTACTCACTACGCTTGGGTACGTTGTAACTGCAGCCTCCGGTGGAATGGAGGCGCTGGCAATGGTGCGTGAAGATCCATCCCGTTTTGATCTGGTTGTCAGTGACCTTAATATGCCTGATATCACGGGAGATAATCTGGCGGTAGCTATGCTGCATATACAGCCTGATTTGCCGTTTATTCTCTGTACCGGCTTTCATGCTACAATTGAAGAGTCGGAGATCTCAAAGCTGGGCGTCAGGGCTTTTCTTGAAAAGCCTGTAGCCAAAGAAGCTTTAGCCCGCACAGTACGAAATATTCTGGATGAGGCTGTTATTGCCAGAGAAGCCTGATTCCGTAGCAGCTATCGTTCCGGAATCACAGGTTCAATGGCCGCAGCTGCTATCCAGCCGGTTCTACCCGTTTCGTCTTCTACAAAAAGATATTCCCCGTGCTCCTTTTTGAGAGTTACTTTTCGTCCCTCCTTGATCTCTCCGGCGGTAGCCGCCCCTTCAAAAGGTGAAATCTGCAGGCGGGCCTTGCTGTCGATCACTACTGAGCAGTTCCAGTCCTTATGCCGCGCAGAGATGCCGGTGGCAGAGAGCACAATCAGAATGATTCCGCATGAAATCACGAGAGTGACTGTTGCCTTTGCAGGTTTGAATCTCAGTGTGGAGAGCAGAACACAGGTGATGGCGAATAACCCGAGCCCGCCAAGACCGACCCACTGGTTCATGCTCATCATGTGCAGGAGTTGTTCGGAGAATGAGGTTTCCGCCGCAAATAGTCCGTTGTTGTGGCGAACCAGCTGGAGGTTGCCGCTTATGTCTGAGTCACCGGGAGTGAGTCTCAAGGCGCGTTCATAATTGAGTACAGCCTTACCGATAGAGCCGAGCTGTGCATAACTGTTGGCAAGATTATAAAGAACGCCGGGGGAATATCCGTATTCTTTCAACAGCGATTCATAGCCTTCTGCAGCCGAGCTGTAATCATTACGGCTGTAGGCGCTATTGGCCTCCTGAAAGCGAGATGTGTCGACTGCAGCAGAGGCAGTAAACGGCATGATGACGAGTGCAAGCGTAATCAGGAGAAATGTGGATAGTGTCAACTTCATATCAGCTTTACCAATTCGGTTTTCAGAGTTTGTGCATAATCCTGCATGGTCTCACGGCTTAGCGACGCTCCGCTATATGCGGCTTGCTCGGCGGTGGTGAATATTGCGAGGAGTTCAGGTGAGTGAGCAAGGTTCTTACTGAGATTTGCACTGGTGATAGCACTTGGCTCACATTTCCAGAGCCCACCGAGATGGGCTTGAATCGTACTTCGTACGGCAGCAAGAAAGGCAGTTGAGTCTTCTTTAGCCAGTGCTGCTTCGACTGCGGTCAGGGAATCCTGGAGTGTTTTCTGCAACTGCCGTTTCCTGGTTTCATCCGGGCTATGCTGAGCCCGGACTTTTTGTAACCTGAGCACAGAGAGCACAATGATTATAGCCAGGCAGAGCAGCATAACTGCAAGAAACAACGGACTTCTATACAGCGGAATGATGGTTGCCACGCTCTTTCCTGTTTCGAGGTGCAGTGGGGCAAGGCCTGCAATTCCTTCAGGGCTGACTGCAGGTTGTGGCTCTTGCTGTGGTTCCGGGCGTGCCTGTACAGCAGAGGGCTGGAGGGGCACAGTAGTTTTGCCGGTGACGGTTATGGGAATTGGTTGTGAATTAGTGGTGATATACCTGCCTTGATCAGGATCAAAATACGAAAATGACAGCGAAGGAATCTGATTGATGGCAGGCGATTTTGCCACAATCGCCTGCACAAACTGCTTTTCACCAGAATAGGTGGTGTTTTCAGGTGAGGTGAATGTCGATGATGGCGAATATGTTTTCCAGTCAGCTGAATCTGGAAAAGAAGGAGCTTCAACACGATCAAAGTTACCCGAGCCACTGATTTCCATGGTGAGTGTCAGTGGTTCGCCGATCTCAGCCTGGAGCGGATCTGCACTGGTATGCAGGGCAAAATTCCCGATTGCACCGGTAAATGTATCAGGCCGTCCTTCTTCCGGGAGTGGCATGATTTCAAGAGTAATATCCTCGCTTGTGACCTTGATCGGTTTTTGTTTGTATCCCCCGAAAACACTATCAAACAGATCGTCATCAAAGGGTGAGCGCTGCCCAAAGAGCGAGGTGGAGGTCCGCCGTTGCGGAATGAGCTGGGTTGCATTCAGTTCAAGATGGATCGTATGTCTTCCTTCCTTGATGTTTGATAATGTTGTCTGCCATGTGAGAACGCTATAGGTTGCTGCACCTACTCGCTCCTGGGTCTGTCGGGGCTGCTCGTGGAGTTGCGGCATTACCAGGCCGTCGCCGATAATTTCTGGTGCGCTGTTGAGGTTGGCACGTAATCCTTGTTTGAAATACGCTTTTATTTCGACAGGTACAATTTCACCGACATAGCTTTTCTGCTTTGCCTTTGAGAGAGTGATAAATGCCGCTGATCCACCGGAATCCGTATCGGGTGATGGAGGTGAAACCGCGGTACCTGAACCGATGTTTGACCTCCGCGAGGACTGAGCTGCAGCTGTGACCTCGAAAGGAATTTCTTCTGTTAACAAGGTTTTTTTATCAGCGACAATGGTAATCGGCGGGATAGAATAACGCCCGGGCTCATACGCCCGAAGTAGGCAGGTAATGGTGATCGAAGAAGAGAATTCACCATTAATCATGTTCACCTGACTACTTTTTCCCCTCTGGTAGATATCGAAATTACCGGTCTCAGGAATCTGCACGTCGGCAGACCTGCTCCCGTTAACTGTAATCGTTAACTGAGCACCCTCATCCACAGAAAAGGTAGCTGAGCTGAGTGTTGCCGCTACAGAGAGCTCAGCCACGCTTGCCGAGGGGCGTGCGGTGATGAGGAGAAGTGCTGACAATAAGACAAAAACACAAGTAGCAATGTGTTTAGGTAAAATGTTTATACGCATTACCAGTCCCTCCCAACCGGAGCATCCTGACTTCCGGGTACAAAATTCAGTTCACCTTCTTCATTTCTCAGCGCATTCAGAAGGTTCTGAGCTTCTTCTCTTGTCATCTTGCCAAGCTCACGTCGTTGCATATCTGTATCATCTTTGGCGCTCTGGTCTGTTGCTCCGTTGTCCTGTCTGTTTTCAGGTGTAGCCGGTTGAGGCTGTTCTTTTTGTGAATCTTGCTCAGCTTGCGTTGATTCTGATGTCTCGGGAGTATCAGGCTGCTGTTCTGAACCTTCTTTAGATTTTTGCCGATCGTCCTGCTCGTGGTCGTTTGTATCAGATTGCTGCTCATCGGATTCTTGCTGCTGCGACTCATTTTTATCGCCATTTTCAGACGTTTTCTGCTTATCTCCGTCCTTCTTGTTTTCGTCCTGATTCTGCTGATCCTGATCCTGATCTTTATCTTGTTGTTGCTGCTCCATTTGCTGCTGCAGTTCCTTGATCTTCTGTTCGACAAATGTACTGTTCTCTGCAGCAAGATTGTCGTTGGGATTCAGCTGAAGCGCGCTGTCATAAGATTCCAGTGCCTGCTGCCACAACTCAAGTGCAGATTCGGGATTGCCCTGCTGGCCCTCGCTCCCTTTCTGGAACTGGGCATTACCGCGATTGTAATAGGCTTTTGCTTGCAGGGGAAGATCCTCGCCTTTCAAGGCCTGATTGAAGGAGGCGATTGCCTCGTCATACATATTATTCTTATAGGCTGCAGTACCATAATTGTAATGAAGTGTAGGGTCGTCAGGATTTTCTTTTAACGATTTGCTGTAGAGCTCCGAGGCTTTCAGATACTCTTCCTGATTGTACGCATCTTCCGCTTCAGAAGCCTGCAGGTAAGAGTTTCCGCCAGAAATCACAAGCAGCAGCAGAGCCATTGGTATAATCTGTTTTTTGATTCTGCGACCAGCTGTAATGATATGAGGAAGCGACAGCTTGTGGGGTGATTTTCGTTCCGGAATGAGAAAATCCAGTATCAGCAGACCAATGGCTGCGATGAGCGGCCAGATGAATCTCTCGATCGGTACTTTATGTCTGCGTTCAGCCAGCTCCTCTTTGGGGATCAGCTGCAGTTTCTGCTGATAGATACGTTCAAGACCTTCACCGCTATTTCCGAGGGGCACATAGAGGCCGGATGTTGCCTCTGCTATTGCTGTTAAGTTCTTTTCGTCAAGCTTTGAAGTGACATATTTCCCCTCGTCATCCTGAATGAAGCCGGATGCACCGTTGCCGGGTATCGGGATGAGTTCACCGCCTGCGGTTCCGACACCCACGGTATAAATAGTCATGCCCTTTTCTGCAGCTTTTTTCGCGGCTAGAGCAGCGTCCCCCTGCAGATTTTCACCATCTGTAATGAGGATAAGGATCTTATGGTTCGCATCGTTCTGCAGCACATTCTCAGCTTCTTCGATCACCGCCGAAATGTTGGTGCCCCCTTTAGGGATGATGTCGGTGGTAACGGTGGAGAGTGAACTGGTAAAAGCGTCGTAGTCAAGGGTGAGGGGGCACATCAGGTAGCCTGAACCGGCAAAAGGCATGAGGCCGATGCGGTCACCTTCAAGCTGGTTGACAAAATCCATAATTCCAAGCCGCGCGCGTTGCAGCCGGTTTGGTTTGATATCTTCAGCCAGCATACTTTTGGAGGTATCGAGCGCAAAGAGAATATCGATGCCTTTGCGCTTTACTTCGACCCATTGAAAACCGTACTGGGGGCGAGCCAGCGTAGCAAAAAGCAGGAACACGGCAAGAAGCAGCAGCATATGTTTCGTTCGTCTTCGACGGGTGGAGACGTGGCGTGTCAGACGACCGAGCAACTGTGCTCCGGCAAATTTTTGCAGAGTGGCGTGTCGCTGCTTTTGCAGCAGATGCAGAATCAGCATAACTGCTGCGCAGCAGATAATTCCAACAAGTATCAGGAGTGGGTGAGCGAACTGCATATCAATATAGTATGTGAGCTGTCAGGGAAGTTGTCTGCGTTGTGCAGCGAGCTCAAGACCCAGCATGGCCAGAGCTGCAATCACCATAAACGGGAAGAGTTCCCTGTAATTTTCAAATTTCTTTATGGTCCGTGTCGTGGTTTCCATAGTGTTGATCTCGTCGTAAATCCTGGTGAGCGATTTTGTGTCGGTGGCCCTGAAATATTGGGCACCGGTCATTTCTGCCACCTCAGAGAGTGTTTTTTCATCGATATCGACACGGGCCATGCGGATGCGCTGTCGGCCAAAAGAATCACGTACCGGGATAGGTGCTTCACCACGGGTACCGGCGCCAATAGTGTATACTTTTATACCAAGAGTCTCTGCAGCCTCTGCGGCCACCAGCGGGGGGATTCTGCCGGAGTTGTTCATGCCGTCGGTAAGCAGGATAAGAATGCGTGATTTGGAGTCCTGGTCACGCAGCCGGTTGATGCCGCTACCGATTGCGGATCCTATTGCGGTGCCGTCTTCTACCATGCCGATTGCCAGGGATTCAAGACGTTTGCGCAGCCAGTCATGGTCAAGAGTCAGAGGACAGACAAGATAGGGGCGACCACCAAAGCCGACGAGGCCGATACGGTCATTGGGGCGCTGTTCGATAAATTCATCAACGACTTTTTTGACCACTTCAAGCCGGTTGGCCTGTTTGCCACCGAGAGTGAAATCCATAGCCTCCATGGAACCTGAGACGTCTACAGCGAGAAGGATATCGATACCGCTGGCTTGAACCTCAGTAGTGGTATTGCCCTGTTGCGGCCGGGCCGCAGCAAGGATGAGGAAAGCAAGAGCGAGCAGCCTGAAGCCTGTACGCAGGGCTGTCGGCCTGGTCCTTCTCGGTCTGGCCAGTTGTGATGCTAGGCTGGTTGATGAAAAGAGCAGTGCAGGTGCCGCTCCCATACGTCCGCGCAAAATAGCGAGCAACGGCAACAGTAGAAGAAGCCAGAGAAGATGCGGGTAGAGAAAACGCATTATTTTTCCTCCTCCATTGTACTGGACTGCGCCGGCTGTTCGGTCTGGTTCACAAAACTGAGAATACTATTCTCCATCTCCTGCAGATGTTCCACACTCGAAGGCTGATGGGCAAATTTAGCAAGGTCGCACCGTTCGAGGCATTTTTTCAATTCAAGGCTAAAGCCGGAGAGTGCGTCGTTATTGGTTATTCCGGCAGTAAGGCTCTGAAAAAATTCGCGGGTTGTCTGCCTGGTGATATGCATTTGAAAACGTTCCTCAAGATAGCGCCTCAGAATCTCAGAAACCCGCTCCATATAGTTCAGGGTTTGCTCAGGATTCATCAACTCACGGGCACGCATCAGCTCGTCTCTGGCAAGTATTCCGGGAGGGATCGCTGGAGCAGTGGGTTTGGGCCGTTTATAAAACCACCAGTAAGCGATGAGCAGCAGAGCAAGCATCGCAAGAGCAATGGAGCTGTACAATATGTACGGCACAGGATCAGGCAGCAGAACCGGTCCGTAAATATCATG
Organism: Desulfopila sp.; assembly: GCA_041582995.1. GTDB lineage: Bacteria > Desulfobacterota > Desulfobulbia > Desulfobulbales > Desulfocapsaceae > Desulfopila. The sequence continues at coordinate 11,172 of JBFHGS010000080.1, read as the reverse complement.
CAGGCTTTGCGGCAGAGTATCCGGGCCAGTGGGCTGTCCCGCTGTCTGGCCGGGTTGCAATAACTTCAGTTGCTGCTGGTCTGCATCGTCTGCCATAAGCACAGCAGGAAAGACAGTTGTCAGTAGCAGAGTAAGAAAAGCGGATACGGAAGATCTCATCGCCCGGCCCTCCGCATTCGTGTTTTGAAAAAGGTGAGCAGCGGCGGAACATAGGAGCTGTCTGTGCTGAGTTCAAGCAGGTCAACACCTGAAGAGCGGATGGCACGGTTAATCCTGGCTCTTTGTTCTGCGGCAAGCAGCGCATAGTTGTTACGGATCTCAGGGTCTGAGGTATTCAGATCAACCTGCTCGCCGCTCTCGGCATCTTCAAGGGTTATCCAGCCTACGTCTGGTAATTCTGATTCACGTGGGTCGGCGATAAGCAGAGAGATAAGGTCATGACGCCGATTGCTGACCCTGATTTTCGGCATCAACTCCTGTAGTGTCTGCTCAAAATTGCCGGGCAGGCAGAAATCTGAAATCAGAAAGGCCACACAGCGGCGCTTGGCAACCTGATTGACAAAATCGAGCGGAACTTTCAGGTCAGTACGCGTTCCTTTCGGTTGAAAGAAGAGGATTTCACGAATGACCCGCAAAATATGGGAACGCCCTTTCTTCGGTGGAATATAAAGCTCTACGAAGTCAGTGTAGAGTATCAGTCCGACTTTATCGTTGTTGCGAACAGCAGAAAAGGCGAGAACAGAACCGATCTCAGCCATTACTTCCCGTTTTGATGAAATTGAAGAACCGAATTCGCCGGAACTGCTGATATCGATCATCAGCATGATGGTGAGCTCACGTTCTTCGGTAAACTTTTTGATGTGAGGAATTCCGGTTCGCGCCGTGACATTCCAGTCGATGGAGCGGATATCGTCTCCGGGCACATATTCGCGCACCTCGTCGAAGTTCATGCCTCGCCCCTTAAAGACGGAGTGGTAACTGCCCGCCAGGCTGTCATTGACCAGCCGGTTGGTGCGCACCTCTATCTGCCGAACTTTTTTGAGGATTTCCCGTGTGAGTTGTTGTTCCATACTACTTTAGCCTGTTGGTATATGACGTTGGAATTATGGTACGGGAACTGTGTCGAGTATCTTGCGGATGATATCTTCGCTAGTGACGCCTTCAGCTTCAGCTTCATAACTGATCCGCAACCGGTGACGCATGACATCAAGTGCCGCATCCTTTACATCGTCCGGGGTGACATAACCGCGTCCCGCAAGAAAGGCGAGACTTCTGGCAACACGTTTGAGGTTGATGGTGGCGCGGGGTGAGGCACCGGTTTCAATATAATCCTGCAGATCGAGCTGAAAGCTTTTGGGATCACGGGTGGCGTAGACCAGAGAAACAATATAATCCCGTATTTTTTCATCCATATAGATGGTGTTCATCACCTTCCGGGATGCCATGATGTCTTCCGGCCTGGCTACAGGGATGACATTGATCTCCGTATCAGTATTGTCCATGGCATCCAGAATACGTCGTTCCTGTGCCATGGTGGGATAATGAACTACAACTTTCAGCATGAAGCGGTCAACCTGCGCCTCCGGCAGCGGGTAAGTACCCTCCTGCTCTATGGGGTTCTGAGTTGCAAGAACCAGAAAGAGTTCCGGCAACTGAAAAGTCTGCTCACCGATTGTCACCTGTTTTTCCTGCATAGCCTCCAGCAGGGCGGACTGAACCTTGGCGGGAGCTCTGTTGATTTCATCGGCCAGAACGAGTGACGAAAAAATCGGGCCCTGTTTCACCACAAATGTAGTCTGCTGCGGGTTGTATATCTCAGTGCCGATAATATCAGCCGGCAGCATATCCGGAGTAAACTGGATACGCCTGAAGTCGGTTTGAATGGTTTTGGCCAGGGTTTTTACTGCCAGAGTTTTAGCCAGGCCGGGAAGTCCTTCCAGCAGAATATGGCCGCCGGTCAGGATGCCCACCAATAATCGTTCGACCAGGTGCTCCTGGCCTATAATCATCTTGCCCATCTCTTTGCGAAGCGGCGCGAGCCAGGCAGAGCTCTGATTTACTGCTTGGTTAATCTGCTGAATTGAGCGGTATACCTCGTCACCTTGCGGGAGGGCAGGGGTGAGACTGGTCGGCATAGCCGGGGGGGATTGTGTCTGCTGATTCTGTCCGAACATGTTCATCCTCTATATATGGTATGGGCCGGGCCGAATGTTGAGAAAAGTACTCCCGGTTTTGATCTATACAATTCTAATCACAGTACATTACCTTTCTCTTTCTGTGCCATTACAAAGCTGTAATGTTGTCGGCAGTGATTGTTCGTACTCCTCATTGATCGTGTGCAAATGACTTGGAAAACCCTAAAATACTGCTATTCTGATATATGTTGAGAAAGGTTTTACGATTTCTAAAAGCAACGAAATACGGGATAACGTTTCCGAAGGGCGCATCCTGACCGGCAATAGGTGTATTTGCTGATTGTTTGCAGGGTTTATAGAAGATGAGGTTGAGGCCGGTATAAGGAAGGAGCAGGTTTTTAACCGGTTAGATTCGTAATATCCTATAGTTCTGGAGCCGGACGACCGATACGACGGTAAGGTGTGAGTTCCTGAGTGCTCTCCGGTGATTTTTTGATTTTCTTTTCAATGGCAGATTTTCTGCTCGTCCGGATATGGCTTGCGCAGTGAACAGTTCACTTTCCTCATAACCACTAATGAACAAGACGGGATAAAGGATGGCACAGCAGCACACAAAAGCACCGCCTCTGGGTAAGCTTCTGAAAGAAAACAATCTTGTTACCGAGCAGCAGATTGTTTTTTCCCTGCATGAACAGAAGGCGACTGGTGAGCGAATGGGGCAGTGCCTCATGCGGCTTGGAATTATTACGGACAGTGATCTTGCCCGTGTACTTTCACAGCAGAGCGGGCTTCCCTACATTGATCTGCGCACCTTTACTCCTGATACCAATCTGCTCATGAAGGTGCCTTACAGGGTTGCCAAACAATTTCAGTTTCTGGTGCTTTTTGGTGAGGGCCAGACACTGCATATAGCCATAGCGGATCCGTTTTCACAGCAGGCGATCGAGCAGGCGTACCGAATTACAGGGCAGATAGTGAAGGCCCATGTGGGCGGCGAAAATGAACTGCACCAGTTGATTGAACGATTCTATTTCCTGCTGGAAAATCCGATCGAAGAAGAGATCAACGCGATTACTGCCCAGTTACTGAGATCGCCTGAAGCTGATGTTGATATTGAAAAACTGGTCGATAATCTGTTTGGCTCAGCAGTAAGTTATCGTGTGACCGATATGCATATCACCGCAAGTGATCTGACGACCCGGATTATGTTCAGGATTGATGGCGTCATGCAACTTGCCCATGTCTTCGCAAATGTGCTGCACTCACGGCTCATCACCACATTGAAGGTGCGGGCTGGCATGGATATTTCTGAACAGAGAAAACCGCAGGACGGACGATTGTCATTTGATTTTCTTGGTGAGACCTTTGATGTACGTATATCCACGGTACGTACCAATTATGGCGAGAATATGGTTCTGCGTCTGCTGCCTTCGCGGGGAACCTCGGCTTTCAGTATCCGTGATCTCGGCCTGGAGCAGGAAAAGGTAGATAAACTCGAAAAGCTCTTTTCACGTCCACACGGCATGGTTCTGGTGACCGGCCCTACCGGCAGCGGTAAAACCACCACACTTTATGCTGCCCTTCGCTGCCAGGACGCAATTGGTCAAAACATACTCACCGTTGAGGATCCGATAGAATACGAGCTTCTTATGATTCGTCAGACCCAGGTCAATGAGCGGGCAGGTTATACATTTGCCACTGCAATCCGGACTTTTTTACGGCAGGACCCGGATGTAATACTGGTTGGTGAGGTACGTGATGAGGAAACTGCCATCCTGGCGGTGCGGGCGGCACTCACGGGTCATCTTGTTCTTTCGACCCTGCATACCAATACCGCTCTCGGGGCGATAGCCCGACTTAAGGATCTGGGCATAACCAACTATCTGCTTTCCACTGCGCTGGTCGGGGTACTTGCTCAGAGACTGGTACGAAAACTCTGTGTGCACTGCAAAGTCGAGGCACTCTACACAGAGGATGAACTTGCTGTTTATGATCTTCCGGCCGATCACACCTATTACCGGGCGGCAGGTTGCAATTTCTGCAGTAACACCGGTTATACCGGCCGGGAATGTGTTTCTGAAGTCATTGAATTTACCAACCCGCTGTTGCGCCTGATTGCTGAGGATGCACCTCTGGGGCAGATCGAGGACCAGGCACGCCTGGAGGGATTTACGGATCTTATACATTCTGCCCGGCAGAAGATTCTGGCAGGGACAACAAGCATAGAAGAAATACTGAGGGTTATCGGATAGTGCCATTATACACCTACAGTGCAATAGATGCTTCCGGACAGCAGGTGAACGGAGAGGGAGACTACTCTACAGTTCCGCATCTGTTTGAGAGTCTTCAGGCCAAAGGGCTGGATCTTATCAGTTATCGACGGCAATACCTGGCGCTTTTTACTCAGCGGCGCAGCAAGATCAAGCGTGTGGAACTCTCTGAATTTTTCCGGAACCTGGCTCTGCTGGTGCGTGGTGGTGTTCCCTTACGTGAAGGTTTGCAGGATCTGACCGCCTCACCGGAGCAACCTGCCATTAACAGGGTTTTCGGCCGGGTACTGAGCCAGTTGGAAGAGGGCAGACTGCTGTCGGAGTCGCTGCTGGCTGAGCAGAAACACGTCCCCCGGATAATCATTCCACTGGTGGCAATCGGTGAGGAGACCGGCAGATTGGATCAGACTCTGCAGGATGCTGCCAATCATCTGGAAAAAGTGCAGGAGATTATTTCATCCACCCGCAGAGCGGTCTCTTATCCACTGTTTGTGCTTATTGCCATGCTGGGCGCGCTTATTTTCTGGATGGTGTTCGTTTTGCCGCAACTGTTACAGCTTTTTACCACGATGGGGCTTGAAGAGTTACCCCTTGCTACCAGAATTCTCTTCTCGTCAGTAGAAATATTTAATGTCTGGTGGCCTGTTATTCCCGGGCTAATAGTCTTGTTCCTGTTGTGCCGCACGATTGCTGTCAAAAATGAAAAGTTCCGTTACTGGTGGGATATGTTGTGGAGCAAATTTCCACTTTCCGGAACGATTATTCGTTCGTCGCAGCTGGCATTCTTTTTTGAATACAGTTCACTCCTTACATCGGGCGGCATTCATATCGTCAGGACTATGGAATTGATGGAGGAATCCATCAGTAACCAGGTGTTGAAAGAAGGAGTGCGTAATATCAGACGTAAAATTACAGCAGGAGAACCGATGTCACAGGCTATCAGCTCACTCAGCTTTTTTGAGCCGTTTATCCTGCGTATGGTCAAGGTGGGGGAACAAACCGGTAATATGCCGGAACAGTTCCATATTCTGGCTGAATATTACATGAAAAAGGTGAACAACCTTGTCGGCATGATTTCGAAATCGATAGAACCGATCATCATTACGTTGGCCGGTTTTGTTTTCATGGTCATTGTTCTCGGGTTGCTCGGCCCCGTATACATGCTTGCCAGCACCATTCAGTGAAAGTTATGAAAACACACGAACAGCTACCACAATATCTCGGTTGCTTCGGTTTTGCCAGAGCACCATTCAGGCTCTCTCCTGATCCCGAGTTTTTCTTTCCGTCGGAGGGACACTTCTCGGCCAGGTCGGTACTCGATTATACTATCCGGGGAGGTGAAGGATTTATGGCTCTGATTGGTGAGGCGGGTACAGGAAAGACTTTGCTTTTGCGCATGTTGTTGCAGAATTTGGGGGAAGCGAAGATACCGGCCGTGATACTCTGCCCGTCACTCTCACCGGCAGGTCTCATGCAGTTGTTACTGCGAGAGCTTGGAGTTTCAGTTCCGCAATCTGCTGAGACGGCCCAGCTCTATACACTTTTTGAGCAGAAGTTACTTGAACTGGCCAATGCTGATCATGAACTGTTGATAGTGGTTGATGAAGCGCAAAACCTGCCTGTAGAGACAATGGAGCAGTTACGGATGTTGTCTAATATAGAACTCAGCAGCAGGAAACTGTTGCAGATACTGCTTGTCGGCCAGCCTGCCCTTGAAGGGTTGTTGCGGGATCCGAAGCTGGGGCAGCTGACGCAGCGTATTGTGGTGTATGAGCATCTTGAGCCGTTCACACTGGAGGAGAGCCTTGAGTATGTGCGGCATCGCCTGGTGAAAGCCGGCAGGGAAGATCTGGAACTCAGCAAAGTTGCAGGCAGGGCTCTTTTTGAAGATACACACGGTATTCCCCGGCTAATCAACCGGCTGATGGACAGGGCTTTACTGTTTGCAGGTGCCGGGCAGGACGACAGGGTTGAGCTCAGCCACATCAGGCAGGCTGGTGAAACATTGCCGCGTGATACGTTGAAGAAGCCGTCGAAAACTTACAGGCGTATACACGGTTCATTGTTGCGGACCTGGAGGGCGCTTGTCATGGCGGCGGTAATGTCGATTTTTATCTATATGAACTTAAATGATATAGCAGGGATGCTGTAATCCCGGCGATAATCATGCTGTAACAGGAAATAAGGTATACCGGAGATTATGGCAAAAAAACGGTGGGTTATACAGCAGGCAGAAGGGAAGACATACCTCCTGTCTCAGGTTGAAATGAAAGGAGGTATCTGGCATTGTCGGGGGCTGAAAACTCTGGATAGCCTGCCTGATACTCTGTCCGGAGAGGCGCATTTGAGTATCAGCTCAACTGCCAGCCTGGTGTTAGCCGAAGAGTTTCCTCAACTGAATCGTGAGCTTTTGCTGATGCAGATGCACAAGCGGCTCGACCAGATGGCCATGCTTGATGTCGGTATTCGGGGTGCAATCTGTTATGCAGCTATTGAGGAACGCGGGTTAAAACAGCTCTACTCAATGATAGTTCTACCGGAGTCGGAGGTTGAGTCTGGGCTGAATACGGTACTTGCGAGCGGCAAAGTACGATTACGCAACTGTACAACCGGTTCGGCTGCGGTTGCGGCTTTAATGGCGAAAGTATCTGCCGAGCCTTTCGTGGTACTGCTGGTGCAGGAGCGGGGCGCTGTGGTTATCGGTGTGCGGAACGGAGTTGCACTCTATCAGCAATCGATGCAAGTGAGTGGGTCGGGTGAGCTTGAAGAAGGCATTCTGATCCATGCAATCAATTTTTGTCGTCAGACTCTGAGCCGTGAGTTTGCAATTGATGAAGCCGCTCTTGTCTGTCTGGGCAGCGCGCGTGATACCATTGATGCAGAGATGCTGAATGACGCTCTGACAGAACCGGATTTTACCAATTCAATCCATGCCGACAATGCTGATATCCTGCATTACCCGGAACTCTACGGTACACTTTTTGTACAACCTGCTTTTTCCTTTTTGCCGGAGGGATACAATCATTCTCTGGTTCTTGCCACCATATCGAGAGTGCTGACATTTGTAGCAGCAGTTGCAGCTGTTACCTGCGGATTTTTAAGCTGGCAGCAGAGCCAGACCAATACAGATCTTGCTCATCAGCTGGATAGCGAAAGCGGCAAACTGAACACCAGTATCACGCGATTAGGACAGCAACTTCCCGGCATGAAAAACGTGCAGCAGCAGGAGCAATATCTGCAAATTCTCGCTAAAAGTGAAAATGAGCCACATCTGGATGAACTGCTCATGGTACTGGCGGAGCGATTGCCGGAACAGGTCCGTATCTCCGGGTTTGAAGTCGAAAAGCGGGCTATTGTGGCAATGGGAGAATCAGCGGAGATGGTACCGGGAACAGCAAACATCGCTCCGGTTGCTTCGATGGATCCGACCATGGCCGATGATGCTTCGATGGCACAGTTGCCCGGTCCGGAACAGGAACTGGATAAGGATCCGGTAATAGAACTGATGCTGACCTCACCGGGCGAATATGAGCTGGTTCGTGCACGATTTGAAAAGAGTGTTCGGCAGCTTTCCGGATCTTTTTCCCTTGAGGATATCGAATGGCAATATACGGAGGTCTTGGCTGAAGGTGTGTTGAGCTGTGAACTGCATCTGCCAGGGAGGGGACGGCAATGAAAACGTCATATTTTGTCAAACCGAGGCCCGTAGCAGCGGTGGTGCAGTTGCTCGTTATAGCGCTTTTTGTGATGAGTCTCTACAGCTATCTGCAAACTGTCAGAAAGGGCAACGTGTATAAAGAAAAATTGCAAACAGTGCAGGTACGTCAGAGTCAGATAACAGCAACGGAGCAGAAACTTGCATCTTACAGAACATATCTTTCCGGCCAGCCGCAATTATCAGGACTGCCAGAAAAGTTGAAGTGGGAAGAGGTGAATCTCTCCTGGAAAAATATAGCATTTACAGAACTGCTGCACAGGTTGAACAATTTGTATACAGATGACAGACTATTTGTGTTGCAGTCATTTTCGTTTTCCCCTGATGCGGGAGGAGCCGGAGCGGCTTTTGCACCTCGTGCCGGGGATGAGGGGGCACAGGAGAACCGCAATTTTGAACTGAAAGGGTACTATCTATGTCTTCTCTGTCAATAAATACAGTGCTCGACTGGCTGGTAGCAGCATGTGTGCCCCTTGCGCTTACACTTGGTGGTGGTTTGGCAGTCTGGAAAGGGCTAAGTGACCCGATTGAGGCCGGGCCTCAGGTGCAGAATGTGCCATTTTTTGAATTCTCCAGTCCGGATATTTCACCATATCAGACCATTGCCAGAGTAAGCAGCGGTCTGAGTGGCAAAGAACCTTTTCGAGGTATGACTCCTGAACCTGTGCAGAAAGAGACCGAAGAAGTGATCGATCTGCAGGAGGTGCGGCTCGGCATGATAGCTATGACTGATGGGGTGAGGCTATGTCTGACTAACGGCCGCCTCATGCTGGCAGGTCAGCAGGATGCGCGATTTACCATCGGTACTATTACTGAGCAGGGGGTGTGGTACGTTACTGGCAAAGAACAATTTTTCTTAACTGTTGGAGACAAGGTGAGCGTCGGCCGTGATGGAACAGTACACAGGCTTCCGCAGAAGACAGCAGCAGATGAAAACGATGTCTGAAAATAAGAGCTGATACACTATGAACATTTTACGCAACACAACACTTCGGATTGCACTGCTGGCCCTGTTTCTTATAAGTCTTTCAGGTTGTGCCGGAGCTCCGGTCAAACCGGCTGCACCGTTTCCTGATATGGAAAAACGAAAGCAGACAGAGATTGACTGGGCTAAGGAATTTTCGGTGAGTGAACAGAAGCAGGTTCCTGAAGAGAGCGCCGCTGCGGCAGTCGACCCGCGGTTTAAATCGTTGTCACCACTTGAAAGTGAGCGAGTCAGTTTGAGCTTTGTCCAGGAGGATGCTGCACAGGTTCTGCAACTACTGGCACACACGGTGGCCATGAACCTCGTGCTGGCGGATGATCTCGGTAGCAGAAAGGTAACTGCTGAATATCTTGATATGTCTGTCAGGGAAGTTCTCGATTCGATCTGCAGGATAATAAATGTCAGCTGGACCGAAGATAGCGGTACTATTTTTGTTGAGCAGTATGCAGAAAAGATTCTCGATCTCGATTTCCTCGGAGTGGTGCGTAAATCAAGCTTCAATGTTGGTGGTGATGTTCTTGGTTCAGACGCTACCAGTGGCAGTGAAGGCAGCAGCTCTCCGCTGTCGGGTAACTTCCAGATCGAAGGCGAGGTGGGCAGTAGTGTCAGTGACATCTACACCAATCTTGAGCAGACTGTTGAAAAACTGCTGGGGAGTGATGGCATTTTTGCTCTGAACAGACAGACCGGAACGCTCTCTGTCCGGGCAACACCGAAGCGCCTTGCCGGTGTAGAAAATTTTATCAGTATCCTGCGGCAGAAATATCGAAGACAGGTGCTGATTGAGGCTAAGATAATTGAAGTAAGTCTCAGTGCAAAGCATGAGATGGGCATTGACTGGCGAAATGTTGGAGCACTTATTAGTAATGATGCGATTAATGCTACCGGTGCGGTGGTGCAGATCGGTAATTCTATCACCCAGGATGATTCGTTCTACACCATGAGCCTCTCTTCGAAGTATTCCGATATCTCAGGTGTGTTCAGAGCATTACAGGAATATGGTACGCTATCTGTGCTGTCAAATCCTCGATTGAAGGCAATGAACGGTCAGTCTGCCATGATAAGTGTTGGTCAGTCGGTGGCTTATCTGCGCTCATTTCAGCAGACCACGGAGGGTACCGGTGATGACCAGTCTACAGAGAGCTCTACTGAAATAGGTTCTGTATTTGATGGGGTGCTGCTTGGTGTTACGCCTGTTATCGAAGAGAATAATATTGTAGCATTGCATGTAGTGCCCATTAAAAGTGATCTGGTTGAACTCGATACAGTCGAGTTCGGTTCTGACGATGAGTCGTACCAGATAACCCTGCCGCGCGTCAATTTACGGGAGCTTTCTACGGTAACCCGCGTAAAATCAGGGGATATCGTGCTGCTTGGCGGCTTGATCATGGAGTATGATGACAAGGATAATGCGGGGTTGCCGGGCTTATCCAATATGTCTGCTTTCAGTTGGTTGTTCGGTGTGGAGCAAAAAGAAAGCACAAAGGTTGAGCTGGTGGTCGCGCTTCAGGTTCATGTTGTTGGTCCAGAGGCGAAAATTTAGTCCATGAGTAAGCTATTCAAGGCACTGGAGAGCCTGGAACGACAGGCTCAACACAATGAAATTGAGATGCCCCGGGAGTATTTCCCGCGTAGACAGGAAAAGGTGCGCCGTCCATTTCTGAAGGTGCTTGTTCTTTTGGGCCTTACCCTGCTGACTGGAGGAGTGCTGCTCGGTGTTGCCTGGCAGATGACCGACGGTACGTTGAATCCACAGGCTATTTTCACGGGTAAACATCAAAAGAGTGCTGAGAGTGTTGCTGCTGAGCCGGTGAAGGAACCGGTGGTTGCCGATCCGGAGCAGATAGCCCCGGCGGTTGAATCTGTTGTGGAGGATATACAGCAACCTGAGATTGCCGACACAGCGGCGATACTGCCGCCCGCCACGATCATACGTGAAAGTGATGTGGCTTCTTCAAGTATTGAACAACTCGAGATGGAAATGCGCGGGGCGTACCGGGAAGTAATCCACGATACTGTGGCCGCTGTTCTGCAACAACAGGCGCAACCTGAGACCATGCCCGCAGA
>JBFHGS010000079.1:0-18483 GCA_041582995.1 Desulfopila sp. | reverse complement strand
TGAGTAAATACGTTTTAACTTGCGAATATTTTACGCCGGATATTTCAGACAAGTATATGACATTTCGTGACTTTAAAGACTCTTCTCCTCTTGTCTCGTACTTTACAAATCAAACCAGCAAGACCTTGGAAAATTCATTTTCAGGCAATATCAGTATATTACGACGTTGTTGCGAAGATCTGGGTGGCATCAAACAGCAGACAGAGTCATTTGATTGTTCGTTTCTTTTTCAAGCATTACCCCGAGTGGCTGTTGTGTTGAACTTTAATGATAAAGATGAGATTTTTCCAGCAGCCTGCACTATGCTTTTTAGAAAGTCGGCCCGGCAGTTTCTCGACATGGAATGTCTTGCTATGATCGGAACTCTACTGGCAGGTAAACTGACTCGGAAATAATCAGCTTTGTTGAAATGTTGTAGATATCATGGTGGGTTAGCCGGCTTTATAGATGTATTTGTTGGAAGGGGCCGGTCAATACGGTTTTCATACTTATGCCAAAAGGAGATATTATGACGAATGAACATTGCCCGGGATTTGAATCTAATAAGACCCTGAATGAAGTGAAGTTGAAATGCCCGGATTGCGGTGCGGAAGTAGAGGTCTTTTCTGATGAACTGGATAAACTTATTAAGTGTCCAAAATGTGGTACGAAGTTTGAACCGAAAACATCTTCATAAGAACAATACGTAACAGCGTAAAGTTGATTTGAAACAAACAGCCTGTGACTCCTCAAAATGTTTTAGTCACAGGCTTTTGAGTAGGCAGAGCACTTTTGTTTCAATATTTTGTAACTGCCCAAGGTACCCCATCTTTGAATGATTCATTTACAGGTGTGAGGATGAATTCATCAAAGGATTATGTACCTCGTGAGCAGTTACTTTTATATTACCGGGATTTAAACTTTTTGCTGTTGAAGAAACTTTTCAGCAAGATCAGCTGCTGCACGAGTATTCATTCTGCCATTAAACCTGTTGCTCAATTCTTCAAGTGTTATTTCTGCCTTCTTAATCTGCTCTTCTAATAACACGAGGTTGTTTGCATCTACAAGAATCTGCTGCTCAATCGATTGCGGTTCCGTCATATTGGCGAGTTGCTCCAAAAGAGAACATACAGAATCTGCAACGGCGTCCTTGGCATTAAGTCGTGAAAGTATATCGCGGGCAGTGGTAGTATCAATCGTATCTGTTGAATCAACCGAATTGATAGTCCCTGCATCCTGTAGGTAGGCGGCACAGAGTAAAACCGGAAGGTTCGCTCTTTCACTTTTGCCTATCATTTCCACATGACGAGCGACTCGGGCTGCGTGGCCAATACGATGAAAGTCATTTTTGAGATGTCGTTTCATTTCCACTGCAACCTTGTCTTTCAGCAGGTTTTCCTGAGATCCGATGAATTCTTCAGGTAGGGTGCCGAGACATTGTTCTGCGTATTGACAGTATGCTGCACAACCAAAGTCCATCTTTGGATTTACAAAACGATTGCCGCAATTGTGACACCTGCGGTTGGTATCATCTTTGTAAAACTCTACAGGTTTACCGCATTTTGGGCACTCAACTTCATAGATAGCTCCTTCGCTCCAGTATTGCGTGTCTTGGCCGGGGCATTTCATAATACGTACCTCTTTGGTCAGTAGTTATATGAAAAATGTAAATCACAATGTGTTACTGTAAACTCAGTTTACCTTAAAATGTGCTGTAGACATTTGACTTGGGTCAAGGGGAACTGATTTTAACAGGAATGTGCGGCACAAAGAATGAGCGGAGAGCGTTGAAGTCGCTCTCCGCTAAAAAAGAGGGGGTTGCTGAGGTGATGTCAGGCAGGAACCTGTGAAGTTATTATCTGCCTGATAGCTTTAACCGCCAATGAGTCGTCAGGCAGTTCCATAAGAGAACGTTTATCCATGTCAAATTCGAGTAATGCAGGATCATGTGGGATTGTGCCAATTATAGGCACTCCCATTTCTTCTACTTCTGCCAGAAAAGCATCACTGAGTTTTTCGGGAGCACGTGTTACCACAATGCCGAGATCGGCTACTTTCAGTTTCAAGCTGCCGAGCATTTCATGTATCCTGCGTACGGCGCGGAGACCGCGCAATGAATAGTCTGTCACCAGGTAAAGCATATCAACCTTACCGGCAGTACGTCTGCTCAGGTGCTCCATTCCCGCTTCGTTATCTACAACCATGTATTTATAGTTGGCGGTGAGTCTGTCTGTAAAGTTATTAAGAATGTTATTGACCATACAGTAACACCCCTGACCTTCCTGGCGTCCCATAACGAGCAGATCGAAAGTTGGTTTTTCAATGAGAGCCTGCTCAACAAGGGTTTCAAGATAATTGATTTTATCCATGCCTGAAGGAATGCCCTGTGGGTCTCGCATGTAATTCTCGCGAATATCACCAACAGTAGTCGGGACATCAACTCCCAGGGTTTCGCCAAGATTGCTATTCGGATCTGCATCAACTGCCAGAATAGGTGTCTCACCAGCATTGGAAAGATGACGAATTACAAGTGACGCTACGGTGGTTTTGCCTACACCGCCTTTGCCTGCAAATGCTATTACTTTTCCCATACAATCTCCATTCCAGGTTTATATGACTGTATTGTCCTGCTCTAAAAATGAAACTTCAAATAGATATAACCATTCCTGTGATTTATGAAAGTAAAAAGCCGCCTCACAATGATACGGGGCGGCTTTTCCTGGCAGAAGGCAACACTGAATTGTATTTAGAAACATTTGAGTAGCGAAAATCAGGCTGCGGCTTTTACCTTTCTGCGTCTTTTTTTCTCATCTTCAGGTGGACCGAGGAGAGAAACTATTGAGCTGATATGCTTTGCAGAAATTGTGCTATTCTCGTCTATACCAAGAGTATTCGCATCAAGGCCAAGGCATAATCCGAGAATTTGAGGATAGAGTAACACCGGTAAGATATTGCCGGTATCGTTTCCTCTGGTCTCGTTTAGCTGGGCGGTGTCAAATTGTAAGTGGCAGTATGAGCAGATCGGAACGATAAAATCTGCTCCCGCAGACCTTGCTCCGCTAATTTTATTGTTGAGGAGCTTCATGGACAAATCAGGATTTATTCCTGCCAATGCTGCCCCGCAGCATTCGAGCTTGCCTGGCCAGTCCATGCTGTTTGCTCCGGCAACCTGCATCAGGTCTTCGGTAATTGCGGGAACAAAAGAGTCGTCAAAGTTTGTGATTTCGCGAGGCCTCAGTAGATGACAGCCGTGAATAACAGCACTGTTTAAACCACTGAACCGGTATTGAAGTTTTTGTTTGATAGAACCTATGCCGATATCATTGTGTAAAACTGCCAGATAATGTTTTATTTGGGTTTTTGCGGAATACGTGAGACCTTCTTTTGCGAGAATATCATGTATTTCTGCTGCCAGATTTTCATTTTTGGCAACTACATTCTGTGCCTTTTTGAGGCTTTGAAAGCAGCAGTTGCAGATAACCATGATATCTAGCCCAGCTTGTTCTGCGAGTGCCATGTTACGAATCGAAGGCAGTATATATGCCTTTTCGTCAACATTGCGCATTGGATATCCACAGCAGTTAAATTCAGGAACTATCTGCAATTGAACATCAAAAATATTAAGAACGGCTTCAGTAGCCTTCGCGTATTGCTGAATCCGAATGGGAATATTACAGCCTTGGAAAAATGCGTATTTCATGAATTCCCTCCTGAATCAATTTTTTTCAGTGCAGCATTTTTCAGATTGTAAAAGATATCTGTAAGTTCAACCTGATTTGGACAGTGTTCCTGGCAGAGATAGCAGGTCGAACAGCTCCATATCATCTGTGACCCCATAGCGAGTTCAGTATTACCAATACCCAAACTATAAATCAGCTGATGCGGAAGCATATCCAGAGCCTCCGTTGGGTTGTCGTAGCTGCGAACCACAGGACAGATGTTCGTGCATCTCTGGCAAGAGTAACAACTTTTGTAGCTTTCATTCACCATGTGTTTTTCTTGGTAGAGCGAAAGCGGTAGGGCCATATCTGAGAGTTTCTGGAAAGTTTTTCGAAACATTTCCTCAACAGCTTTAAGGGCCTGCAGGTGGTCACCTGTGAATCGCTGAGCAAGGGCAAGCGGGAAAGAAAAATGACTGAGTAAGGTCTTTTCAGGAGTTCCTTTATCAAGAAGAGCGTAGCGTGCGCTGACAAATATTTCTTTCAGATTTATGCCCGATGGACAGATATCAGTACATCGGTCACAGCTGGTACAAACATACAAACCTTCCTGCAGTCTCTTCCGAGTAGCAGTGTCGACCTTCTTGCCGGAAGCGATATTTTTTAAATATTGAACCTTTTCGGAAGGTAGAATGAAATCATTTTTGAAGGACTCAAAAAACATGTTCGACGAGCATTCAAGACTGCAGGAACCACAATGGGTACACGCTGAAAGTCCAATCATCTGACGATTCAGCACGTTGGCGGATTCTCCATTTTCCTTACCCATGATGCTATTAATCAGCAGACTAACTGGAGCCGAAATAATATGAAACATCTTGCTAAAAGGCAGCCAGGCAAGAAATGCAAGACAGAACCCTGTGTGGATCAGGTAGAAGAATGTTACGGTAACACCTTCACCAAGCACCCAGGCAAAAGGTCGGGTTATACCGGATAGGGTATAGCTGGCAAAAGCCGAACTATTCGAGGAGTGACATTCGATGCAACTGCTTTCATTGGCTTCCCGACCGAGTTCAAGTTGCTCTGCGGTTACAGTCCTTGCAGCTATGGTTGGTGAAATGAGGCCGTTTTCGGCAACCCAGAATGCTTCAAGATCAATGGCTTCCTGCTCATCAAATGCCCCATATTCATCAATCATCCCCTGAAAAACGGTGTATGATGCTATCCGTGAACCTTCAAGTAGTATACCCGAAAAAATAATGCCGCCGACAATAATTAATGCGGCCCAATCACTAGGATAGGTAATTAATCGTTTGTCTTTAAGAGAGATACGTCTGTAGGTGGCTATCCCGACGCCAGTCAGTACCATTAGCCCGAAAAAATTGCGCAGAAAAAGGTACGGGTTGAGGGTTGAAACATAGTTAGAAAACACATTATTGCTGACAATGTTTTCCATCGCATGCATCAGCAGCAAACATATAAAACCAAAAAATATAAGTGTGTGGGCAGTCCAGCGCAGACCTGACTTTTTGAAAATTCTCTTTTGAAAGAGCAGGTCTGTGGCACAAGAGCCTAGTAGCTTGACTATATTGCCACTAAAGAGAATTCCTTTGGCGCTTCGGAAACCCGAGCGGACTCGGTCTGCAAAAGGTATTGAAGGTGTGGGCGGATGAATCCCCTGTGAAAACCAGGCATATAAGCGTAAAGCCAAACCTACCAGACAGATAAGAACAGACAAAGCCAGAAGTAAGTTGAAGTTCATAATAAGTCTCTCTACTCTCTGTTATGTTGATGGATTTATCAGACTAGCGCTTCACAAAACAGCTTGTGCACAGAATATCTCATCACTCTACCTTCAACTGCCTGTGAATGTGTTTCGGGGGCTTTCTCCTCAGTAGCTGGATTATTTCGTACTGTTTTACGTGTCAGGAGTGTGCACAAATTTGAGCTGAAATCGTGCCTGACCGGCTAGCATGGATCTGTCATCAGTCCAAGTGGAGTCAGCTGGAAAATGCTATATGTAACTGCTCATGGAAGTACCAGTGAGCAGTTATCTCTATATGTTTTATAACGTGTATCGTGCTTTAATTCCAGCATTCTTATAATATATTTTTATTCTCTTTATATATATATTTGTACATTAAAAGATGTGAAAATACGAACAAAGTATAGTTTTGTGTATTTTCAACCTATCGAAACAAAAGTGAATTCGTCAGTTACCGGTTCCTCAGGTAACTCAAGTAGTATTGTTGTCCCATTGGGCCCAGTGGATTTTATGGATATCTCGCCCTCATTTTCCTGCATTATGCCATACGCCATGCTGAGCCCGAGACCGGTGCCTTTGCCAAGTTCTTTTGTCGTGAAGAAAGGATCGAAAACTTTTGAAAGGTTTTCTTCCGGGATACCGCAACCGGTATCACTTATTTCAATAAATGCCCTGTGATTGTCATTTCTGTAAGTTGTTAATGTCAAGGTGCCGTTGCTGTCCATGGCATCAAATGCATTAATAAGAAGATTAATTACTACCTGACAGAGTTGGTTTTTATCTGCATTGACAAGAATCTGGTGGTCATCAAAATTTTTGATCACGTTGACATTCATGAAGAGTTTCTGGTCACGAATCAATCCAAGGCTTTCATTAACCATATTGTTAAGATAGAAAACAGCACGGGAGGGGCTTGCTTGTCTTGAGTATGCCAACAGGTTTTTAACAATTTCAGTACAACGTTCGGCATCTTCGAGAATATATCTAAGATACTCCACGAGCGGGTGACCTGGTTCAAGTGCCTCATACATCATGTTACCGTACATGAGGATGGAAGTGAGCGGGTTGTTAATTTCGTGAGCTACTCCGGCAGAGAGTCGGCCGATCGAAGCAAGTTTTTCAGATTGTGCAAGTTGTACCTCTGCATCTTCAAGCTTTTTAGCAAAAGCCTGTTTTTCACGAAGATCGTTGAATATTGCTGCGGTTGCAGCCTCTTTATTGTCTTCGTAGATGATTGCAGCAGTCATTTCCACTGGAACCTGTTCGTTATTGCGTGTGAGAATTTTAACATTGGTAACAGGCAGTTTTCCTTTACCACCAATGGATTCATCACGAAGTTTACGCATAATATTGCGTGCAACTCCAGGAGGATAAAAGTTTTCAATGTTCACATTGTTAGCATCGAGAATGGAATAGCCAAAGAGCTTTTCGGCAGCTTCGTTCATCAGGATAATGTTACCTTCCCGGTCAGCTGCCATGATGCCACTCACAGAACTCTGTACGACTTTGTCTATGAGTTCTCGCATCTCGCTATATTTTTTCTCCAGATCTTTAACTCTGGTAATATCGCGAATGCTTTCAATGATATATTTTACATTTTTCTGATCATCGATAATTGGCGAAAATACGCGTTCTTCCCATACTGGTTTACCGTTGTGATCACGAGTTTTTACCTGAATAGATTGGGTTTCCCGAGTCTCGTGAGCAGTGAGATGGGGACATTGATCGGTAGTGCAGGGAAGATGCGGGGTATTCGGGAAAACGAGGCTTTCGTCGTGGCAGGTTTTGCCAAGTAGCTTGTCCTCAGTGGTATTAAAGCGTTCAAGAAAAATTTTATTGGCAGCGATGATTTCCCGGTTGGCATTGAGGATCAACGTTGGAAATGAAAGTGCATCGAAAATCCGTATTCGCCAGTCAAGTTCATGTATAAATTGTTCCATAGATAGTGGCTGCCTGATTTTAAGTAGAGAAAAAGCTGTCTTCAATAAGTCCCTGTACTGCTGCTGCCTCAGGGAACTTTAAAACTTTTGGCCAGCATCTTCTTAGCAAGAGCAGCCTGGCCGTTTCCAACAATGAGGTAAACACTTGTTCCGGTACAACCTGCACTGTAGAGAGTTATCTTGTCATGATCAAGAGAGCGAAGCGCTGCTTCTGCTATGCCATATCTGTCCTGAAAATGCGGGCCATGGAAGAATAGGGCATCAATCTGTTTGTGTATCCGGATAGACAATCTGTACTCTTTTTTACACTTATCCTCAAGAGATTGGCGGAAAGGTACCTCTCCATTATTTTGCATTGCAATACAGAGTCGTAAGATATTCGGGTCAATGTATTGTGCGAGAACCATAATAAAGTTACAGCTGTTTTCAGCCTCTGTAGTGATAAACTCGCCCCAGTATGCCATATGTTTGGTAAGGACATCGAGTTCGATAAGTGAGATGTTTTTTCTAATATCAAAACCGTAAACGCGTATAACCGGTTCCCAATATACTGCTATAGTTTCCAATATTTTCTCCCGGTAGAAGTTCAAACGGCTACAGACTTATTTGACGAACATTGAATTCCTGTCTGAATGGTGCATGGTTTTCTGGAAGTTCTATAACACCTTGAAGGATGTGTATAGAGTGTTCAACTTGGGAATAGTCAGTGTTTACAGAAAGGGCGGATACTGAAGTACACAACCCATATATGGGCAGGTTGTGATTCGAGAAAGATTGAACGATTTTTCCTAAGAATGCAAGACTGTTGCGATGGGGGAATATAGTCAGAGTTCCGACAGAGGGAATGCATGTGATCTGGTGCGGGTCGCCAAGAATAGAATCAAGTAATCCCTGAACTGTGATATGGTTATTTTTTTCGACGCAAAAATTTGTAATTACTTCGTTTTCAGTAGAAGAGAGGCTTAAGAAGGTGATATTGATCTGTCGTTGAGAAATAGCCTCCAGAGCAGGAGTGAGAAAGCACGTTGCAGTTGCGGGACGCGAGTATACAAACTGGACCAGTTCGTTACTCAACTTTATCCCGCCTACCCGGATTCGTTCATGAATCTGTGCGGGCGTTTTTTCCATACATCTCCATATACGAGTCAGCAGGCCGGTCCCTCTTGAGAGAGGGACCGGCTCGGAGTGTTACAGGTTGTCTCTGGCGATTTCTACAAGTTTATCCAAATCGATAGGTTTGGGAATAAAATCGTCGGCCAAAGTAGTTTTACCACCCATGTGAGTGTAATTTGTAGTGCCAATGGCTTCGGTAACCGCGGTCAAGAGAATTATGTTTATATCTTTGTAGTCATTTGAGTTTTTCAATTCATCACAAAGAGTATAGCCATCTTTTCTCGGCATCATTACGTCGAGAATAATCAAGGCAGGACGTTCCTGTTTGATTTTGTCCATCGCCTCGACTCCATCGTATGCCTTGGCTACCCGGAAATTTTCATTTTCCAGTTTCATGGAGACCATTTCCACGAGATCTGTATCGTCATCTACGACTAAAATCAGTTGCTTATCGCTCACGTGTACTTCCTCCTTGCACAAGGTTGAATTGATTTACCTAACACTTTCTTATACCTGAGGTCTGGGAAGAAGTCCCGCTCTTTCGCAAATTTCAGCAACTTTTTCTTCCCATTCGATGGCCATGATGTGGAATCCGGCTACGCCTTCCACTTTTTTGAGCCGTTCAATGGTTTCAACACATATCTTAACACCTTCTTCCGGTTGCTGTTCTTTGGGTACTGAGGCCATGCGATCAACGATCTCCTGCGGGACATCCATGCCTGGAACCCTGTTCTGCATGAATCTGGCAGCGCCAACAGATTTCATAGGGGTGACGCCGGCCATGATGTATGTCTTTTTGTGTAGCCCCATTTTACGAACACCTTCCATCCACTGTTCGAACTTCGGTATATTGAAGATACACTGTGTCTGGATGAAGTCTGCGCCGGCGTTGATCTTTTTGGCAAGACGCATAACACGCAATTCAAAAGGATCGGCAAACGGGTTGGCAGCAGCCCCTATGAACATTTTCGGTGCCCCAGCCTTAATTTCGGCTCCTCCCTGGAACGTTCCTTCATCGCGCATCTGCTTGACCATCTGAATCAGTTGCACAGAGTCAATGTCATGAACATTCTGGGCCATTGGGTGATCACCGAACTTGGTGTGATCGCCAGAAAGGCAGAGCATGGTGTCAATACCAAGGCTATATGCACCGAGGATATCTGCCTGCATGGCAAGCCGGTTGCGGTCTCGGGTGACCATCTGTAACAGCGGGTTCAATCCTTCCTGTTTGCAGATAACTGAAGCGGCAAAGCTGGACATACGTACCATTGCCGTCTGGTTATCCGTGATGTTGACAGCGTCAACAACACCTTCGAGATACTTGGACTTTTCACGAACCTTATCTCCATTAGAACCCCGTGGAGGGCCGCACTCGCCTGTTACAGCCAGATGTCCTGCAGCTAATATTTTTTCTAACTTGCTATCGGTTTTCATTCTGCCAAGTCCT
The DNA here is from genome assembly GCA_041582995.1 of Desulfopila sp. Taxonomy (GTDB): domain Bacteria; phylum Desulfobacterota; class Desulfobulbia; order Desulfobulbales; family Desulfocapsaceae; genus Desulfopila. Next base: position 8,580 of record JBFHGS010000079.1, on the reverse strand, counting down.
CTCTGATAATCTTACGGGGTCCACCACCGGTACCAGTCCGCCAATCTTTGGCAGCATTAATTTCCACGTAGTTTTCAGTTTGACCAAGGGCCTTAAGGCGATCCCAGATCAATTGCCATGCGCAATCAACATTCTCGTCGATTTCACAACTACCCTTAGTTGAACCGCCGCATGGACCGTTCATCAGGCGTTTGGCACATCTGGCGATAGGGCAGATGCCGCCGGTTTGGCCGAGCATGCAGTTGCCGCATCCCTGGCAGCGTTCAGCCCAGACACCCTGACTTTCTGAGGCTCCCATGAACTTGGTATTAACTGCAGGGAAAACTGGTTTGTCTTTATATCTTCCGGCAATTGTCTGGACACCGCAGCCGCATGCCATAGACATAACTGCTTCCGCGCCGTCAATCATTGAGACAAGCTCTTCTACATACTCGGGATCGCACTGACGCTCGAGAGTATGTTCACGTATTTCTATGTTTTTGCCCTGCTTTAGCATGGCCATGTGTAAGCCGGAGGCGAGTAGCCCGACTTCTTTCCGGCCACCGGCGGCACAGACTGTGACACACTCGTTACAGCCGAGAAGAAGTATCTTCTTGTAGGGCGAGACGTAGTCTATCAATTCTTCTAGAGGTTTACGTTCAGCGGTGATCATTGTAATTCACTCTCCTTCTTTAGTTTACCTGCAATCACGCAGCCTGCCCGTTTAACTGGGCATTGGCAATATTGATCGGGCTTGGACCGAGTTTACGAATTTTTTCGGTCATGTCCTTGGCGGTCTGGGCGAATTGATATCCCATCCCTGCTGACATGCGGAACATTTCCAGCCTCTCACTTTCGATGCCAATCTCCTCCAGGTATTGTTTTACATACTTGACCCGATTGGCTGCTGTGTCATTGCCACTCTTGAAATGACAGTCGCCTTTGAGGCAGCCGGCAACGTATACGCCGTCAGCACCTTTTTCGAACGCCTTAACCATATGCAGGGCATCGACTTTACATGAACATGGTACACGAATTATTTTGACATTGGATGGATAGGCAAGTCTCTGTGTACCTGCCATATCCGCCGCTGTATAGGCACAGTAGTGGCAGCAGAATGCCACGATTACCGGTTCAAAAATTTCCATTATGCTTCCACCTTCTCAAAAAGTTCTTCCAGCTTGGCGAGTATCCGATCATCCTCGAATTCCATGAGCTGAATTGCTTTGGCCGGACACTCCGAAGCACATGCACCGCAACCATGACATTTAGACGGGTCAATTTCGGAATAGCCGTCTGCGTTAATAAACGGAATGTCGTACGGACATGCGCGGACGCAAATCAGGCAGGCGGCACATTTTGTTCCATCGACCCTGGCGATTCTAGCGCCGAGATTGATTGTGTCGCGAGCGAGCATGGTCAGCGCACGCGAAGCAGCAGCTCGTGCCTGGGATACACTTTCGCGAATGGTCTTCGGTGAGTGTGCTGTGCCAGCTACGAAAAATCCGGGAACCGGCAGGTCGACAGGGCGAAGTTTGACATGATCTTCACGGAAGTAACCATCCTCGGTGCGAGGAAGTTTGAAAGTCATTGCAAGTTCTTCGTTTGAGTCGTGATCAGCAATCAGGCCGGTACTGAGGCACAAACAATCGGCACTGACAGTGATCTGTCGGGCGAGGATCGGATCGGTGTAGGTCACATCAACCATACCGTCAACTGCTTCGACCTGAGGTTTGTTGTCCAGATCATAGCGAACGAAAATGACACCTTTTTCTCTGGCCTTGCGATAATATTGTTCTTGTCGACCATAGGTGCGCATATCACGGTACAGCACGAAAACTCTGGCATTCGGATTAAGTTCCAGAATGCGCAGAGAATTCTTGACTGCGTTCTGACAACAGATACGTGAGCAGTTCGGGTTTTCCTTATTTCGTGATCCAACACACTGGATCATAACGACATTATCCCACTTCTTAACCGTTTCAGGTTGTTCTTCTATGAGATTCTGAATCTCAATCTGGGTAACAACCTGACTGCATTCATCAAGCAGGTACTCGTGGGGACGATTTGGTTTTGCGCCGGTGGCAAGAACTGTTACGCCATGATCAATCTGGCGGTAAAAGAGTTGCTTACCGACTTGCATGCCCGTCCGGAACATGCCGGGCATACCGGCATGGTCGACCAGCAGGGCATTGGTAATGACCTCAATATTAGCGTGAGCTTTAGTCTTTTCTACAAGTCCTGAAAGATATTCCTGAACATTAGCTCCCTCAAGAGTCTTTTTCAGGCTCTTTGCTACGCCGCCAAGTTCTTTATTCTTTTCTGCCAGGTAAACTTTGGATCCCTGGTCAGCAAGTTCAAGAGCTGCAGTCATCCCTGTAACACCACCACCAACAACAAGTACATCTTTGTTCATCGGCAGGATATGGTCAGAAAGAGGTTGTGCCTTGATAACACTCCCTACAGCCATATGGATAAGCTCTTTGGCTTTGGCTGTAGCTTTTTCCGGTTGGCCAGGGTGTACCCAGGTAGCCTGTTCACGGATGTTGGCAATCTCAAGGAGATATTTATTGAGACCGGCAGACCTTATAAGATCTTGAAATTTCTCTTGATGTGACCTAGGAGAACAGCCGCCGATAACTATCCTGTTCAGTCCTTCCTCTACAATAGCAGTTTTAATAACCGCCATAGATTCACGACTGCAACCATGACCGGCAGCTTTAGCGACAGTTACATATGGATGTTTTGCAGCGTCTTCAACCAGAGTATCAACATTGACAGTGTTGCCGATATTTTCCCCACAGTCGCAGATAAATACACCCACTTTCGGTTCTTCGTCGGTTATGTCGCGCTCCGGCGGGAAAAGATCATCATTTTCCTTTTCAGCTTCAACACTCTCTACATCCCGCGCTGCCATACATGCGGCGGCACTTGCCTGAACCATGGTCTCAGGAATATCTTTGGGACTTTCGAACGTTCCACAGACGTAGATACCGGGAACAGAGGACGCCTGCGGGTTGAAATCTTCTGTTTTTGGGAAGCTGTCGCTATGTAGCTCCATCCCCATTTTGCCAGCTAATTCTTTAACGTCATCAGCAATTTTGAAGCCGGTTGAGAGAACAACCATATCGTAACTTTCTTCATGCTGATCTGTGGAGCCCTCATTCGTATATGAGAGCAGGAGTTTTTCCTTACCTTCGGGTTGCAGGATACTATGTGGCCTGCTATGGACAAATTTCACTCCGAATTCATCACGCGCACGCTGGAAATACAGTTCGTAATCCTTGCCGAATGTACGCATATCCATGTAGAAAATTGTCGTTTCGATGTCATCGCCAAATCTTTCACGGGTGACCATCGCTTCTTTCAAGGCAAACATACAACACGCGCTGGAACAATATTCTCCTGCACCTTTTTGCAGACCGCGGGAACCGATACACTGGATCCAGGCAATCTTTTTCGGCTGTTCGCCGTTTGAAGGGCGAACAAGCTTGCCCATGGTCGGACCGGAAGCTGAAAGGATTCGTTCGTATTCCAGACTGGTCACGACATCCGGCTGCGTTGCATAAGCGAGGTAGTCGAGATGACTGGGATCAAAGAGTGAAGCACCGGGGCTGTATACGATTGCCCCGCATTTTATCTCCTGGTTTCGACCCATGTCATCAGGATTAATCGCTCCTGCGGGACAAACCCGCATAAGTGCTTCTACGTCATTACATTTAGCAAGGTCGATGGAATATGCCTGGGGAGTTGCCTGAGGATACCGCATACATGTTGGTGCACGGTGATCGAGACCCGGTGTAAAGCTGACACATTCAGGGAACGCTTTGTAGCATTCACCACAGGCGGTACATTTATCCAAATTTACATATCTTGGGGCAGTTTTCAGGCTGACCGTAAAGTTGCCTTTTTTTCCTTTGACATCGGTAACGCTGGTTAATGCCAGCAATTGAATATGCTGTTGTCTGCTGCTTTCCGAAAGATTCGGTGCAAGCGTACAGAGATCACAGTTGTTCGTCGGGAAGGTGCGGTCAAGCTGAGTCATAAGACCGCCTATGGCAGGGGCTTTATCAACAAGGATTACATCCTTTTCTGCCTCTGCCAGATCAAGCGCCGTTCGAATACCACCGAGACCTCCGCCGATAACAAGTACCTTGTTGCTGCTTTGAAGTCTATTTGTGTTCTGCATTTCTACCTTCATTTGCACAGGTTAAGCAGGGTTAAACGAAAAAAATCGGTCAATCCTTCTGCAAAGTTCTGCTTCCGATCATATTCCTGCTGCATCAAGGATCTCGGGCAGCTTGTATTCCCAGCCCAGGGTCTGGATCAGCACACCCTGAGTAATGTCGCGAAGCGCAGCGATGGTTTCACCTGCGATCTTGATGCCTTCCTGTTCACGATCGGAAGACTTGCGGATGCGGCGGATGACATCGTCTGAGATCTGGGAACCTGGGTCAGTGTTAGCGATATACTGTGCTATTGCCAGAGACTTGATCAGGAATACTGTTGGAATTACAGGAACACCAAGTTCCTTTACCTTAGAATAGAAGCCACTGAAATGGACTATGTCAAATACTGGTGGGGTAATGATGAAACCGGCACCAGCAGCAACTTTTTCCTTAGCCTGCTTCAGTTGCGTTTCCATCGCTTTGTCATCGCTGAACGGCGCGATGGTACAGCCGGCAGTAAAGGAAGGGATGCCGTCGAGTTCAAAACCTTCCATATCCTTACCGTCCTGCAATTTGGCAATGGCTTCAAGAAGTTCGACCTCGTTTATATCATTGACTGCCTTAGCTTCACGATGATCACCTTCAGTGATATCTTCACTGTGGGCGACAATGAGGTTTTGGATGCCAAGAACATGTGCCGCCAGAATATCACCCTGAAGTGCCATTCGATTACGGTCGCGACAGTACACATGCATGATGGATTCTATACCCTGCTGCTGCATCAGAACCCCACCGGCGAGCGCACTCATGCGCATGATACCGTTATCCATATCCGGGATAACTACAGCGTCTATTTTACCTTTGACCCGACGGGCATCGTTCACCAACCTGGAAATGTTTACCCCTTTCGGAGTGTGCATTTCAGCAAGGACAACAAACTCGTTTGTTGCTAATCGTTTTTGAAAACTCATACGTTTCTGCTCCCTTTAAATCAGTTCCAGTAAGATCGCATCAGTTCCTGGGCTCATTACTTTTCTTTTAGAAAAGAGCTGTTTCGGGGTGGAAAACGTCAACATCCTTCAGGTCGTCACCAAGGTAAGCCCTTTCGTTCGGGCCAAGAATCCCCAAAGAGAGGCAGATGAGCGTCCACAGATGAACGGTACCGTATTTGCCGCCAAAATGATGACCGATATCATGGACTTGCGCATGACAGTTGTGACAACCAGTTATGCAGTAGTCGGCTCCTGTCTCAATTATCTGGTCAAATTTCTTTTTGCCATACGCTCGACGTTCCTCAGTGTATCCTGACTGCAGGAACCCACCACCGCCGCCGCAGCAGTAGTTGTTCGACTTGTTAGGAGTCATTTCGACAACGTTTTCTTCACCAACTACTGACCTCACGACATAGCGAAGGTCTTCCGCGACTGCATCGCCATAGCCTTTACGAATAATCTGGCAGGGATCCTGAATGGTGAACTTGATCTTACGATCTTTATTCCAGTCAGAACTGACCTTTAAGCGTCCTTCGCGAATCCATTTTGCGTAGTACTGATAGATTGATGCTACTTCAAAGTTATGCTCAATACCGAATTTTTTCAGTCCGGCCCGGACTGAGAATGTAATGTGCCCTCACTCTGTATTGAGAAAGACCTTGCACCCCAGGTCATTTGCCTGCTTAGCCGATACTCGTGTTACATGCTCCCAGCACTTGTCATCAGCAAGGAAGAGGCAATAGTTTTCAGCAGCCCAACCTTTGCTGCCGTAGGTCCAGTCGACTCCTGCAAGATTGAGGATCTTCCAGAGGGGGACCATTTCATCAGGTTCGGTAACAGGCTCGCGGGAGTTTTGATTGAGGAAGAAATGTGCTCCTTCCCTGTCAACGGGGGCGACCATGTCTTTGAATTCTGGTTGTGACTCTTTATATTCTTCGAGTACATCCTCGACGACGAAAATAAAATCATCCGGTGCAGTACCCATGGCACTGTTAGAGGGATTTCTGAGGGCCATGTCGCATGAATCGCGAATGCCTTTAGGGCGGTCTTCACGGGGCCAAGTGGCTCTGGCGTTGAAGACAAGTTGGGGAATGTCGATTTTCATGGGACAGACATATATGCAACGCTGACACATTGTGCACATCCAGACCCACGGTGATTTAGTAGCTTCTTCATCCAGGCCCATGGAACACATGCGCAGGAATTTTCTGGGATCCATATCTGCTAAACCGGTTGCCGGGCAGCCTGATGCGCAGGCGCCACAAGTGAGGCAAAGGTTTAGATTCCCGTCTTCGGGCAGGATCTCCTTGACTTTGTCAATGAAGAAACTCTCTTTCTTGCCTTTGATTTTGATACTGCTTTCTGCCATAAACTCAATCCTCTTTCTGCCCTGTCCACGATATGGGCCAGGTAAACTCGATTGTCAGTCAGAACAAACAACATCACAGTTCAGGCAGCGGTATAAAACCGCCGATTATGTTGTGATTGCACCTCCCTGATAGTTTATTTTTGTCTCAGATGTATTTCTCAAAATAGCACGATGCTGAATGCAGGAATTTTCGCGTGAGGCCTCAGAGACCCCACTGAAAAATGAATTTTTCTGGTAAAGATTTGCGCTATGAAATCCTGAATCGTTATGGATAGTTCTGTCAGGCCATCTTCGTTCAATAGCAGAAGATGGTGAACGTGTAGTCTGATCCTGGAGCACCAAAGGTTTTTCGCAAACCAGCCTGGTGTTCTGAAAATGCGATAACGATGTCGGTTGTGAAATGTAGGAAATAGCAGGTCGATAACGCAGCAGCGAGTGAGATGTCGTGAGCGGAAGATGTGATGGTTGAGTATATACCATACCGCTGCCAATCTGTTGAGTGTCATCCTTTTCCGGAGAAGAGTAATGCACAAATCATGTGAGCCTTTGAAAGCGGGTGACATGATCTTTCTCTCCGGTCCTTTTTGATGAAGCAAAATCGAATCTACAGACAGGTATTTTAAAAGTCAATTGTTATGATTGCCGTGCAACCCCCTGCAAGCTCTGGATTTACTCAGCAGTAAGTAATGCCTGAAGGTGTAATCTGCGGCTGTAAGTCAACAGTTATGGGCAATTGCGCATATTCGGCATGTCTAACAATAATGTGAGGCAGGGGGGAGAAAGGCTAATATCAATAAAAATGAATAAGTTCCTCAATGTATTTGAAGGGTAGTGTGTAGGATAATTTGGTCACCGTCATGTTGCTACATAGCTGGCAATGTGCAGAATGTGCAATGCGAACCACTGAAAAAAATGTGTTACTTTCCTTCGCAGTGGCGCATGGATATATTATCGAAATGTATTACCTGCTTGCCTCTTTTTTTCAGCAGGAATGGTGAGGTGATAGGAGTGACTTCGATGAACGCCGCTCACGCCTCACTGTTCCTCCCTTACGCTTTATCTGATCAAGCTGAAATGCAGGGGTAATCAGAATGTATTATTACATAAGCCGGCTCTGCCACTGCCGGTAAATCCGGCCTTTCGAATCATCTGGACATATTCCAGTACAATATCCCATTTGTTGAGTGGACTTATAAGATAGAGGCCATCAACTGATGACGCAACTGTCTCGATCAGTTCGCCGGTGTATTCAAGAGCTGCTTTTTTCTGATCCAATATGCTCTCATATTGTGACAGGCGTTTACGTATCTGTTCAGGAACATGGATGCCCGGTACTTCATTGTGCAGAAATTCTGCATTTCGGAGCGAAATCAGCGGGAAGATGCCAGGGAATATAAGGACGTCAAGGTGTTGTGTTTTTTCCAGCATCTGGAATATTGCCTCAGCTGAAAAGAGGGGTTGGGTCATGGCAAACTGCGCTCCAAGTACCACTTTTTTTTCAAGACGCCGAATCTGAAAATCAGGGTTATCAGGACGGAAACTAAAGGCTGCGCCAATGGAAAAATCTGTTTGCTCTTTCAGGGATTTTCCCGCCATGTTCATTCCGTTATTGAGTCCATTCAGCATGCTGATAAGCTCATGCGAGCGCAGGTCAAAAACTCCGGTTACCCCTGGCTGATCAGTTCCAGAAGCTGAGTCACCTGTAACAGCGAGAACTGATTCGATACCGAGCAAGTGCGCTTCCATCATCCTTGCCTGAAGGCCGAGAGCATTCAGGTCGCGACCTGTCTGGTGCAGTATAGTGGTAATGTTCGTTTGTTGTTTGATTCGTGATGCCAGCCCCAGATTCCCGGCCCGCAGAATAGCCAGGGGATTTTCAGCAAGGGATATAGCGTCTGTTCCTGCTTTTGCGAGAGCTTCTGCTCCGGCCAGGACGTGTTGGATGTCGAGGTGTGTCGGGGGGTCGAGTTCGACTATGACAGGTAGTCTATCGTTTCTGAGATTATTGAGGAATGTTCCGCTTTTGTGATTTATTACCGGTTTAACAATCTCATTTTCTGTTCGATCGATG
>JBFHGS010000078.1:0-19223 GCA_041582995.1 Desulfopila sp. | reverse complement strand
AAGTGCAGTCATACGCTGTTCGAGTACATCCTGAGTCGGATTGCCGATTCGGGTGTATATGTTACCAAGCTCTTTCAATGCAAAGAGATTGGCAGCATGCTCGGTGGAATTAAACAGGTAAGCACTCGTGCGGTAGATGGGCACGGCTCGTGAGAGAGTGTCCTGGTCAACTTTTTGCCCGGCGTGAATTGCTAAGGTTTCAGGCTTCATAAATTATCCTCTAGGTAATGGTGACGTGCCGATTACCTACGTATTTTGTATTTTTCGATTATCTGATCAGCCCTGAATTGTAGTTTGATCAGGTGAGGTATAAGGGGTGAATTGTATTCTCCTTACACCTCATACCTCACCATTCTTGCTGAGAAAGAGGGGTAATCTGATTCGATTATGTATGATATCCCTGTGTCAGGTTAAGTGCCTGTTGTTAGGGCTTTAACTTTCCGCTTTTAACTTCATCGACAATATCCTTGATTTTCTGGCCACTGCCTGCTGCTGCATCGGGATTAACTTTAAGCAGTTCTTCCCAGGCTGCAATAGCACCTTCCGGGTCTTTCAGGTCGTAAAATCGAACAATTCCCTCATTGAATCTTGAAGGTTGATGTATCTGGTCCATGGCCTGGGCTTTTTCAAACCATTCAATAGCAACCTCCGGGCGACCTGAGCGGCGATGCATAACACCCAGATCAGTCAGAAGGTCGGCGTCACCGGAGTGGTATTTTAATGAGGTCGTATAGGCTGCAATAGCCTTGTCATATTGATTGGTGTCAAAGTAAAGATGACCAAGATGTACCCAGGATTGAAAATCCTCCGGGTTAGCGGTTACGGTTGCTTCCAGATTGGTAATTGCAGTGCTGGTTTCGTCGGGCGTATTGGCAATTTGCTGATTGGAGGTGACTGAAGTGCCATTTCCACCTGAATTGAGTTTGAAAGCAGCAAATCCAACGCCGCAAACAAAACCGACTATAAAAATGATAAGATACGCCAGAATTGGCTGTTGCTGTTTTTTCTCTGCCATGTAAACCTCAATGTTGAATTGTGTATAAAGTGTTAAAGATAGAGATAATAAGACATGCTAAGAGATAAGGGTATACCACGACGTGGTATGTCGATCAACAAATAGTGAGAGCCGGCAGTGAAAACTGGACAGCGGCCGATGAAAAATGGCAGAGTGTAAAGAAGAAGTCCGTCTCTGGTCTTGTCAGTCCATGTCTGAATACCTACCTATAGGAGTTGTTGTGTAGAACGTTTCTGCAGGTCTTCCGGTTTATTATATTGTCGCGGTTGCGAGTCGTGTCTGTTTGTAGCCAATGCTGCTGTCGACCTACCACAGTCATTAGATTAGTCGAGGAGTGAAAACATGAAAGTGCAGAAAAAAGTGATTACAAACTTGGAACAGGGAGGGGAGTCCTGTTCTTCACCGCATTTTGACACCAACGCTGATGCAATAAAAGAAAATATAGTTCATCATCTTCTCAGCTTTCAGGGGCGTGATCCCGAGAGATCCGGCAGGCAGGATATCTCAAAGGCGCTTTCATACACAATGCGCGATATTATGGTAGAGAAGTGGATATCTACCCAGAAGACTTTTTATGCCAAGAAAAAGAAGAGGGTCTACTATCTTTCCCTTGAGTTCCTTATCGGGCGTTCGCTGATGAACAGTGTGATTAACCTTGGTATTAGTGATGAGGTTAAAAAAGCTGTGGAGGATCTGGGCTATAATCTGACCGAGATCTGTGAGCAGGAAGAGGATGCGGCTCTCGGTAATGGCGGCCTCGGCAGGTTGGCTGCATGTTTTATGGATTCCATAGCCACCTTGAAAATTCCGGCATACGGCTATGGGATAATGTATGAATATGGTCTCTTTTATCAGCAACTTGTCGATGGACATCAGGTTGAAACGCCTGATAACTGGCTGCGTTACGGGACTCCCTGGGCATTCGACAGAAGAGTGCCGGTATTTCCTGTGAAGTTTTATGGAAACGTTTCGAGTTATCAGGATGAAAATGGCAATTATCGGGCAAAATGGGTCAACACCAGGGATGTCATGGCAATGCCCAGCGATCTGCTTATTCCCGGCTATAGAAACGGCCATGTGATCAATATGCGTCTCTGGACGGCGAGAGCGTCGCGTGAGCTTGATCTGAATTATTTCGGACGGGGGGATTATATCGGAGCGGTTGAGTCCAAGGTGAGTTCGGAAACGATCTCCAAGGTTCTCTATCCGCCGGATCATAATCTTGCCGGGCAGGAACTCCGTTTAAAGCAGCAGTATTTCTTTGTGGCTGCGACATTTCAGGATATCCTTCGACGTTATACCAAGAAGCATCCCACCTTTGATATGTTCCCGGACAGTGTTGCTGTGCAACTGAATGATACCCACCCTGCTATAGCTATCCCTGAGCTGATGCGAATTCTTCTCGATGAGCATGGGGTCGGCTGGGAGAAGGCCTGGGATATTACAGTCAAAACATTTGCGTATACGAATCACACGCTTATGCCTGAAGCACTGGAGAAATGGACAGTTGACCTTATGGGCAAAGTGTTACCGCGTCATCTTCAGATCATCTTCGAGATTAATCATCGCTTTCTTGAAACTGTAGCCCAGGCATATCCAAAAGATACAAATAAATTGAGTGCATTTTCAATTATTGAGGAGGGTGCTGTCAAGAAGATACGCATGGCGCATCTGGCTATAGTGGGGAGTCATTCAGTGAATGGCGTGGCGGAATTACATACGCAATTGTTGAAAAGCAGACTCTTCAAAATTTTTCATGAATTTTATCCCGGAAAATTCAACTCGAAAACGAATGGTATCACGCCGCGCCGCTGGTTGCTGCAGGCTAATCCGGAACTTGCAGATCTTATCAGTCGTAATCTTGGTTTTAACTGGATAACTGATCTTGACCAGTTGCGGAATCTTGAGCCTCTGGCTGAAGATGCTGCATTTCGCGCTGACTGGCAGTCCATAAAGAGGGCGAATAAGGCAAATCTTGCTGCGTATATCAAAGAGAATACAGGAATAGTTGTAAATCCCGATACAATGTTTGATGTGCAGGTGAAACGAATTCATGAGTACAAGCGACAGTTGTTGAATGCACTGCATCTGATTTATCTCTATCAGCAGATGCTGCATAAAAACAGTGAGACTTTTGCTCCAAGGACGGCGATCTTTGCAGGTAAAGCGGCCCCGTCGTACTGGCGGGCAAAACTGATCATCAAGTTAATTAACTCAATAGCCGATGTAATCAACAATGATCCTCGCGTGAATAATCAGCTGAAGGTTGTCTTTTTGCCTAACTATAATGTGTCGCAGGCAGAGGTTATTATGCCCGCTGCAGATCTTTCAGAACAGATCTCCACAGCAGGGACTGAGGCCTCAGGGACAGGAAATATGAAATTTTCCCTCAATGGAGCGTTGACAATAGGTACTCTTGATGGGGCAAATATAGAAATCCGTGAAGAGGTCGGAGAAGAGAACTTTTTCCTTTTCGGAATGACAGCTGAAGAGGCGGAATTTGAACGTCTCAATCCGAGCCGAACCCCATTGCAAGTATGCAATGACAACGAACATATAATGGAAGTCATAGAAAGTCTGAGGAATGGTTCTTTCAGTCGTGGCGACAAAACGTTGTTTCAGCCGCTTGTTGACAGTCTGCTCGATCAGTATGATCCGTATTTATTAATGCTGGATCTGGAATCGTATATCAAATGCCAGACAGTTGTCGGCAAGGCATTTCTAGACAAGGAAAACTGGACGAAGATGGCAATAATGAACGTTGCACGTATGGGTAAGTTTTCAACCGACAGAACGATACGGCAATATTCGGAGGAGATCTGGGGGATTCCGGTCGAATAAGCGCTTGCCGGGAATATCTTTTGCGAATAGGGATATTTCCGAGCAGTGATGGCACCAGCTGGGCGGCGGAGGGGGCCGACCCCTGAATATTTGCTGTCGTAGAGGAAAGGTCTCCGGATCATCAGGTGGTGATTGAGAGACTATCAACCTTGACCGCCTGGAAAATATCAGTTAAGAAGAACCGCACTCAGTCTGGGGCATTCACGAAATTTATGCCCTGGATTCTGGAATAAAAAAAGGGGTTACAGATTGTTATCTGTAACCCCTTAGAAATTCTGGAGGCGGCGAGCGGAGTCGAACCGCTGAATAATGGTTTTGCAGACCACTGCCTTAGCCACTTGGCTACGCCGCCTCAAGCGTGGAGACCTTTTTACCATAGTTAGAAAATTTGACAAGAGGAAAATACAAAAAAATGGGTTTTGAATTAGATTCTCTGGTACGAAGCAACAAAGACCTGTTGTGCGAGTTCGAAAAAATAATGGAATATCGCTTTACCGATCTGCGTTTGCTGCAGAAAGCACTGGTGCATTCCTCTTTTGCTTTTGAGCAGGCGCAGGGCGGTAACAATAATGAGACTCTCGAGTTTGTGGGAGATGCAGTTCTGGATCTTGTTGTAGGACATATACTGTACAAAAAATACCCGGAGATGCGTGAGGGTGAACTTACTCGCCTGCGGGCAGCCCTTGTCAACGAGACACATCTGGCCTTTATGGCCCGGCAGATAGAATTGGGAAGATTCCTCTTTCTCGGGAAAGGGGAAGATGCTTCACATGGCCGGAACAAGGCATCAATTCTCTCATGCGCCTTTGAAGCTGTGATTGGAGCAATATTTGAGGATGCGGGATATGACACGGTAACGGAAATTGTTACCGGACTGTTCCTGCCTGCGATTGAAGAGAAAAAGGAAGAGATGCTCATAGCAGATTCCAAAAGTCGCCTGCAGGAGGCATTGCAGGAGAAATACAACGAGGGTCCTGCATATAGACTTGATAATGAAGAAGGGCCGTCCCATCAGAAAATTTTTACTATCTCTGTTCTGTTTCGGGAGAAGGTGCTGGGAACAGGTGAAGCGAGGTCCAAAAAGGAGGCTGAACAGCGTGCAGCGGCGGCAGCTCTGAAAGATCTAAAGAAAAGTGACGGGTGATATGGGACTGGTTATCCCTGTTTTTATTTCGCATCGCGGCTGTCCACATCAATGCCTTTTCTGTAATCAGCATGCAATTACCGGCAGAGGCGAAGGAGCTACTGTTGCAGGTAGCGATATCGTCTCGACCATAGAGACCTGGCTGACGAGAAGCCCTGGGCATGATGATGTCCAGGTTGCTTTTTACGGTGGCTCGTTCACCTGTCTTGCCTGCGAAGAGCAACAGCGAATGCTGTCGCTGGTGACACCTTTTATTACAGATGGCAGAGTAAAATCCATTCGGTTGTCTACCCGTCCTGATTGCCTGGATGAGGATATCGTCCGGCTGTTGCAAGACACAGGGGTCAAGACGGTTGAATTGGGAGTGCAGTCGCTTGACGACGAGGTTCTGACGAGAGCTCAGCGCGGGCATAGCGCTGATGACAGCAGAGTAGCGATGCAGTTGTTAAGAAAGGGTGGTCTGGAGGTAGGGGTGCAGCTTCTTCCCGGCCTTCCCGGTGAGACTACACAGTCGTTTTTTCAAGGGGTACGTGAGGTGGTTGCCTTTCAGCCTGACATGGTGCGTCTGTATCCGGCTGTAGTTGTTCACCACTCTGAACTTGCAGAGATGTATCGCCAGGGTGTATACACGCCACTGTCGCTGAACCGGGCTGTGGCGCTGACATGTCGGGCCAGAGATCTGTTTGACGCTGCAGGTATTCCCGTGGTGCGTATGGGCTTGCAGCCTTCAGAGGCTCTTGAAAAACAGGTTGTTGCCGGCCCCTATCATCCTGCTTTCGGCGAACTGGTCGTTTCGCGTAACTGGTTCAGACGTATTCGTAGACGGCTGCGATTGTTGCAGGAAGGCGAAAAACTGGAAATACACATATCCCACCGCGATCATTCTGCAGTGGCTGGTATGAAAAAAATGAATATTCGACGATTTGAAGCGTTAGGTTTTGAAGGTCGTTTTACCATAATCTCTGAAAAGTCCAGAGAGCGGGGAAGTATAGAATATGTTGTCTGTTAATCATCTTGATATTCGTTATGGCGAAAAGCATCTGTTTAAAGATATTTCCGTACAGGTACATGAGGGGAACAGAATTGGCCTCGTAGGGGTCAACGGAGCTGGGAAATCAACCCTTTTAAAAATTATGGCCGGTGTCTCAGCAACAGATGACGGTGTAGTGACACGAGCCAGAAATTTTACAGTTGGTTATCTGCCCCAGGAATCTCATGAACTCCTCACCGGCAACACCCTCTACGAAGAGGCACAGACGGCCTTTGATTCGCTTCTGAATTTGCAGAAAGAGGGCGAGGATCTGCATCACCGGCTTGGAGACTGCGAACCGGCTTCTGAAGAGTTCCAGAAGTTGCTGCAGCGCCAGGGTGAGATACAGCATCAACTGGATGGAAGCGATATTTACGTCATGCAGGCAAAGATAGAGAAGGTTCTTTTAGGGCTCGGTTTTAAGCAGTCTGACATGACGCGACCGGTTCAGGAATTTTCAGGTGGCTGGCTGATGCGTCTCAAGTTGGCCAAGATGCTGCTCGAGGCACCATCATTGCTGTTACTTGATGAACCGACAAACCATCTGGATCTGCAGTCTCTGACGTGGGTGGAAGACTTTTTGCGTAACTACAAGGGGGGGTTGGTAGTTGTATCCCATGATAGAACCTTTTTAGATAAAGCAACCACCGCGACCTGGGAGATCAGCTATGGTCGGGTAACTGCCTTTAAGGGCAACTACACGTTTTACCTAAAAGACAAAGACGAACGACGGAACGTGGAGAAGGCAGCGTATGACAATCAGCAGGCCAAAATCCGCCAGACTATGCGTTTTGTCGAACGTTTTCGGGCGAAATCAACCAAAGCCAAGCAGGTTCAGAGCCGTTTGAAGCAGCTCGACAAACTGGAGCTTATCGAACTTGGCGACGATGAAATGCAGATTAATTTTTCTTTTCCACCTGCTCCCGCTTCCGGAAGAGATGTTCTGCAGGTTGAAAAACTTGAGAAAAGTTATGATGGTAAACAGGTTTTTCGTAATGTGCATCTGCAGTTGCATCGTGGAGACAAGGTAGCGGTAGTTGGCGTGAACGGTGCCGGAAAATCAACATTACTGAAGATTCTGGCCGGGATCATAGAAAAGGACAGCGGCACGGTACGGCTTGGTAGCAACGTTAAGCTTTCGTATTTCGGCCAGCATCAGGCACAGGAGCTGTCACCGCAACTCTCTGCGCTCGAGACTATGGCTTTGTCTGGCGAAGAGATGACAATGACCAGAATGCGGTCATTGCTCGGGGCCTTTCTCTTTCGTGGCGAAGAGGTTGAGAAAAAGGTGGCTGTACTTTCCGGAGGTGAAAAGAGCAGGCTGGCGTTGGCTAAGATGATTGCTACTCCGGCAAACTGTATGTTGCTTGATGAGCCGACAAACCATCTTGACATGGGTTCCCAGGAAATTTTGCAGGAGGCTATGGCCCAGTATGACGGGACAATTGTCGTCGTTTCCCATAACCGCTATTTTGTCGATGGTTTTGTCAATAAAGTGCTGGAGGTTAAAGACGGACATGTCACCTTGCATGAGGGCAGTATCTCTGAATATCTGCGAAAGATGGAACTGCTTGCAGAGCAGCAGAACGGTAAGGAACAGATTGCGCCTGAAGAAAAACAGGTAGAAGAAGCCATTGAGAACGGTTCTAAACAGAGCAGAAAAGAGCAGAAAAAGATTGAGGCTGAGAGGCGGCAGGAAAGAAGCCGACTGGCCGGTCCGCTTTTAAAGCAGGTCAAAGAGGCGGAGGAACATATCGAAACGCTTGAGGTCGAGAAAGAAGATCTCGAAGCTCTGATGGCCGACCCTGAACTCTATTCCGATGAAAAGGCCTGGAGTGAAACAAGCAAAAAATATGAAGAATGTAAGCGACGACTTGAGCGATGGTATAGTCAGTGGGAGACAGCTCAGGAGAAGGTTGAAGAAATAGATGCAAAACTTGGCCTGAGTTAGCCTGTTGCTCTCGATGTGATGACGGTGGATCGGCATTTTGAGTCAACTGTGAAGTGAAAAATCTTGACTAAAAATACCACGATGTAGTATCTTGATGCATGTAAATTCACCCAGGATACTATGCTGAAAAACTGTCATTACATCATTATACAGCTGCTTATTGCGGCAATTGTGAGTCTCGGTATTGCTCATGCCGGCGGGGATGTCTGTCCCCCTGCATGCACGCACTGCGGCAGTAAGGTGATTGTTACGTGCTGCGATGACATGGCAGGACATGCTGAAGGTCACGCCGATGCACAACGTACTGATAGGCAGAAGTCTGAACAATGTGAACATGGTTCATTCTGTCCCGGGACTGGTGATGCGGATAACGTAGTTGCCCAATTCACTCTCCCGAAGAGTGATTACGCTGTTGCCTTGCTTCCGGGGATGTCTCCCGCTGTTATCATTACGGTTCAGTATACATATGCTGAACCTCCCCAGGGTCCTCCTCCTGAAAAAAATTCCTCTATCTATACCCTGAACTGCGTGTATCTGATTTAGAACTTACCTGATTCTCTATCTCAATAGTTTCCATGAGTCCATTTTAGCAGGACGGGATGATTTTTCACGAGATCATCAACGATGCTTTGCTGCACAATTTCCTCACAGGAATTGGCTGTAAAGTATCCTGTAATTCACATTGATTATAAAGGATAAGGTATGTCTTCAAAGTTTCTTTCTTTTGTATTGGCTGCAGTTGTGGCAGCGGGTTTGATTCTGCCGGTAAACAGCAGCGCAGGATTTGGTATTTTCGGACAGCATAAAAACGTAAAGGCGGTTGATGGGGAGGTTCGTCTGGCTCTTGATGATGTTAACGATGGTAAAGCGCATTACTACGCGTATAAAAGTGATGGCAAAGAGATTAAATTCTTTGTTGTGCGAAGTAATGATGGTGTTATCCGTGCCGCATTTGATGCCTGCGATGTTTGTTTTCCTGCCAAAAAAGGCTACAGCCAGGACGGTGATTTTATGATCTGCGATAATTGCGGTCGCCGTTTTCATTCCAGCCAGGTGAATGTGGTTGAGGGCGGGTGCAATCCAGCCCCGTTAAAGCGTGAGACTTCCGGACCAGAACTGGTTATCAAAGTCGCTGATATTCTGCCGGGCGCCCGGTTCTTTTAGGAGATGGTATGAATATACTGACTATTCCTCTGCGGAATATCCGCCGCAAACCATCCAAGACTTTGCTTATGCTGCTGGTCTTCTCGTTGGGCGTCATGTCCATAGTTGCTCTGTATCAGGTGTCTCAGGTGGTGGGGCTGAGTCTTGAGAAGAAGTTGACAGCATTTGGTGCAAATATTGTTGTTTCTCCAGCAAATGAAAAACTGAGCGTCAGTTACGGTGGTTTCCACATGGGAGATATGCTCTTCGATGTTCATGATCTACCGGCAGCTGAAACGGTAAAGGCGATTCGAGGTATTGAACTGCAGGATCGGATAAGCGCTGTGGCACCCAAACTTGTGACCATGACAAAAGTAAAGGACACGGCAGTTGCAGTAGTCGGTGTCAGCTGGCAGGAAGAACGTGGCATCAAGAGTTACTGGGGTGTGAACGGTCAATTCCCGCAACAGCAAGAGCAGATACTGGTCGGCAGTCGGGCGGCTGAAAAACTCGATATTAACGTCGGAGATTCTTTGGAGGTACTGGGGGATACATTTACTGTTTCCGGTGTACTTTATGAGACCGGAGGGGATGATGATACCGTACTCTTAATGGGCCTTCCGACGCTGCAGGGATTGCTGGGAACGCCGAATTCAACGAGTTTTATAGAAGTTGCTGCGCTATGTGCAGGATGTCCGATTGAGGATATTGTCGAACAATTACAGGGTGCGCTACCCGGAGCCGAGGTAACGGCTCTGCAGCATGTGGTTAATCAGCGGATGGCTTCTGTTCATTTTGTTCAGAAACTCGCTCTTTCAATCAGTGTAGTGATTCTGATTACCGCTGCGGCCATGGTAGGTTTATCCATGTTGTCAGCTGTCAATGAGCGAAAGAAGGATATCGGCATTCTGCGTTCTCTAGGTTATGGAAAGTCACAGATTTTCACCATATTCTCTCTCGAAGCAGGGTTTATAGGCGCTTTGGCAGGTTTGATCGGGTATCTCAGTGGTTTTGGTGCGAGTTTTAAGGTACTCGAGCTGCTGGCGATGGCGGAGGGCGCTGTCCCTGTATTTTCTCTTGGCCATCTGCTGATTGCTGTCACTGCATTTGCGCTGGTAACAGTCATTGCCGCCGTCTATCCCGCCTGGAAAGGTGCCGGAGTCGATCCATCAACCGCACTTGTTGCGCTGTAAGGTGAGGAGATAAAATCTATGCTTTCAGCACGAAATATTACTAAGAATTTTACAACTGACGGAAATATCGTTCCTGTTTTAAAAGAGGTCTCCGTCGATATTGGAGAGGGAGAGTTTGTTTCTATTGTGGGGCGCTCCGGTTCCGGTAAGACGACCCTGATGAACGTGTTGTCGACGTTGGTCAGGCCTGATAGCGGTGATTTGCATTATGGAGCTGACAATCTGTCAGCATTGTCTGAAAAGAGATTGAATCAGTTGAGATCAACCGACTTCTCGGTGATTTTTCAGTTCCATCATCTGCTACCGTATCTGACGGTGCTTGAAAATTCACTCCTGCCTTTCATGCAGTCTATGAAACCGGTAAAAAAAGCCGATGTTGAGAAAGCAAGAGAGTGCCTTGATCGGGTCGGGTTAGCAGATAAAGCCGACCGTCTTCCCGGCAATCTCTCTGGTGGTGAACAGCAGCGGGTAGCTATTGCCAGAGCTTTGGTGAAATCATCCAGAGTTTTGTTTGCCGATGAGCCTACAGGCAGTTTGGATCGAACAACCGGTGAACAGATCATGGCATTGCTGTCAGATCTGCATAATGATGGGCTTTCGGTTGTGATGGTTACCCATAATCCTTCATATGCAAAGATCGCCGGACGAACTATTCAGATAGAAGATGGTGTCATAGTGTAACAGCTCTTATCTCAAAGCTATTTGACGTAATTGTCCTCCTCTTTTATAGTACAGGGTGTCTCAGGTACGAGTGATGGTTGTTGTGATCACCGGTTACCGGGACACCCTTTTTTGTTTTCTTCCCTTCAACTGATATGCACATGCTATGAAACCGAAAAACTATCCCTGGGATATCCCCGATGTCATCCTACTGCTTGGAACAGATGCCTCCGGCAAGGATTATGTGGCAACCGTACTTACTGATATGATCCGTGAGGCTGGCGGAGATGTCGAGAAGCGACAACGATTTTTGAGCGGAAAGGCCTATCGTGCAACCAGTAGTAGCCGGAAAGATTTTTTAGACACCCTGCAGGAAAAAACATTTCTTCTGCTTTTTCGTCGTCTTGGATTTTTACTGCCGCTTCTTGTCAGCCTTATCATATTCTGGGATTACAGACGATTCAGGTTACCCGGAGAAAAGAAGCTAGTTGTCGTCGGGCATAATGGCTTACGTGCCCTTGCTTTTTATCTCGGACATCGTTTCAGTTCAGTCGAGCAGATTCGAATACCATGGTATCTCACTTCAGCTTTCAATAAAATGAAGAGTGCAACACATGCGCATATTATTGTCCTTGATGTGGATGATCATATACGTAAAAAACGTATCAATGCCAGATTATCAGCAGGATCAGAAGACACCTTCGACAGGTATATGCACAGTGACAGCGAGCGCAGTGAACGGATAGAAGCCTGTCTTGTGCATATTGCCCTTAAGTATCTGGACGGTAGACTCCTTGAAAACAACGATCTCACTGATGATACTCTGCGGGAGATGATGCATAACGGCTTTCCTCAAATATAACCGGAACTCTGTTTCTGCGGTGATGTCATGGTGCCGTTTTGGTGATATTCCTGCGCAATATCCACCGCGTCGTAGCTTTATCTTTATGTTTTCGTAGTAAAATAGTGCTCGGAATTCTTCAAATCTGAATGTAGACTGCCCGAAAATGAAAAACAGTCCTGACAATAAATACAGTTTGATTACAGTCGAAATATATAAGGAGGTTCTATGAAGAAGTGGAAGTGTACTGTCTGCGGCTATATCCATGAAGGTGATGCTCCGCCGGAAGAATGCCCGCTGTGTAAGGCACCTGCAGAGAAGTTTGAGGAAGTGGTGGCTGAAGGTGACAAGCGGCGCTGGAAATGTACGATCTGTGGATATATTCATGAGGGAAGCGGCCCGCCGGAGGAGTGTCCGATCTGTAAAGCGGGGCCTGATAAATTTGTTGAAGTTGACGCGGAAGGAAATGAAATAGCAGCTGCAGCACAACCTGCAGCCAAAGGTAAAAAAAGTGTACAACAGGATCGGCCGAGCTTGTTGACCCGTCTTATCATGAAATTTCATGTTCATCCTATTTCAGTGCATATGCCGAACGGTATTCTGCCGGTTGCTGTAATATTTCTGGCAATTTCCATATTCCTTGGCATCCAGAGTTTTGAAGCGGCAGCGTATTATAATATGGTTTTTGTACTGTTCACTATGCCGGTTGTGCTCCTCACCGGATACCTTGAGTGGAAAAATCGCTACAAAGGTGCCAAAACCTTTATCTTTTTCACCAAAATTATCTGTAGTGTCATTGTTACAGTGTCCCTTGTCATCCTTGTTGTCTGGCGTTTTGTTGAACCTGGTGTGGTAGGGGGAGATTCACCGTTTCGCCTGATATATTTTGGTATTGCTGCGGTAATGCTTGCTGCCACCGGTATTGCGGGCCATCTTGGTGGGAAACTGGTATTTGGTACCAGGAAAAACTGATGAGAAATCACGGGTACATCGTACAGTGAGTTGTGTCGTTTATCCGGGCAAAGTATTGCCCGGATACATAAAACCTCCCGTTCTGTTCATAGATCGAGGAGGTTTTTTTGTAGGATTATCTCAATGAAGAGTCGGCTGAAAGTATGCCGGCTGATATCTTCCCGAAGATGCCGGAAAAGGTTGATATTCACCACAGATGTGAAATGCTTCTGTAAACGATACTCCTGCGAGTCCCCCTCAGGTCATAATCACATCTTAATCAATTGAAGTATTTCTCCGTCGGATCGTTCGGATGGAAACTGCTTATTCCTGCGGTTGTGTCGGTATTTCAGGTATTTCATCGATCTCAGGTATAGGTGGCGGTTGCAGTAAACCATTGACCCATCTTTCCGGCCAGATTTCCATGCCACCGGCAGCTCCAAAGAGTGCACCAAGAACTGCGCCTCTGCCTGCATTGTCTCCGCCAGCCATGGTGTTGGCTATGAGACCGCTTTCAGGGTCCTCTGCATATTTAAGGGCGAGATACAATGTCGCCGGCAGGGCATGCTCTATATAGCAGGCAGATGAGAAGTGTTTACTGATAACTCTAGTGTCTGGAAATTCGAGCAGTGTCGCAAGTGGATGCTTGGCAATGGGGTGAGTGCAGTCATCACAGGCGTTGGTGATTGCTGCGCACAGTGATTCGCCATGCAGCAGATCGAGCAGTATATCCGCTATCAGACTTCCCCCCTGTTCCATAATTGCTCCGCCATGTGTGAGGCTGAGATGCTGGAGTGCAAGCCGTTTCGCGTAACGTTTATTTTTGGAAAATACGATCAGCAGCGGCAGCATGAGAGATAACCCCCCGATATGGTGTTCATCTGTTCTCCCGCATAGCTGCAACTTTGTACCCCGACCATAGTGTATGAAAAAATGGCGGAGGTATTCTTCTGCGTAGGTATCGTTATGTGATCCGGGTGTGGTCATAAATGTAACAAAACGCTTCAACCATCTTTCTTGTGAATAGCTGCCATCCTCCTGAATGAGGCCGAGGAGAGTACGACAAAGTTGTACATTAAGGGTGTTTTGGCCTGCCTTAAGAAACTGGTGGTAATGGACTCCTCGTTTTCCCCAGTAGCGGGCTTGATCATGCAGAATGTCGGCTGAGGGATGAGTCGGCGTATATGTCGAACGCCAGAGGATGGAATCGGGATGAGGATTACGGGGAGGCAGGAAATCCAGCACCTCACCGTAATCTTTGCGTAGAGCTATGGTGTCATAATACCAGTGTACGGGCATTGCCAGGCTGTCTGCGATAAACATTCCATAGAGACTGCCGGTGATGCGGTTCTGGAGAGTGTCTGGTGTTTGCATAGTACAAACTGTATATCGAGAACCTGCATATTCAAGTGAGAGCGTCTGTTTCTATACGTCATCTCTCTGCCCTGAAATGAGGGAGTTCCTCAAAATCCGGATCTTATTTGCATGCATCGGTAAGCAACGTATCTGTCTGCAGCGTACTTGTGATATCGAGAAGGAAGTGATCAAGTCTGTCGTACAGATCGTACATGCTTGATAATACAATATGCTCTTCTTCTGTGTGCAGACTCATTTCACCTTCAGCCCCGCAAATGACTCCGGGGATACCTCGTTGAGAAAGAAAACGGGCATCTGAAGCACCGTGTTCAAAGCCTATTCGGGCGTTGCCTGAGTGGTGAACAAGCAGATCGATGTATGGAGAAGGGGAGCTGGAAAAAACAGGTTCTTTCGTCTTGACTGTAACATCCGACTGTATGGCGTTTTCGATGGTAGCTAAAATTTCGTCGGGGTCATCATGTTCGGTATAACGAATATCAAGTGTAGCCACCGCTCTATCCGGAACAACATTGGTGGAACCGTTGCCTGCTTTGCAGTTGGAAAGTACCATCGTTTTATGCCAGTGATCTGGAGCCTGATCGTTGAAAATTTCCTGTATTTTTCTGTAATCGTTTACCAGAATATCAAAAGCATTACGCCCCAGCCAGGGGCGTGCTGCATGTGCAGCTTTTCCTGTGGTGGTAAGAATGAGTTGCAGAATGCCTTTTTCTTTATTTACAATGAGTTCCGGGTTTCCGCCATCAATGGTAATAAAAAAATCGGTGTGAATATCTTTTGATATAGCGCCTACCCCGTTAAATCCACCTACCTCTTCATCTCCGGTCAGCAGCAGGCCAAAAGACATATCTTTCTGTACTCCTCCCTGCTGTTTGAGTCGATTAAGGTGGTTTTTGAAAAGAACGAGCGAAAGGGCGACAGCGTATTTGTCATCTATTGCTCCGCGACCGAAGAGGCTGCCGTTCAATTCCTCTGGGGAAAACAAGCTGATATTTTCAACTTCCACAACATCAAAATGACTCATGAGCAATACAGGTGTTTTTCCATGTGTCGGCAACACAGTTATTGATGGCACATTCTGTATGTTGTAGTAATCAAAGGTAATGTTATTCTCAGATAACCATTGGCTGATGAAATCGGCACATTGATGAATATCCGACGGACGAGATTGTGTTGATGGGATACGGATAAGGTCTTTTGTAAGTTGAAGAACTTCTTGTTGAATATCTGGAGCAGGCAATGTTTTTCTCACTAAAATAGTATTATCTGGAAGCCGGGTAGGGCAGGTAATGAGGAAAAATGTCTACTCGAAAAGTTAATAAATCTAAACCGAAAAGATACATAAACCGATTGGAAAATATCAATTAGGCTGGTCGGGCTGTAAAATGTGAGGCCGATGCAATAACAGATTTCACAGGACTCTTTGTTCATGGTCTCTTGTTTCATGCATCAGGTTCATTGTTCTCTGCTGCCTGCAGGAAAACCGTTAGCGTCGAAATACCAGTCTTCAAAACCGAACATATACGGATGGTCAGTGCTTTTGAATCGCCACATATTCTGGTGGTTCATCTGTAGACATCGGCTCATGGTATGAAAGTCGAGCATCCAGCCTTCAGTACTTTTTTCAAGAAAGTAGGGTGAATGTAGTCTTTCCTGCACAGGGTAGCGTATTACGGCGTAGTTACCATTAATGCGTATCTGTTCAGGCTTCAGTGCTTCAAGCCCTTGTAGTTCGTGCTTCTGCTGGGCGTCTGTTACTACCCATCGGGCCAGGAATTTTCGACTTTGCGGAGTATACAGAGGCAGAGCCGGATCTTTCATGTGGATTCGCAGAACATGCATATATGACTGTAAAGTCTTTTCCGGGCTATCTTGCGGTAAAAAATCACCAGTATTACCAGTATGTGGTTTAGGGACAGGTTCTGAATCTATCTCTACAGAAATCCTGGCTCCGCCCCCTCCTGAAAAATAGTTTAAATCGAGCTGTTCCTCAGTAGGATCGAATTCATGGCCAGCTATTGCCCGCTGTACTCTGGCCACCAATAACTCGGTTGTCGCTTCAATTCCGGCGCCAACCCTGCCTTTTGAGAAAAATGGTACCATCTGTTGCTGTTCGAGGTATCCGACAAAAATATCCGGGAAGATCTGTTCGAGGTCATAGCCGACTTCGATACGGGTCTGCCTGCCGATAGGGTCAACAAGAAAAAGCAGACCTCGGGCTGCCCCGGTTCTTTCTCCGAGCTTGCCGAATACTTGACTGGCAGTGTGATTGATGTCGCTGGCAGGTTTGTCGAGAATGATAAGTTTGAAATGAATATCGAGGTCATTCAGCAGAGCTTTATTATAGCTTTGCAGATGTGTTTTTTCCTCAAGAGCCAGAAGCCCTGGTTGATCATCGATGAAATGTGGTTTGTCCTGGTTGCTGCATGCAGCAAGTAGCCAGATGAGGGCGAAGAAAAGACCGGGAAGGTTGCATTGAGCAAAATCGTCTGATCTGTGGCTTTTCACAGTATATATCCTTGTCATGCTAAGGTGTATGCGGTAGCGATGTATAATCTTGTTGTTATTGTATAACAGATTAATCGTTTTTTAATATGCTTCATGCGAAAAGACGCTTTTCTGTAATCCATTTTAATGACAAAATAATGATAATAAAAACGAAAACGTTTCTCTCATGTTTGTGTGATCGAGCTGAAGGAGAAGAATGATGCGAAGGCTGTTTCGTTGGACAATTGTACTTTCCATTCTTGCCGGTATAGCCTTTTTTGTCTGGCATAAAACCCGGCCTAAACCTATAGATGTCGTTATTCAGCCGGTGGTAAGAGGGGTGGTTGAAAAGACTGTTGCCAATACCCGTGCCGGTACGGTGAACGCTTGTCGCAGGGCAAAACTTTCACCGAGTATCGGTGGGCAGATAGCCAATCTGCCAATCCGTGAAGGCGATAACGTGAAGGCGGGAACACTGCTCCTTGAAATTTGGAATGAGGACCTTAAGGCTCAACTGGAGCTTGCTGAGCGTGAAGTTGCCGTAACGGAGGCGGAAGCACATGCGACCTGTCTTTCTGCGGATGAAGCGGACAGGCAGGCGAAAAGGTCAGAGCGTCTTTTTCGCAGTAAGGTAGGTTCTGAAGAACAGACCGACCAGGCTGTGACTAAGGCCAGGTCGCTTCAGGCCCAGTGCGAGGCCTCTCGTGCATCCGTTAAAATGGGCGCTGCACGCATATATGTGGCAGAGGCCAATCTCTCACGGACGCGCCTTATTGCACCTTTTGATGGCGTGATTGCCAAAATTGAAGGCGAGTTAAATGAATTTGTCACTCCCTCACCAGTCGGGGTGTTAACACCACCTGCTGTCGATCTGATAGAGAACACCTGTTATTACGTTTCGGCTCCTATCGACGAAGTGGATGCTGCTGCTGTCAGAGTAGGGATGGAGACCAGAATCTCACTTGATGCTTTTAGAGATACACACTTTTCAGGTTCGGTGAGGCGAATTTCTCCGTATGTGCTTGATGTTGAAAAACAGGCTCGAACTGTTGATATAGAGGCTGCCTTTGCCAATGAAGAAGATTTTAAAGATCTGCTGGCCGGATATAGTGCCGATGTGGAGATTCTCATATCAACCAGGGAAGATACCCTGAAAATTCCCACAGAGTCGATTCTTGATGGCAAAAAGGTGTATGTTTATTCCGCCACTGAAGAAGTCGTGAATGAAGTTGAGATTACCACCGGTCTTGCCAACTGGGCATTCACGGAGGTGCTCACAGGTCTTACTGAAAAACAGATGGTTGTCATCAACGTCGATAAGCCGGGGTTAAAAGATGGTGTTTCGGCGGTGGTTGCAGAGGGTGAGCAATGATACGTCTGGAGAAGGTGAGCAGGCATTTTATCGTAGGTGATGAAGAGGTGCGCGCCCTGCGTGAGGTGGATCTGACTATTACTACCGGTGAGTATGTCAGTATTATGGGGCCTTCGGGTTCAGGTAAATCGACTCTGCTGAACATGATCGGGTTACTCGACAGGCCTGATAGCGGTAAATATCTCCTCGAAGATGAGGATATGACGGCACTGGATGACAGTCAGCAGGCAGCTCTGCGCCGCCATAAAATAGGATTTATATTCCAGTTCTTTCATCTCGTTCCCAGGATGAGTGCTTTTGAAAATATTGAACTGCCAATGATGCTGGCAGGGCTTGAGGTTGCAGAGCGAAAAAAACGGGTGCAAGCAGCTATTGAGGATTTCGGTCTGGCCGACCGGGCGCGTCATCGTCCGGATCAACTTTCCGGAGGTCAACGTCAGCGTGTCGCCATCGCCAGAGCAACGATCATGCAACCCCATATCCTTCTGGCTGATGAACCGACAGGCAACCTCGACAGGGTGGCCGGACAAGAGGTTATTGATATTCTTGAAAAGCTGAATAAACAAAATATCACGCTGATAATGGTGACCCACGATCCGGAGATCGGCAAGCGCGCCAGGCGTCAGATCAATATGGTGGATGGCAGAATTGATTATGACAGGTGAATGGAGATGTGTACCGGAGTGAGCTGCCAGTAACCAGAAACAATGAAGATCTCAATATGAAAATTCCGGATATTGTACGCTTTGCTTTTCAGGCGGCACTTGGCTACCCGACAAGGACACTGTTGATGCTGCTGGCGATGGCCATCGGTGTTGGTTCGGTGGTGATCCTGTCGTCGCTTGGCGAGGGGGCACGGAATTATGTTGTCGGCCAATTTTCTTCACTTGGCACGAACCTGTTGATTGTTCTTCCAGGCCGTTCGGAAACCGTCGGTGGTCCACCGCCGCTTTTAGGTATCACTCCGCGCGATCTTACTCTTGATGATGCTGAGGCGCTGCTACGCTCGGCAAATATTCGTTATGTGGCTCCGATCACTCTTGGTGCTGCTCCGGTCTCCTATGGCGGACGAGAGCGGGAGGTAACTATTCTCGGGTCGACTCCGCATCTCTTTCAGGTTCGCCAGTTGGGTATGGCGCAGGGACGGTTTCTTCCTCAGGGTGATATTTCCCGGGCTGCTTCAGTTTGTGTGCTGGGCTATACAATCAAGGAGGAACTCTT
>JBFHGS010000077.1:0-19606 GCA_041582995.1 Desulfopila sp. | reverse complement strand
GTGAACACTTGTTGTGGCTGGTGACTCGAGGTTTAGAATGTTCAGCGACAAAATGTTGACTTTGTAGGCATGTCTCAGTAATAGCTCTCATCAGCTTTCTGTTGTCGCAATATTTAACTATCATTTCAGGCATGTTTTCCATGTAATACGAGACGCGCCGGAACTAAAATATTGCCTAACCTCAAAATGCCGGATTGCTGATCTGTACAAAATATGTTTATTTCGGTTGGAGCTGTGACGTGATGCAATGTCCTGAAATTATCATTCTGAAATTCACAACTATTGTGCTGGCGGCAGCAGGCTATTATTGAAATACAGGTTCGTTATCTGGAGATACACAATTATGATTATCAAACGAAAAACATGCGAGTTGGTTTCTTTTTTATTGTTCGCATATAGTCTACCACTTTTCGCTGTATTGGTTTCAGCGGATATAGCAAAGGCAGAAACCCGCTATGTTAAACCCAGCGCGGAAGTGGTTGTCAGAACAGGCCAGGGCAATGATTATAAAATTGTCGGTATGGTTAAAGATGGTGACTCTGTCGAATTAGTTAAAGAAGATGAGTCGTATTCGATGGTGAGGTTGGTAAATGGCAAAGAAGGGTGGATGCTGAAAAGATTTTTAAGTGAGGAACCACCGCTTCAGGATATCGTTGCTGCGTTGAAAGCAAAGTCAGAAGAACTTAATCGCAAAGAGGTTGAAGCGGTTCAAAAAAATGAAGAGATATCAGCTCTGCTTTCACAAACAAAAACCGAATTTGACGCAATAGTCGCACAGAGAGACCAGGTGTTACGTGATTACGAGGTCCTGCAACGGGATACGGCAGATGTGGTGAAGATAAAGAATGATTTGCAGAAAACAGCAGAAGAAAACCAGCTGCTTGCAGAAAAAATCGAAATAGTCGAAAAGGAAAACAGCAGTCTGAAAAAAGATAGAGCGGTCAACTGGTTCCTGGCAGGTGCGGGTGTTCTCTGCCTTGGGGTGGTTGTCGGCAGGCTGCCAAGCCCAACCCGTAGAAGAAAACCTTCATTGCTATAAAGCCTTCTTGGTATGTCGCGTTAAAGAGATGAGTCTGATTGCTCCTTATTCTGAGCTTGCAAAAGTGAGGAGTAAGGAGTTCAGGCGTAAGGTGTGAATAAATAGCTATTACCCTGCAGATTTCTGGACAGTTAATCCTGACTCCTATCACTGAAAACTGAACTTATCCGACTGTATCTTCTTAGTTCTGTCGTGTGTAATTCCAGTGCCAGGCCTCCCATGGATACCGCATTGTGTTATTTTTTGAATAGGTTTCTGTGAAGCCAAATATCGCAGCATTATTTCTTAGCCATTCATAATCAATGAGGGTTGCGAACTGCCAGTTGCTGGGGAAAAAGTCAACAGCAGTACCAAGTGCGTGCTGCGAATAGCCGGGGGGAGCAACATAACGGATAATATCATCAAAATCTCTCCCTTCCTCCAGCATTCTCACAAATATTTTTTTCTGGTAACCTCGACTTCGATACCCTGATTCAATTTTTAACGTTATCCCGTCCTCTTTGGCCGCTTCCAGAAGTTCCAATAAAGCTGTGTGTGCATCTTCTGTAATAAAGAGTTTGGTGCCGTTTTTGGTGTGATCAACTGGAATCATTTTGAATTTCGACGAGGCAAGAGACGGTTCCGGTATCTTATTGCCTATCCATGGTTCAGGGATTTCGTATGTGGACTCACCAATCGTGACTGTTTCGGTTTGTATCTCGGCAGATGGTGATATTGCATGAGAGTAGAAGGGGACAGTGCTGAGTACAATGGTTCCGCAGAAAAGCAGAATGTTCTGTCGGATAGCAGGAAGGCGCTCAAGTATTAGCATGATAATGACGTATTTTCGTTTCTTAATAAATGGATAGGTGATCAGATAAGAGGATATTCGAGAATGCTCTTTTGCCCAATGTCATCGTTATGCCGATTGTTATCAAATCATAAGCTGATCAATAACAGCTGTGGCATCATAAGACGAGAGAAAGGTGAACGATTGCCTGATCGTCAGCAGAAAACAGAATGTCTGCATGTTGGAAAGAACAGCACCGGGGAGTGCCTAAGTAAATCACTCTCCGGTGTGTGGATGTGGCAGGTAATCAGCTTACCAGGTGAAATACTTTTTTCAGAGCACCGCAAACTGGACATTTCTCAGGTGGATTTCCAACCTCGATGTAACCACAGATAGGACACAGGTAAAAATCACTTGTGTCAAGGTCAGTACCGTTTTTTACGGCCTCAAGTGCTTTGGTGTAGATTTGTGCATGCACTTCTTCAGCTTCAACCGCAAACCTGAACATTGTTTTAGATTTGTGCCCCTCTTCGGTAGCCTGATCAACCATAGGCGGGTACATTTTGGTGAATTCGAAAGTTTCACCTTCGATTGCGGCCTGAAGGTTATCAGCAGTGGAAGCAATCAGATCAAGAGCTTTGAGATGACCTTCAGCGTGAATGCGTTCAGCCTCTGCTGTCGTGCGAAAGAGTTTTGCTATATTGGCAAAACCTTCTTTCTCAGCTTTTTTAGCAAAAGCTTTGTATTTTTGATTAGCTTGGCTTTCACCTGAAAAGGCTTCCTTCAGGTTTTCGTGTGTTGTAGGCATGGTGTCTCCTTGTGGTACAAATGATTTTGTGACTCGCAACGTTTGGGATATTCATGATTACTGAAAGTGAGAATTATTATACAACAATGATTATTCAGGCGCAATTGTCACAGTGCAGCAAGTGGTTTTTTATCAAAAAAAAATTGATCACTTCCGAGACTCAGTCTGAAAAAATAGAGAATGAAGTGGGGCGGGCGAGGCGTGAACTGTATTCGGTGAAGGCTCACCTAAGCAGCAGTATCTATGCTAATTGAGGTTGCTCAAAAAACAGTGCTTTGCATAGGCCTTACACCTGAATTCTCACAATTATTATTTAAAAACATATGGAAATCAGACAGTTGTAACTCCAGAAGAGTGTATACCGTTAAAACCCTTATCGCCTCACCATGAAAGTTCAAAAAAGATAGGGGCGCTTGATCTGAGATGGCCAAATGTTTTGAGGATCTTTACTGAAACGTAAGATGTGAAAACACGTTGCGAAGGCGTCATTGTTGCGTTAGGATGCTGATTAAACCGAAGTTGTAAGAGAATCGGTGGTGGATAAAAAGCCGGGTTGTACATTTGAGCCTGACAGAACGATCCATACATATCCGCACTATTTTAAACCGCATGTTTTTTGGGAAGAGCAATACCCTCTATTGCAGGGATACTGGATGTGTGAGTCTACGATGCGAGTATGTATTGGGGAGTTTTCTTCTGACAATCATTGTTGACATCTGTATCTCCGAAGGAAAATATCAGTCAGCGTGTAACAGTATAGCCCAAGTAGCTGAGCATGTAACATTGCGGCAAAGAGGATTCTGTAAATTACCTGTCATGTTCTTTTATTACAGGGTGAATCGTATGGTGGTTTGTACCTGATAAACTGTAAAAGCAATACTCAACTTTGTGCGCCTAACTGGGGAACGTATTTGATTGTGCAATTGCAACCTTTGTTCAATTTGCACAAATTCTCAGTAATGAAGTGGAAATTTCGAGGGTGTGCGTGCGCTCATATCATTTGTGTTTATGAGGCATAGAAGAGATTTTGATACCGAAGTCGATTGTAAGGCGAATACAAAAACAATTCGTCCTTAATGTTGATTTTTCTCAAATTACAAGGTAAACCATGCGATGTTATATTAGCTGCAGGGAGCCATTTACAGGGTATGCTCTCGGCGTATTGGTGCAAACTATTGCATAAGGTGAATTTTCAGTGGGAATTACTGGTCACCCATTGAGTTTGTCGATCAACCCCCATTCTTCAGGTCGTTTGCATGAAGAAACGGCACAATCCTGTCTTTTCCACTCCGGTACATCCCGCACTCACGTATGTTCTTGCGGTAACTGTTCGAAATTAATTGCAAAATATCTGTTGAAGCTCGGCTCTCTCGTTAACGTAAAGTGGAACAATGGAGTTGGTTTTGTCGCGCTCAGCGGAGCGGAATCATTAGGTCTTCTCAAACAGATCTGTTGCAAATTTGTATTTTTATATGTTTACAAAGTCGTTTTTTGTGATCTGCAGCACAATGTACTAAAGGAAGATAAATAAGGATGAGTGGCTATTAGATGACGGAATTAGCTGATAAGAAATATAAAATACGCTTTATTCCCCATGAAAGGGTAATTGAAGTTCCTGGCGGTGAAAGTGTTATCCGGGCTGCACTTCAGGCCGGTGTTCATGTAAATGCTTCCTGTGGTGGTGGCGGAGTTTGTGGCAAATGCCGGGTACTTGTAGAGGAAGGTGTGGTGGCAGGCGGCCTGTCGGATCGTTTGACACCTGAAGATGCGGAAAAAGGTTACCGTCTTGCATGTCTGGCTAAAATTGAAACTGATGTCACCATACGAATCCCTGTCGAGTCGACAGTAGATGCCAGTGCGCTTAACCAGCAGGTCTCGCCACGACGGACAGCAATTATCAAAGAATTTGATTTTGATGCCTTAAAAGAAAAAGGCCTGTTTTTACCTCCGGTCAGTAAGAAATATCTTGAGATATCGCCACCTGACTCTCAGAATAATATGCCTGATGTTTCGAGGCTTATAGAGGAACTCCGGCAAAATTCAGACTGGCACAAACTCGAGCTGACGTTGCCGGTTATCAGAAAACTGCCTGCGGTGCTCCGTAAAGATAACTTCAGGGTAACTGCGACACTTATTAAGCCTGTTCGTGATGATGGTAAAACGCTTATCACCAACATTCAGGCAGGAGATACCTCTAACTGCAGTTACGCCATAGCACTCGATATCGGAACGACAACTGTCTACGCTCAGCTTATTGATCTTCAAAGCGGTAAGTGCCTTGGAGAACAAGGAGATTTCAACGGTCAGATCAGTTATGGCGAAGATGTTATAAGCCGTATTATTTTCGCTGAAAAGGCAGGAGGTCTTGAGACACTGCAGAGAGTGGTTGTGGAGACCATTAACAAAGTTCTTAATAAGGCTATATCGAAGTCAGGAGTTGAGAAAGAAAACATTTCTACTATTTCTATAGCCGGCAACACAACTATGACACAGTTGTTGTTGGGGGTTGATCCTCGATATTTGCGTAGAGCTCCTTATGTCCCCGCATCAACACTCTATCCTCCTTTTGCTGCAGCGTCATTAGGGATTGATCTGCATGAGCAGACTATCGCTTTAGTTTTTCCGCAGATCTCAAGCTACGTGGGTGGGGATATAGTTTCAGGAATTATGGGGACAGGAATGTATCGGGAAGAGGAACTGACGCTTTTTCTTGATATTGGCACCAATGCAGAACTTGTGATTGGAAATAAGGATTGGCTTGCCTGCACGGCATGTTCTGCCGGGCCTGCTTTTGAAGGTGGCGGGATTGAGTTCGGGATGCGCGCAGCCAAGGGTGCAATTGAAGATTTCCTGCTTGATCCGGTAACGTTTGAACCGATGCTGCTGACTATTGGTGATGAGCGGCCTAAAGGTATATGTGGATCAGGTCTTCTTACCATGGCAGCAGTAATGTTTGAAACAGGACTCATCAATAATAGCGGTAAATTTGCCAGAGATCTTGGTACCCCACGGGTTCGCTGTACGGAGGGGATCTGGGAATATGTAGTTGCCTGGAAGGCAGAAACTCAGATTGACCGGGATATCGTGCTTACAGAACTTGATCTTGAGAACCTGATCAGAGCGAAAGGTGCTATTTACAGTGGTTGCATGACTTTGCTCGAAGAAGTCGGGTTGTCGATGGATTCTATAGAGCGGATTATTCTGGCTGGTGGTTTTGGTAGCTATATTGATCTTGAGAAAGCAATGACTCTCGGTTTGTTACCTGAGATCGACCCTGAACGGGTCACGTATATTGGTAACGGGTCTCTCATGGGTGCTCGCATGAGCTCTCTGACCAACGCAATTCGCCAGGATGTGGTGGAGGTTACCGGAAGAATGACAAATTTTGAGCTATCGGAAACTCCTTCCTATATGAACAATTACGTGGCTGCTATGTTTATTCCACACACTGAGATAGAAAAATTTCCACGACTGAAAAAGCGTATGGAGTCTCGAAGTAAAAGGATGCTGGTAGCTGAGTAAACTTTGCTATCAAAAATATCAGTAAAGCAGACAAGGAGAATTGTTGTTTATGTAATGAACCAAAGGTTGAAAATCTGTACCTCTAATATTTGAGTCATAAAAAAAGGGAAGGTTGAGGTTGGGTGGTAACGGCAACCTTCAGGTAAAAAAACTCACCATTAAGGAGGCAAATGTGGGATTTGAAATCAAGAAGGAATCCTATTCTGGTGGCATAAGAGAAATTTCCATTGGTAAGGGTGATAAGGCATTTACCGTTGGTGGCGAGACATCATTTCCTTTCTATACTTTTGAAGGTGTGATGCCCAATAAGCCGGTAATAGCAATGGAAATATGGGATATGGAGCCAGAGGACTGGCCTGAAGCGGCCACTGCACCTTTTGCAGGTGTTCTCTCCGATCCAGCTGCCTGGGCCAAAAAATGTGTCGATGAGTATGGTGCAGATGCCATTGTTATTCAGTTGAAATCTACTGACCCTAACGATCGGGATGCCAGTCCTGCATCAGCTGCTGCTACTGTGAAAAAAGTTCTTGGAGCAATCAATGTGCCCCTGATTGTATGGGGTTGCGCTGCGCCTGAGAAAGACGAAGCAGTTATGAAAGCTATAGCTGAAGCGTGTGAGGGAAGTAACCTTGTGCTCGGACCGGTGGAGGAAAAGAATTACAAGGGTATCGGTGCTGCCGCAATGGGTTATGGGCACACCGTAATTGCATCCTCCCCTATTGATGTAAACCTTGCAAAGCAGGTGAACATCCTCCTTGAAAACCTTGGTATGCCGATGGATCGTGTAATTGTTGACCCGACCACAGGCGGACTCGGTTATGGGCTTGAATATACCTACTCTGTAATGGAGCGCCTGACCCTGGCTGCAATGACGCAGGGTGATGAAAAACTCCAGTTCCCAATGATTAACAATCTTGGCAATGAAGTCTGGAAATGTAAGGAAGCAAAACAGCCCCTGGAAGAGGCTCCATTGCTCGGAGATCCTGAGCGCCGCGGAATCCTGATGGAAGCTGTAGGTGCTGTAAGTTATCTGATGACTGGTGCCAATATTCTCATTATGCGGCATCCCGAAGCTATTCGTTTAGCGAAAGAATTTATTACCGCTCTCGCCGATGGTGGATCACTTGCAGATGTTGCTCCGATAAGCAAAAGACTTGCCGATGCTGAGGTTGATTTTGCCGCCCTTGCACCTGCTCTTGACCTGACCATACCGGAAGAGAAAAAAGCTGCTCCTGTGAAAAAAGCAGCTGCACCGGCTGCGGCTAAACCTGCAGCACCTGCTGCAGCAGCTGCCCCTAAAGCAGAAGCTAAGCCTGCTGCTAAGGCAGAATCTCCGGCAGCTCCTGCTGCAGATCCTGCCGCAGAGGCTAAAGCCAAAGCTGATGCCGAAGCTAAAGCTAAAGTTGATGCGGAAGCGAAAGCCAAAGCTGATGCAGCAGCCAAAGTCGCAGCTGATGCCAAAGCCAAAGCTGATGCGGCGGCCAAAGCTGAAGCAGATGCCAAAGCGAAAGTTGAAGCAGAGGCCAAAGCCGCTGCAGAAGCAAAAGAGCAACGTGAAGCTGAAGAGGCTGCTATCAGGTCACAACGTGCCAAAGAGCGTGCAGAGCATGCAACCGCAAGAACCGGTTCGCACGCCACTGAAGCGACTGTTTCCGCGGCAGCGGTTCAGACGACCGTTCAGGAAAAGATTATCGAAATGCTGAACAGATTCCATAAACGGTAGGTGGACCGTTGCGTGGTTGAGAAGTTGTGGTAGTGCAAGCGAATTAAGCTAAGAACATATTGAGGAGGAACCTCTGATGGCAGAAGCAAAACAAGCACCCGCTAAAGCTCCCAAACTAGCAGATCCGATGGAAGCTTCTATTGAAGCATCAACCCAGGAAATGATCCGTCGCGCGCAGAGACTTCAAATAGAGACAGTATTTGACAGGGCAGTTACGATGAAGCCTTGTGCTATTGGCATGCAGGGTACCTGTTGTAAAAACTGTGCAATGGGACCGTGTCGCCTTCCTTTGCCTAAAGATGGCATTCAGGGTGAAGATACTCGTAAAGGTTTATGTGGAGCGACAGCTAACACTATTGCAGCCAGGAACTTTATTCGAATGATTGCCGGTGGCGCAGCTGCCCACTCTGATCATGGTCGTGGTGTTGCTGAGACATTCCTGTCTGTAGCGAGAAAAGAAACGAAAGATTACACTATAAAGGACCCTGCAAGGCTTATTCAGATTGCTCCGTATTTTGATGTAGCTACCACTGTTGTGGTTGATGGCAAAACTCTTGACAGAGACATTGATGAAATCGCTCTCGGAGTCGCCGAGGCTGCTATGGCTGAGTTTGGTAAAAATGGTGGAACGATAAATTACTTGAAGCGTGCACCAAAGCCACTGCAGGAAAAGTGGAAAGCAATGGGTGTAGAACCACGAAATGTTGATCGTGAAATTGTTGAAATCATGCACCGTACTCATATGGGTGTTGATCAGGATTATAAAAACCTGATCAAGCAAGGTACCCGTGCTTCTCTGGCAGACGGCTGGGGTGGATCAATGATTGGAACCGACCTGCAGGATGTCATGTTTGGTTCGCCATCTCCTCTTCAGTCTGAGGCAAATCTCGGTGTTATGAAAGAGGATCATGTCAATATTATCGTTCATGGTCATGAGCCGCTGCTTTCAGAGATGATCGTTGCCGCCAGCCAGTCTCAGGAAATGGCTGATTACGCAAAAGAAAAAGGTGCTAAGGGCATCCAGCTTTCTGGTATTTGCTGTACAGCTAATGAGGTACTTCAGCGTCATGGCGTACCGCCTGCAGGTAACTATCTTCAGCAGGAACTTGCTATTATTACTGGTGCCTGTGATGCGATGGTTGTTGACGTACAGTGTATTTTTCAGAACCTGGCCAACGTTGCCAAGTGTTTCCATACAAAGTTGATCACCACCCATCCGATTGCGAAGATGGAGCAGGAAAACGTCATTCACATTGAGTTTGATGAACATTATGCAATGCAGGATGCTATTCGCATAGTGAAAATGGCGATTGAGAACTTCCAGAATCGTGGTGCCGACGTTATGATTCCTCAACACAAGTCCAAGCAAATTGCCGGATTTGGTGTCGAGTCAATCAAGTATCATCTAGGTGGTTCTTTCCGCGGTGACTATTACACATTAAATGACAATATCATCAATGGACGTATCCGCGGTATTGCCGGTGTTGTTGGTTGTAACAATGCTCGTACCAAGCATAATGAAGAGCACATTACTATCATCAAGGAATTGATCAAAAACGATGTAATCGTTCTCACGACAGGCTGTAGCGCTATCACAGCAGGTATTCACGGTCTTCTGACTCCTGAAGCCGCTGCTGTTCATTGTGGTCCTGGTCTTGCTGAGGTTTGCGAAACAGTAGGTATACCACCAGTATTACATCTCGGCTCCTGTGTTGATAATAGCCGCATCCTGCTGGCAGCAACAGAAGTTGTAAATGCTGGCGGACTCGGAAATGACATCTCTGATTTGCCGGTAGCAGGTAGTGCCCCTGAGTGGATGAGTGAGAAAGCGATATCAATCGGTCAATACTTTGTCGCCTCAGGTGTTTATACCGTCTTTGGGTATCATATGCCTCTTGAAGGCGCTCCAGTGTTGAAGGATTATCTCTACAAGGACATGGAGAAAATTTATGGCGGTAAGTGGGATTGTGAGCCTGATCCAATCAAGCATGCCCATAAGATGATTGCCCATATCGATAAGAAGCGGAAGGAGCTTGGTATCGATAAGGCACGTGAAAGGGTACTTATGGATATGGCCGACAGGCAAGCCCTGGGAATGGACTAACATTCGAAGATAGTGAACACGTTATAAATTAATCCTCAAAGAAGGAGGAAAGCATGTCTAGATTAGTAGCATTCGCAGCAATTCAGGGCGGCTATAAGGTGGTATCACAGGTAGAAGGTGCATTAGAAAGAGCCCTTCAAAAATATGACGCCTCGACCAAAGTTGGTTTTGGCAACACGGCCTATTATCTTCCGGTTATCTATTCTCTTACAGGCATGAAGGTTGAGACTCTTGAGGATCTGAAAAAGCCTCTTGAATTTGCCCGTGGACTTTTGCCTCCGCATCTGAAGGGGCAGAATCACCTTCCGTATCTTGGACCACTTCTTGATGCCGGTATGGCTGGTATCTTTGCATATGAAATCAAGGAAGCTCTCCGTATCCTTGATGAACCGGATTTTTACACCTTCACAGAGGACCCAGATATTGACGCAGGAAAAATCTGGGTTGGTCCTGCTGATGATACCATCCTCAGAAAGCGTGGTGTAGAATTCGTTGACGGCTCTGCTCCTGGTTTTGCAGCGATTGTTGGTGCTGCTCCTAATGCAGAAACAGCCAAAATGATCATTGAAGATTACCAAAAGAAATCTCTTTATATCTTCTGTGCAGCTAACCATTACGGCAAAACCGCTGTTGAACAGTGCCTTGAGGCCGGAATGCAGATTGGCTGGAATACCCGTATCGTTCCTTTTGGTCCGGATATTTCTTCAGCTGTATTTGCTCTTGGTTTTGCTAACAGGGCTGCCATGGCATTTGGTGGTGTTCAGCCTGGTGATTACCGTAAGATGTTGATGTATAACAAAAATCGTATTTTCGCATTTGTTAATGCTCTGGGTGATGTTGGGACTGAGTGGGCTGTTGCAGCAGCAGGTTGTGTTAACTGGGGCTTCCCAACTCTGGCTGACACCGACATCCCTGAAATTCTGCCTACAGGTATTTGTACATATGAGCACGTTGTTGCTAACGTACCTCATAGTGAGATCTGCCAGAAGTCAGTTGAGGTTCGCGGTCTGAAAATCAATATTACTGAGATTGATATCCCATGTGCATTTGGTCCTGCATTTGAGGGTGAGCGTGTACGTGGTGGTGATCTGTTCGGCCAGATGGGTGGCGGTAAGACCCAGTGTACCGAGCTTGTGAAAATGGCAGAAATGAATGAGATTGAAGATGGTAAAGTCATAGTTGTGGGTAAAGACGTCGGTGACATGAAAGAAGGTGAGACTCTTCCATTAGGCATCTATGTACAGATCGCCGGTCGTGAGTTCCAGCCTGATTTTGAACCGATCATGGAACGTCAGATCCACCATCTGGTGAACTACATTCAGGGTATTATGCATATCGGTCAGCGTGATATTTCCTGGGTGCGTATCAGTAAAGCAGCAATTGAGAAAGGCTTTACCTTAAAAGATATCGGCGTTGTGCTGCATGCAAAATTCCATCAGGATTTCCAGAAGATAGTAGATAAGGTTCAGGTGACTCTTTATACAAATAAAGAGGATGTTGACACTATGACTGCACGTGCCCGGGCTGAATATAAGACTCGTGACGAGCGTGTTGATACTATGACGGACGAAGATGTAGAAACCTTCTACTCCTGCAGTCTTTGTCAGTCTTTTGCCCCCAGCCATGTATGTACCGTAAGCCCGGAACGTACCGGTTTGTGTGGCGCCTATAACTGGATGGATTGTAAGGCTTCTTTTGAGATCAACCCAACCGGTCCTAACCAGCCGATCAAGAAAGGCAAAGTTCTCGATCCTGTTCTTGGCCGCTTTGAAGGTGTAGATGAATTCATTAAGGGTGCTTCTAAGGGCGCTATTGAAACCTACAACTTCTACTCCATGGTTCAGGCTCCTATGACCACTTGTGGTTGTTGTGAGTGTATTGCCGCCATGTTGCCAAGTTGTAACGGTATCATGACAGTTGGTCGTGACTATGCTGGTGAAACCCCATCAGGCATGAAGTTCACTACACTCGCTGGAGTGATGGGTGGTGGTGCTTCTTCCCCTGGTTTTGTTGGACATTCCAAGTTCAATATCACACAAGGTAAGTTCATTCTTGGTGATGGTGGTCTGCTGCGGATGGTTTGGATGCCGAAGATGTTGAAAGAAGAATTGCGTGAAAGGCTTAACGCCAGAGGTGCACAGATGGGTGTAGAGAATTTCGCCGACTTGATTGCTGATGAAACTATCGGTATCACCGAGGATGAGATTTTGCCATGGCTTCAGGAGAAAGGTCATCCCGCAATGACCATGGATCCACTGATTGGCTAAATAACTCTGCGGGCTGTCCGGTGGATCTGATTCAAGGTTTATCCGGACAGCCGGTTTGGAAATATTGATAAGGAGATAATACAAATGGCGTTAACAGGTATCCAGATTTTTAAACTCCTGCCGAAGACCAACTGTAAGGAATGTGGTGTTCCTACCTGTCTGGCGTTTGCTATGAACCTTGCTTCCGGTAAAGCGGAGCTTGATTCATGTCCGTACGTGTCCGATGAGGCTCGGGCACAACTGGCTGAAGCGTCAGCTCCTCCGATTCGACCGGTTGTTTTGGGTAAAGGTGTACGGAAGGCAACTACAGGTGGCGAAACCGTCATGTTTCGTCATGAGAAGACTTTCTATAATCAAACTCTTTTTGCAGGTACGATATCCTCGGATATTGCACCTGCAGATCTTGAAGCGAAGCTGAAGGTGTGGAACGCACTACAATATGAGCGTGTTGGTTTCAATCTGCGGCCTGAACTTGTTGCTTTAAAAGATGCAAATGGCGACAAGGCTGCATTCGCTGCTTTGGCTAAAATCGTAGCCGAAACTTCAGAATTCAACCTCATCCTCATGAGTGAAGACGCAGCGGTAATTGAGGCCGCTGTTGCCACATGCGGTTTTAAACGACCATTGATTTTTGCTGCAACTGCAGCGAATGTTGATGCAATGGGCAAGGTTGCCCTTGATAACGATTTGCCGTTGGCTGTTAAAGCTGATTCTATTGATGGCATTATCGCTCTTACAGAAAAACTTACCGGTATGGGCCTGAAAGATCTCGTGATCGACACAGGAACCCGTGAGTTGAAACAGGCGCTTGAAGATCAGGTTGCGATCAGAAGGGCGGCGCTGAAGCAGAATAATCGCTCTCTTGGTTTCCCGACCATCGTTTTCCCGTCAGAGATGGCGAGCAACAACGATATGGAAGCACTTATAGCCGGTATGTTTGTTGCGAAGTACGCTGGTATTGTAGTACTGTCTGATCTTACTACAGAAGTTATGTTTCCGTTGCTGCTTGAGCGTCTGAATATCTATACTGACCCTCAGCGTCCTATGACAGTTACAGAGGGTATCTATCCGATTGGCAATCCGGACGAGAATTCTCCGGTTCTGGTTACCACGAACTTTGCTCTCACCTACTTTATTGTATCGGGTGAGGTTGAAGCAAGCAAAGTATCTTCATGGCTGCTGATTAAGGATGCGGAGGGACTTTCTGTTCTGACAGCATGGGCTGCCGGTAAGTTTGGTGGTGATGATGTTGGTATGTTTGTGAAGAAGTGTGGCATTATGGACAAGGTCAAACATACAGAGCTGATAATCCCAGGCTACGCTGCGGCTATAGCTGGTGATGTCGAGGAAGAGCTTGCTGGATGGACTATTACAGTCGGTCCTCGGGAGTCTGCCCACCTGGCTGGATTTCTGAAATCAAAGATGTAATTACGAGTGTATCCCTGCCGGGCTTTTCAGCCCGGCAGGTCAGACATATTCAGCGGGTATGCTGTGGAAGATTACCCCTGAGCTTTAAAATGTCCTGTGAAAGGGATGTTGACAACGAACTCAGTAACGGAGGAGTACAATGATTCTTTTTGGTGAAAGCTTGAATGTTATTTCCACTAAGATAGGAAGAGCATTCAGGGAGCGTGATCCGAAACCAATCCAGGAAGAAGCCCTTGAGCAGAAAGAAAAGGGAATGGATTACATAGACATTAATCTCGGACCTGCTAAGAAAGATGGTCACGAGTTGATGCCATGGGTTTGCCAGGTCGTGCAGGAAGTGGTGCCCGAGATTCCTCTGCTTCTCGATACTTCAAATATTCAGGCAATAGAAGAGGGCTTAAAAGTATTGAAGCCATGTTCTAAACCGCATATCGTCAATTCCATCATGGCTCGTCCAGAGCGTTATACTGTCATGCTGCCGATGGCTGCTAAGTATGAGGCTGATATCGTTGCGCTTATGTGGGGACCTGATGGTTTACCACGTGACGAGAATGAGCGCGCTGCTCTGGCCGTTGAGTTGCTGTACGCTGCTAACGAGGCTGGTATTCCTAACGAAAAAATCTGGGTTGACGGTATTGTGACTCCGGTAAATATTCAGCAGCAGCAATGCATGAGTCTGTTGAACTTTCAGATGATGCTTGAGGACATTGCACCTGGTGCTATGTCCACCTGTGGTCTGTCAAATATTTCCAACGGACCTCCAGTTGAACTGCGCCCTATCCTGAATACCACGTATATGGTCATGCTTGGCCGATATGGTATGAAATCTGTAATTTCTGATCCACTGGATACAAATCTTACAGATGTAGCGAAAGGCAGACGTCAGGATATCGTAGATATTGTATACCAGGCTATGGATGGAACTGCTCCTGACTTGAGCACCTTAAGTAAAGAGCTTGGTGATTATGTTAAGAGCGTGAGAGTCATTACTGGTGAGAATCTCTTCTCTGATTCATATCTCGACATCTGATTCTGTTACCATTCAGTGTAAGAGCTCCACCCTTTGCGGGGTGGAGCTTTTTTTTTATATTGTCTGGAGTGCTGATGCTAGAAAGACAATGAATGTAAATATATATATTTCCTCAGACAGCAACATGTATTACGATATAATCCTTGGAATTACTATCGAGCAGGTTTCAGAAGCTGACCGGCAATAGATGATACTGTAATAACTTTAGCCTATTGGATGTACTATGACTGTAGATAAGATAGCAGAAGAATGGGTCTATGTTTTTGTCAG
The DNA here is from genome assembly GCA_041582995.1 of Desulfopila sp. Taxonomy (GTDB): domain Bacteria; phylum Desulfobacterota; class Desulfobulbia; order Desulfobulbales; family Desulfocapsaceae; genus Desulfopila. The sequence goes on along the minus strand of JBFHGS010000077.1, from coordinate 4,646 downwards.
TAAATCAGGCAATGCTGAGACATATCTCGGCTTGTATGATGAGGAAAAAGGTATCAATTTTATTCCTGCTTTTCAGAATAAAGAGGATGCTAATGCTTGTTTTCTTTCAATTCCTCGAGAGAAAGGAACTTCCTATGAAGTTCAGGCAGTTCATATTGAAGAGATTAATGCAGAGGCTAGTCAAAATGATTTTCTTGTCGCTTTGGTTGATAAAGATGGCAAGATAATCAAACGCTAATTTTGAATTACCGGGATGCAGATATCTCGTAGAGCTTAACGCTTTAAGTGAACCCTATTATTCTAATTCAACAGGAGAAAGTAACCCGTGAGTCTGAAGATTGCTGTTGGCGGCAAAGGCGGAGTTGGAAAAACAACGGTTACAGCACTGCTGGCCCGTTGTCTGGCTGCGGATGAAAATAATTCAGTAATCGCCATTGATGCAGACCCAGTCGCAAATCTGGCTGCAGGTTTAGGTATTCCTGAAGATGAACCCATAACTCCTATTGCCGAATTGTCTGACCTGATAGCGGAACGTACTGGAGCAAAGCCGGGAACAATGGGTGGTTTTTTTACCTTGAATCCAAAGGTTGATGATATACCTGAGCGGTTCTCGAAAGAGCGGGATGGAGTGAAGCTTTTGGTGATGGGTACCGTGCAGAGCGGCGGTTCTGGGTGTATCTGCCCGGAGAGTACTATTCTGAAAGCTCTCATGAATCATCTTGTTCTCTATCGGGAGGAAGTTGTATTGATGGATATGGAGGCCGGAGTAGAGCATCTCGGTAGGGCTACGTCTGGTTCTGTAGATGCACTTGTTGTTGTCGTAAATCCCGGCGCACGTAGCAGAAATGCTGCAAACAAGATTAAAAAACTCGGTCAGGATATCGGTATCAGGAATATTGTCGTAATTGGTAACAGGGTTCGTGGACCTGAGGATGAGGAACTGATTCGATCTTCACTCCCGGGTTTTGAGATTATTGGTTTTATCCCTGAACACGATGAAATTGTCTCTGCTGACAGGCAGGGCCACAGGCCTTTTGAAAATATACATGATGCTCCACCTGAACTCTTTGCACTCGCAGAAAGACTTCGGGGGTATGAAGGCTCTAAATGACCCATGTAACCGACAAGTCCGGTTAGCATTTGCATGCAATGTGGCAATAGATATTTCTGCTAGTCTGTCTGTTGCCACATAATAATTTCTGGAGTTGTTGATTCTCTCACCTAATAAATACCCGCCACACCTCCCTCCGGATAGTAGTTTTTCAATAATGATTTACTCTGTATGAACTTTTACTGAGTGATATCCTCACTCCAGATGATGAGTTATGTATATTGTTGTGCCTGGTAATAGCTTGAGTGGTCATTAAAATAGACCAATGATATTGACAATACCACAATGTGGCGATATACCTACTAGATAGCTGAGAAAGATTGTTATGTGATATTGCTTGTCAGCTGCTCACTTGTCGCTGATGTTTCCACGCTCAGGAGAATCAGGAGAAATCCGTAATGGTTTTGATGGCGGAGGGGGATAGAGAATATTCCCCAGGCCTGCGCGCAAGAGCATCAGAGTACGTCAATATTATCAGTATCGGAGGAACCATGGCTAAGCTCAAAGATCTCATTCGTCCTGAGGATATAACCTCATGCGATTCAACGCAGCAGATGATTCATAAAGCAAGAAAAGATGGAGTCGAGCTCTTTTTTGACAGAGCGGCAGATATGCGCCCATGTCCAATCGGCAACGAATCTGCATGTTGCAAGCACTGCTCAATGGGTCCGTGCCGTCTGAATACAAAAGACCCTTATTCAAGAGTCGGTGTATGCGGGGCAACAATAGATACAATTGTTGCGAGAAACTTTGGCCGAATGGTGGCAGCCGGAACAGCGGCTCATACAGACCATGGTATGGCAATGCTTGATCTTTTCAGAGGCGTTATTGATGGAACTGTAAAGGATTTCGAAATTAAGGATCCAGTCAAACTGAGAGAAGTAGCAGAATCTCTTGATATTGAAACAGATGGCCGGGCAATCAAAGAGATTGCCATGGATTTATATAAGGCTCTTGAGTTGACGTATACCCAGGTCGAAGGAGAGATTCCTCTGGTGAAACGTGTTCCTGCCAAAACTCTTGAAACCTGGAGACAGGAAGGTATTGTCCCTCGAGGTGCAATGCGGGAAATAATGGAAATGATGCATCGTTCTGCAATGGGAGTAGATCAGGACTATGAAAATCTGACGAAGCAAATTTCACGTACAGCTCTGGCAGATGGTTGGGGCGGTTCGATGGTTTCTACGGATATTTCCGACATTCTTTTTGGTACACCTTCACCCGTAGTTGTGGAAGTTGATATGGGTGTTTTACGTGAAGATCACGTGAATATAATAGTTCACGGACATGAACCGATTTTGCTTGAGGCAATGATAGTTTCCGCTGGTTCGCCATCAATGAAAAAAGTGGCAACTGATGCCGGAGCAAAAGGCATTAATCTGGTTGGCATGTGCTGCTCTGGTCTTGATGTCCTTTCACGGCATGGAATTCCCCATGCGGGCAACTTTTCTTCAACTGAAGCTGTTCTGGTGTCTGGAGCGGTTGATGCTATGACAGTTGATATACAATGCATAAAGCAGGATCTACATAAAGTATGTGATTGCTATGACACGGTTTTTATAACGACAAACTACAGAGCGAAGATCGAAGGTGCATTGCATGTCGAACTTGATGAGCATAGCCCACTTGACTGTACGGATGAAATAATTATCAAAGCTATAAGCCGTTATAAAAATAGGACTAAAGTCATTCAGATTCCGAAGCGCACCACAAAGGGTGTTCATGGGTTCTCGCATGAGTATATCAAGTATATGTTGGGTGGATCTTTTCGGAGTGGCTATGAGCCGCTAAACGAAAATATAGCAAACGGAAGGATTCGTGGCGCGGCTGGTGTTGTCGGTTGTACCAATCCCAGGTCTAAACAGGATTTTTCTCATGTCGAACTGGTAAAGGAACTTATCAAAAACGATATACTTGTTGTTCAGACAGGATGTTCACAGATGGCCCTTGCCAAGGCAGGCCTTACCACTCCGGGTGCAGCTGCTATGGCTGGTCCTGGATTGGCTGAAGTTTGTGAAACAGTAGGTATTCCGCCGGTTCTGGGACTTGGGGCATGTGTTGATAACAGTCGGATTCTCATGATTCTTGCTGAAATGGTGAAGACCGGTGGTCTGGGTGAGGCTATTGCTGATTTGCCTGTAGCCGGTTGTGCCCCGGAATGGATGAGTGAAAAAGCTATTGCGATTGGACAATATTTTGTAGCCTCCGGCGTTTTTACAGTTTTCGGTCATACCTTCCCGATAACGAAAGGTACAAAATTCGAACGACACCTCTTTGACGAACTTGAAGGTAAGGGGTTTGGTAAATGGGGATTTGCTCACGACCCGATTGAGATGGCTCGGTTGATGATTGCTCACATCGATAAAAAACGAGCTGATCTCGGTATCGATAAAAAACGTGAGAGGGTACTTGTTGATATGGCTGACAGGCGTGCATTACAGGGCTAATGTATTGGTGTCGCCCGAAGTGACAGCGGGGCAGTAGCCTCGCTGTCTGAAACCGGTACACTCAGGTTGTTCGGTTTCATCGAAAGGAGGTTTGGTATGAAAGTATTCGCAGGAAGATATAGCTGGGACGGGAAAAAACATACGAATGCGGAACCGGTTGCCTGGTTCCCTGGCGCGTATAATCTGAAAATATTCAATATCTCTGCAGGAAAGGATGGAGTTAAGCATCTTAAGCCATATGTCTGTATTTACTCCCAAACGGGTGAGGGATTATCCATTTCAGAAAATCCCGAGAAGTTTGCTCAACATATCTGCAGTGACTTCGCTCTGGAAATAGACAAAGTTCTATGGGCTGAAGAAATTCAGGACAAATCCGGAGAATTTGAAGTAGTAGTATTTACGAGGAACGGACGACTGGGGGACACTCTTTTTTATCGTATCGAAAAACGTAAACCTATGGCTGGTGAAAAAAGGATCATTGAAAAAGAACTGGCAGACTTGCAGTAGAATACGTTATCAGCATATGATTGACTATGATGATGGTTCGGAATATAAAATATGGATCGGGAAAAAATCGAAAAGCGTCTTCGTGAACTTGACGTAGAGATTGCAGAAGTAATACAGAGGTTACCTGCCCACTCCGTCAAGCCTCCTGTTATGCAGGAGTTGCTTGAGCTTGAAGATGAGCGGGATATATTACTCAATTTAATTGCTCAAACGAACGGCTGATCCTGGTATGCAGAAATCACCTGTCTTTGAAGAAATATATAGTCACTATCTTTCTGAGATAGGTAATATTAATTACCTGGAAAAATCTGAAATTCTGGGAGTTGATAGGCATGAAGACTGCTTAATAATTCCTCTTTACTCACGGAAATACAGGGTTTCTGCTAAAGGCATTATCGATCTGTCAGGAGCATATGTATCGCCTGCCATACGGGTGATATTGAGTAAATACGTTTTAACTTGCGAATATTTTACGCCGGATATTTCAGACAAGTATATGACATTTCGTGACTTTAAAGACTCTTCTCCTCTTGTCTCGTACTTTACAAATCAAACCAGCAAGACCTTGGAAAATTCATTTT
>JBFHGS010000076.1:0-20460 GCA_041582995.1 Desulfopila sp. | reverse complement strand
GCAAAATAAAAGTTGATATAATATCAGCTAACCAGAACATAACCAGTCAATGACAATTACAATCTCAGTCGGTTCGGGAAAGGGCGGTACAGGTAAATCCATGGTTATTGCCAATCTTGCACTTTTGCTCGCAAAAGAAGGACGCCGGGTTTGCGTGGTCGATCTGGATGTCGGCGGCCCGGATATCCACATCCTTTACGGACTGTTTGAGCCCAAACGCACTCTTACCGATTTTCTCACACGAAAAGTTGAAACTATCAGTGAAGTAATTCACACCTTTAACTTCTTTGGTGTTCAGTTGGTACCAGGTACAGGTGACACCCTGCAGACCGCTAACATGACATACCAGGAAAAACAGCGACTGCTGAGAAGTCTCGGAACTATTGATACCGATGTTCTGCTTATTGATGTAGGTGCCGGAACCAATTATCATGCCCTTGATTTTTTTATGTATTCCGACATCCAGATTTGCGTAACCAGCCCGGAACCAACAGCTATCATGGATTTTTATACCTTCCTGCAGCTGGCAACGATCAGAAAAGCCCTGGGCGGTTTTCTCGCACAGGGGGATATCGGCAAAACATTACGTGAAAATAAATTCGATTCACTGAATCAGGTATTCGAGATCGCCGAATCCATTCAGGAAGGGGCACGATACAAGGCCCAGGCTGCGCTTGAAACATTTAACCCGCTGCTGATTGTTAATAAAGTCGGTTCAGGTGCCAAAATCAACCTGCTGAAGCTGCGCAAACTGGCTTCTAAATATCTCGGGATTTACCTTCCTGACCTGGGTGAAATCCCGTATGATAGGCATGTAGATGAAGCGCTCAGGGCATTCCTGCCAGTTGCGGATTTCGCGCCGTCTTCACCCGCCGGAAAAGCACTGGCTGAAACCAGCATTAAACTTGGCAAGGTAATTGATCTTTACAACAGAAAAAGAGCCGCTTAGCCGTCCAACCTCACTCCAGTTGCAAGGAGACCACCATGTCCAGTGAACTTGAAGAACGAATTCGTATACTTGAAGAGAAGCATGAATATCAGGACCGTACAGTCGAAGCACTGAATCAGGTTATTATTATGCAGCAGGCCCAACTCGATAAGTTTGAAGCAGAACTCCTGCAGTTAAAAGAAGATGCAATGGCATCAAGTCTTGAAACCAAGGACGTGAATGAACCACCTCCGCATTACTGAATACAATTGAACAACTGTGCAATATTCTAAAAGTATACTAAGTACATCTATCCGCAGATTATCATAATCTCATAGACAAGCAGAAATATGCAATAATCTGCGGATACTGAATCATATACTACTTCGCACCGAACTTTTCCAGGTGCACTCGTTCATACAGCAATGTCTCTTTATCATGTCCGGCTTTATCTTCCTTCGGGTAACCAATCGCGATAATGGCCTCTACTACCATACCTTTTTCAAGCTCCAGTAAATCTGCGACATATTGCTCCGCCATCTGCCCGGTATCATGCTCACGCAATCGTATTTGTACCCAGCAACTACCGAGGCCAAGATCAGTAGCAGCCAAATGCACCAGCAGTGATGCAATTGAAGTGTCTTCAATCCACACATCACATTTTTTCGGGTCAGCACAAACTACTATGGCAAGTGGAGCATTCCTGATAAACGCTGCACCATGCGGTTTAGATTTTGCGAGAGCTTCCCGCATCCCAGCATCCTGAACGACAATAAATTCCCAAGGATTAAGGCTGCGTGACGAGGGTGAACGAAGCATAGCTTCCACCAGATAATCTATTTTTTCCTGCTCAACGGCCTTCTGCTCAAACTGACGGATAGATCGTCTTTTTTTCAATAAATCCAAAAACATGCTTACCTCCAATGACAAAATTTCAAGTATAGCACTACCAAAACATTCAAGTAAAAAAAACAATTTCTGGATGTTCAGCTTTTTTTTTGACTTTCATGTTATAACATGAAAATGGTTTTAGCGTAAAAGAACGCTCCTGACAAAAAAAACCATTGACCTTATGAGAGAAACCTTATAATAAGGCGACCCCTTCATTACCGTAAAAGAATGGTATTTAGGCGGATAACTGTACTTTTTGAAGATTTTATTTCTGGAGAAAAAACAAACTATGGGCAACAAATTTCATGATCTTAGATTTTCCGTTCCCTGGAATCTCTTTCTGCTCACTGTTGGGTCAATCATCTATATCATCGGCATGAATGGCATTGTTATACATCACAACTTTATTCCCGGTGGTTTATACGGCCTGATACTTCTTGTCTATTACAAAACCAATCTACTCTCACCAGGCCTTTGGTATCTTATTCTGAATATCCCGCTTTTTATCCTCGGCTGGATATTTATCGGTAAGAGATTTGTGTTTTACACAATTTACTCTGTCGCTGTTATTACACTTGCCTCCGAGTACATCAAAGTCGATTTCGGTATCACGAACCAACTCTACGCCGCAATTGCCGGCGGTTGCGTTATCGGTGCAGGTTGCGGTGTGCTTCTGCGCTCTATCGGTTCTGCCGGAGGTATTGATGTTATAGCCGTTATCCTCTACAGGAAGTTCAATCTGGGGGTCGGAAAAACCTACATGCTGTTTAACTTTCTCCTGTTCTCGCTGGTTATCTCCAACTATGGATCCGACATTTTCGTCGCCTCCATTATCCTGGTATTTGTTACATCCAGCTCGCTGAACTATTTTCTGACACTCTCCAACGAAAGGAAAATCGTCTACGTAATCAGTGAAAAATCACAGGAAATTGCCGAGGAAGTCATTGACCAACTGAAACTAGGGGCGACCTTCATCAGTGGTAAAGGTGCCTACTCGGGCAAAGATCAGCAGATCCTGATGACCATTACCAATAACATCATGTTGAAACGGCTTGAAGAAGCAGTCTTCACCATCGATGATCAGGCGCTGTTCATCGTTGAGAACAGTTATGACGTGATAGGATCGAATTTTAATAAGCGAAAAATATACTGACACGTTGTCAGAAAATTACGAAATTTTTTCAAATCAAGCGTCATTCCACCTCACTGTTTTTCAGGTTGAATGACGCTTTTTTTGTTTCGTAAGCCGCTCTCAGGGTGTATTTTGCAGGAAATTTTCCGCATTTACCGTAATGCATTACAGGATTGAAGCTCAATAAATCAAGGAGTTATGTATGTAGTGAGCAGAGAATCTTTTCGCTCGCATTCATTACATGCTCTTTTCCGGAGTGTTTTCTCATGGATCTTCATACATTTGCTACCTGCCTGCTGGCAGTCACTCTGCTGACACTGACACCCGGAATCGACACGATGCTGATCATCCGCAACAGCGCCCGCGGCGGCTGGAGTGATGGCGCGGTAACCAGTCTCGGAATCTGCAGCGGCCTCTTTATCCATGCAACCATATCCGCTCTCGGCATCTCGGTTATTCTCCTGCAGACGGCCTGGGCATTTACCGCTTTAAAAACTGCGGGGGCCTGTTATCTGGTCTGGCTTGGAATAAGCAGCTGGCGCCGGGTTATCAGTAAATCAGGGGGAGTCATCTTTGCCGAACCAGCGGTAAAGAGTCGGACGTTTAGCTGCTGGCGCTCTTTTCGCGAAGGTTTTCTCTCGAACGTGCTGAACCCTAAAGCTATTATCTTTTATATGGCTTTTCTACCCCAGTTTATCAACCCGGCCAAACCTGCACTTACCCAGGCGCTGCTGGTTGCCGGTATTCATTTTACCGTCGCCATGATCTGGCAGTGTCTGCTGGCATCGATGATCGACCACGCCAAAGGCTGGCTGGAACGCCCGAAAGTGAGCAAGATATTTGACAGCCTCACCGGTTCAGTGATGATATATATCGGTGCCCGACTGGCCCTCGACAAATAATATACCTGCAATTACCGGCGAAGTGTGAGTGGGGCAAAAGAGAGTATCAGGGTCTTTTCCCCATGCTCCTCAAATCGAACCCGGATTCTGCCTTGGCTGCGACCAAGCACTTCAACAATTTTACCCTCCCCAAAAACACGATGGTGTACCATCACACCTTTTTCAAGATCTGAAATACGCAAGGTGTGCTGTTTCTTTTCCGGCTCTATCCTCGTTGCCTGCTCGGCTTGCCCTACTGGAGCAGCACCTGCATTCACGGCCTGCAGATAGTCGTTGGCAATCTGAATATCGACAGCTGTGAGCATTGGAACCTCAGCGCCACCCGGCTGCGAAGACCGCATTATCAGGTCACCGACCCTCTCACTCAAGCCGAGGTTCGCTTCAAAAAGAAAGCGACTTGCCTTCCGAGTTTCAACAGGAGCAGAGCCGAACCCCTGAGCAATCCGCATGCTCAACGTCGAATCCGGCGGATGAATAAGGGCGACTTTCTCAATTCCCCTCGTTACTGCCACATAAAAGAGTCTGCGCTCATCTTCAAGATTTTCGGCAGCCCCTTCTCCGGCCCCGGCCACAAAGGGAAAGGAGCCATCCTTTAAGCCCGGAATAACCACCAATGGCCACTCCAGCCCTTTAGCACGATGCACAGACGTTATGAGTAAGCCGTCACCCGCCCGGGAACCCGCCCGTTTTTTCAACGCTTCCAGCTTCTCCAGAAATTCTTTCGTATTCAGCTTCTGCCGTGCTGCAAAATCGACAAATGACCTGCAGGTTTCGATACGGTTTTCCGCCGTTGCCTGTCTGGAGGAAAATTTACCGAAAAACTCGTACAGATCAAGGCGCGAGATAATTTCAGTCAACAATAGATCAGCACGGCCTGTAACAGATCTGCGCATTAACCACTGCCAGTCGTCTGAGGTCTGGGCGATTTTCTTTTTGATAAAGGCTGGCATTTCACTCTGCATCTGCCACAATATCCGCGTCGGAGCTTCACGTGGATTCACTGCAATCTGAGCCGCCAGTTTCTCGATCTCTTCCTGCCGCACCCCCAGATGCGGCTGCGATAACATTGCGATCAGATACTCTGTCCGCGCCTGCTGATCTTCCTGTTCCAGGTCACCACTGCAGAGTTTTAGATAACCGATCAGGGCCTTCACTTCACGACACTCAAACACCTGTTCATGCCCTTGCAGGCGATACGGAATATCCGCATCGAGCAGCGCCAGTTCAAGCGGCACACTCATGCCGAACAGTCGCACAAGTACTGCAGCATCATCCAGCATACGTCCCGTATCAAGCCACTCTGCTACGATTTTGAGGATAGGATGCCTATCCGCCTCTTCATACAGTGTAATTCTGGTATCGAAATTTGTCGGGGCTGAAAGGCAGAGCTTCCTGTCACGCAGCTGGTTCCTGCTGATGAGATGATTCGCGGCAAGTGATAATCGATGCCCATAGCGAAAGGTATAGGAGAGCAGGTATCTGCTCGGAGCAGGAAAATCATGCTGAAAACGACTGGTGATATATTCAGGTCTGGCACCGCGCCACTCGTAGATGCACTGATCGACATCGCCCACCACCATAACCTTGGCCCGGCTGCCCGCCAGAATCTTCAGCAACTGCTGCTGAACCTCATTGATATCCTGATACTCGTCAACAATGATCTGCTCTACTCTGTTACTGACCCAGGTGGCAAGATTCCTATCCTGCAGCATTGCCATCAGCGGCTCATGTACCAGATCTTCATAAAAACGAATCCGCTGGCCACAACGCCCCTGCTCATAGTTTTTGAATGCCTCAATGAAATAGCTACATTTTCCGGCAATATTTTCCTGTTCGAAGCATTGTTCTGATGTAACTATGCCCGCCTTCACCAGATCGATGAAGCGCAGAAACTCCTCCAGATCTTCTTTTGTCGCCCAGGCGTGGTCACCGTTTTCCTCTTTATAGGCAGAGTTCAGGGCCTGCTTGGCCAGCTTTTCCCGAATGCGTTCATCAGTTACCAGTTTATACGCAGGCAAGACACCTTTTCGGGTAAAGCTCTCAACCAGCCGTAAACCTAGGGAATGGTAGGTTCGGACATCGGGAACGGCCAGGCCGGTTCCGTCCAACCGCCTGTTCAACGCCTCGGCAAAACTATCCCGCGCCGAGCGATTGAACATAAGCACCAGCAGGTCACGAGGTGCGCAACCCTGTTCAAGCAACTGCTGGACACGCGCCACCATGGTCGTGGTCTTGCCCGATCCGGCAACGGCACTGACAAGGGCATGCCCATTCTTATGCCGGACAATACGACGCTGTTCTTCGGTAAGTTGCATTACGACTTCAGAGAGGATAACACCAGAGCAGTCCGAGATGAGGAGGGACAGAAAAAAACGGACTGCCCGGAAAGACAGTCCGTTTTACGATTACTTCCTGGAAGGTAACGCGTCAGTGATAGAGCCGTCAACAATTTCTGCGGCAAAGGCGAAAGTTTCAGCAAGAGTAGGATGGGCGTGAACTGTTTTGCTGATATCCTCAGCGTCGGCACCCATCTCAAGTGCCAGAACTGCTTCGTGAATAAGCTCACCCGCATTCTGGCCGCAGATTCCGGCTCCAAGAATGCGCCCGGTCTCTTTATCAAACAGAACTTTGGTCACACCGATAGCTGCGCCGGAACTGAGTGCTCTGCCCGAAGCGCCCCAGGGGAATTTACCCTTGTCATAGGCAATATTCTGGGCTTTGGCTTCTTTCTCGGTAAGCCCCATCCAGGCAATCTCCGGATGCGTGTAGGCAACAGAAGGGATAGTCATCGGATCAAAGGCGGCCTTATGACCTGCGATAACCTCTGCGGCCACCTTTCCTTCATGGGTTGCCTTATGCGCCAGCATCGGCTCACCGACCACATCACCAATGGCGTATATATTCGGTATCCCTGTCTGCTGCTGCTGGTTTACAGCTATAAATCCACGATCATCAAGGCCAAGACCTACAGTTTCGCGTCCGAAATTCTCCGTATTAGGTTTGCGCCCCACAGCCACCAGGACCGCATCGAACTCACCGCTTGCAGGGGCTTTATCTCCCTCAAATGTTGCGGTGATGCCACCTTCAGCTGCGGTAATGCCGGTTACCTTGGTTTTGGTGAGAATCGTATATTTCTTTTTCAATTTCTGAAACAACGGCTGCACCAGATCTTTATCCGCCGGCGGGATAATATGATCAAGCATCTCGACAATGGTGATCTCAGCCCCAAGCCCGCTATAGATCTGGGCCATCTCCATACCTATGATGCCGCCACCGATAATCAGAAAACGTTTTGGGACAAATTTTAAGGCCAGCGCGTCACTTGAATCCCAGATGCGGTCGTCATCAGGTAACCCTGGCAGCATGAAGGGATGGGAGCCGGTAGCAATAATACAGTTGGCAAAAGTAACCTCGCTCTCACCTTCTTCTCCGGAAATCACCAGGGTAGAGGTATCCTTAAATCGCCCCAGCCCGGTAACCCTGGTAATTTTACGTGCCTTGCTGAGCTGATCAAGGCCACCCGTAAGTTGCTGTATCACACTCTCCTTATGGGCCCTGAAGGCATCGAGGTCGACCGTGGGCGCACCGAATGATATCCCGAATTCTGCTGCCGCCTCAGCCTCTTCAATCACAACAGCACCATGCAGCAGGGTCTTTGAAGGAATACAACCAACATTGAGGCATACTCCACCAAGCCGGCTTGCCTGTTCAACAAGACAGACTGACAGCCCGAGATCAGCAGCGCGGAACGCGGCCGTATAACCGCCCGGCCCACCACCAAGCACTACAACATCATATTTGGAATCTGTTGACATAAGTTCTCCTTTCATCCTTTACAACACACCGTGTTCTGCATGGTCATCGTTTCACCACACCGCCGCCTTCGCTATTCAAACAGACCCATATTAACGAAATAGACAATTACATGATAGTTTTTTATCAATATCATCAGTTATCACAGCAATGCTCTTCTCAGATCTTCGATTGCCCGACTTAAAGCCCGGCAGAACCTGGCAGCATCTGCGCCGTCAATAACCCGATGATCGTATGAAAGTGAAAATGGCAGAGTAAGCCGTGGAATAAACTGTTGCTGCTCCTTACTCCAGTGCGGTTTCATATAATTGCGCGATAAGCCGAGAATAGCGACCTGCGGTCCGTTGACGATAGGTGTAAAATTTGTGCCGCCAATACCTCCAAGACTTGAAATAGTAAAGGAAGCGCCCTGCAAATCTGCAATCGCCAGCTTGCCATCCCGGGCACTGGCACTCAGTCTCCCAAGCTCTTCAGCAATTCCCCGCATTCCTTTCGTATCTGCCTGCTTGATTACCGGGACAACAAGTCCATTCGGGGTGTCTACAGCAATACCGATATTATAATATCGCTTCAGGATAACCTTCTCGCCACCCGGCACCAGTGAACTGTTGAACATCGGGAATTCATGCAGGGCCGCAACCACAGCCTTTATTATAAAGACCAGCGAACTGAAACGGGTACCATCTTTTCCCGCCTCTTCATTCATCTGCTTACGGAAAGCTTCAAGCTCGGTAACATCCGCCTCATCAAAATGGGTTACATGGGGGATAGTTACCCAACTGCGGTGCAGATGAGGACCTGATATTTTCTTGATGCGGCCAAGAGTTAGCTCTTCGATTTCACCGTATACGCTGAAATCTTCAAGCGGTTTTTCCACCGGTAAACCTGCACCACTGCCGGAAGCAGGCAGAGAGGCCCCTTGCAGCGCCTGTTTTACCAGAGCCTGCACATCTTCTTTCAGGATTCTTCCCTTCGGGCCCGTGGCTTTCACCTGCGCAAGGTCGACACCAAGCTCCCGGGCATATGCCCGCAGTGATGGTGTGGCATGAAATGACCCACTATCTTCTTCTACACCCTGAACATCCTCTTTGACATCGGCGACCGGTTCAGGTGTGGCAACTTTTGCAGGTTCCGGCATTGGCACATCCGCAGAGGTAGCAGGTTCTAACGATTCAACCACTTCTTTCTCAGATTCCGGTTCCGGGACTGCTGCTCCCTCTCCGGCAATTTCTACCAAGGCGATAAGATCCCCGCTCTTCACAATGTCATCTTCCTTGATCTTCACCTCGGTAATCACACCGGCAAACGGTGATGGTATGTCCATGACCGCCTTTTCACTCTCGAGTGCGATCAGCGGGCTCTCGACCTCAACGGTATCTCCCGCTTTAATGTAGACTTCAACAACATTGATCTCCTGGACATCACCAAAATCCGGCACCACTATCTTTTCAACTGCCATTGCCCCTCCTCCTCTCAGCGGTTAACCGGATGTGGTGCATCCGGATTTATTTCATACTTCCTGATAGCCTCAGATACAGTGGTAAGTGGCAGGTTACCCTGATCAGCCAATGCTTTAAGCGCGGCAACAACGATATGGTATCTGTCGACTTTAAAGAAATCGCGCAGGACTTCTCTTCGGTCACTGCGCCCATAGCCGTCAGTCCCGAGAACTGTAAGCGGGTTCGGGATCAGTCGGCGCAATTGTTCGCTATAGGCCTGTACATAATCGGTACTGATAATGGCTGGTCCCTCAAATCCTGCGAGTTGCTCCTCTACATAGGATTTCTTTGAAGGTTCTTCCGGATGGTTACGGTTCCAATCGTCCACTTCCATACCGTTGCGATGCAGCTGATTGACCCCAAGAATCGACCAGATATCAGCCTGAACAGAAAAATCATCTTTGAGCAGATCAGCCGCAGCGATGACCTCGCGCAGGATAGAGCCGCTACCCATAAGCTGAACCCGCAGCTTCCCCTCATCGCCCTTACGATAGAGATACATGCCGCGGTTAATACCATCCTCGACGCCTTCCGGCATATCAGGATGTTCATAATTTTCGTTCAACAGTGTGATGTAATAAAAAACATCCTCACCTTTTTCAAACATCCGCTCAATGCCCTTCTGCACAAGCACCCCGACCTCGTAGCTAAAGGTCGGATCATAGGCAAGACAAGTGGGAAATGTAGAGGCAAAAAGTAGCGCCTGGCCATCCTGATGCTGAAGCCCTTCACCATTAAGGGTTGTGCGTCCGGCAGTAGCCCCCATCAGAAAACCACGTGCCCTGCTGTCTCCTGCAGCCCAGAGCTGATCACCTATACGCTGAAAACCAAACATTGAATAAAAGGCGTAAAAGGGAATCATCGGCACACCATAGTTATAATGCGCCGTGGCCGCGGCCAGCCAGGAAGAGATTGCTCCCGCCTCGGTGATGCCTTCTTCCAGGATCTGCCCTTTTGGATCTTCGCGATACCAGGAAATGGTTTCGGAATCCTGCGGCTCGTACAACTGACCGGTCGGCGCATAGATGCCAAGCTGCCTGAAGAGTCCTTCCATACCGAAGGTACGTGCCTCATCCGGAATTATCGGCACAATATTCTGACCTATCTGCTTATCTTTCACCAGTGCGCCAAGCAGACGCACAAATGCCATGGTAGTCGATAATTCCCGTCCTTTCGATGAGCCAAGCACACCTTTAAACACCTCAAGTGGCGGCGCCTGAACCGAAATATGCTCGGTCTCTCTATAGGGAACCGGCCCCCCCATTGCCTTGCGTCGCTCTTTGATAAACAGATCTTCAGCACTGCCTTCAGGCGGTCTGATAAACGGCAGGTCTGTCAACTGCTCATCTTCTAGCGGTACATGGAACCGGTCCCGAAAGGCTTTCAATGACTCGATATCCATCTTTTTCACATTATGGGCAACCATGACGGATTCGCCGGCCTGCCCCATGCCAAAGCCTTTTATGGTCTTTACCAGAATAACGGTCGGCTTCCCCTTAAACCGGGTAGCAGCCGAGAATGCGGAATAGACCTTACGCGGATCATGGCCGCCCCGAGTCATCTGCCAGAGCTGCTGATCGCTCATGTCCTCTACAAGTGCCATCAAGCGCGGGTCACTGCCAAAAACCTTTTCACGCAGATACTCAGGCCCGCGGGCTCTGATGGTCTGAAAGTCGCCATCAACCATGTTGCCAAATTTTTCCAGCAGTAAGCCCTCTTTATCACGGGCGAGTATTGCATCCCATTCACTGCCCCACAACAATTTAATCACATGCCAGCCTGCACCCCGAAAACGGCCCTCAAGCTCCTGAATTATCTTGCCATTACCTCGCACAGGTCCATCAAGACGCTGCAGGTTACAATTCACCACAAAGATAAGGTTATCAAGTTTTTCCCGGGCAGCGACCGATAAGGCGCCCAACGATTCAGGCTCATCTGATTCCCCATCACCCATAAAAACCCATACCTTACGATCTCCAGCTTTCTTCAGTTCACGGCTGTCCATATACTTCATAAAGCGGGCCTGATAGATAGCTGCCATAGGACCGAGCCCCATAGATACTGTTGGAAACTGCCAGAAGTTCGGCATCAGCCAGGGATGCGGATATGAAGATAAGCCATGCCCACTTACCTCCTGCCTGAAATTATTCAATTGCTCCTCATCCAGGCGCCCCTCAACGAAAGCCCGTGAGTAGATTCCAGGAGAACTGTGCCCCTGAAAATAGATCATATCTGCCCCAAACTCTGCCTCAGGTCCGCGAAAGAACCAGTTAAAGCCAACCTCATACATCGCCGAAACAGATGTGTACGTGGCAATATGACCACCAAGTCCTTTGCCATCCTTATTAGCTTTTGCCACCATAGCCATTGCGTTCCAACGTACATAGGAAGCAACGTGCATAGCCGTGTAGGAATCACCCGGAATATGTTCTTCATCCGCCGGAGGAATAGTGTTCCCGTATGGCGTGAGAATACCGGGAGAAGTCGAAACACCTTTTTCCCGCGCTCTGTCCGTTAATTCCCGCAGCAGGTAGTCAGCCTTTTCGTTCCCTTCATTGTCGATAACACCATCAAGAGATTCCAGCCAGTCCCGGGTCTCTTCAGGATCGGGATCATTGTAATATGAGCTCATGCACCACCTCGCATAGGTTATGATAGGTTAAAGTGGATCAGGTACTGGTTTAAAAGTATCATCATTGATTTCACATTTGCAAGGAAATCATAAAGATGTGGCAGAGAGGTGTATAGAGACGTCTGGCTTGGGGTATCAGTAAATTACACGGATAGACACAAATTTTAAAAGGTCAGGAATCTTTTTTGAATCAGGGAATATCAGTCGACTCTGCGCCTGGATCCATCCATGTTTATCGGAGGGTCATTCTTTCAAAAAGGCAATTTCTTCGGGCAGCCAATCACCTACCAGGCGAACTTCCGGCTCAAGATGTATACCCTTTTCACGCTTTGCGGTTTCAATCGCCAACCTGATAAGAGAAAGAACATCAGCGGCACTGGCATTGTTCTGATTAATAAAGATATTACCATGAAAAGGAGCAATGGCAGCGCCTCCTGAAACTGTGCCGCGCAAGCCGAGTTGATCAATAATCAGACCGGTCGGAGCCCCGAAATCCCGATTGTTTTTAAACAGTGACCCGGCTGAAGGCGCAGTAAAGTGGCCTTTATCAATCCTGTCTGCATAATTCTGAGCCATCCTACTCTCAATTTCTTCACGTTTTCCAGACTTGAGCTGCAAATGCACCTCTAAAATACACCCTTTCATCTGCTGGAACGGAGAACGTTTATAGCCATATTCAGCAGCAACATGATGCACGGTTTTCACGTCTGCATCTTCAGTTATTACCTTTGCCTGCAAAAACACGTCTGAAATCGAACCGTCATAACAGCGGGCATTCATCCAGAGAGCGCCACCTATCGTTCCCGGCATGCCATAGATAAACTCAAGCCCTGTAAGTGACCGGGTAGCTGCGGTCTTGCATACATCCTCTACTGAAGAACCCGTCTGGGCAATGAGTCGGGTATCTGTAATTCTAATGTCAGAAAGTCCCTTTGTATGAATGACAACTCCGCGGACACCGCGATCCGACACCAGAATGTTCGTGCCGCCACCAAGCAGAAAAAACGGCAAATCCTGTGCGCGAACAACACGTAGACACAGCAACAACTCTTCATATGAGTGAGGCGTAAGAAAAACATCGGCAGGCCCACCAATACAAAAAGAAGTATGGCGTGCCAAAGGCTCATTGTAGCGCACGAGCCCAGAGGGTATTTGGTTCTCGATCAATTTCTGTATTTCATTCATACTTTACTGCAACCTTTTATCAGATACCTGACCGGTATCTCATTTTGTATGTCAGGATTGTGCCCCGATATTTTTCAGATATTCCTTTAGCGCCATCTGCAGGGTGGTTTCGGCAAGTTGGGCACAATGAAGATGGCTCTCGGGTAACTGCCCGGTTATATCCATAATATGCATCATGTTGATCTTCTTCAGTTCATCCAGAGTTTTCCCGGCTGAGATCATTGCCACAGCTTCAATACACTGATTGCTCACCGAACAACCGTCTGTCCAGTGACGCGCCTGCTGAACCTTGTCATCCTTAAAACGTAAAGCCAGCTCCATGGTGTCGCCGCAATTCCCGGTAACTTTTGCTGTTGCATCAGCATCTTTAAGTGGCGGATTGGCAAGATAATAGAGACCAAACCAACACGCGGCAAGCAGCAACAGGATAACAAATGCCAGAGCAATACCCGTAATATCCATACAGTTACATCCTTTTTCAGCTCATTTCTATCTATCCGTTGTCCTTAGAGACACCGGTTCTCAACACGAAAGCAAGATGCCTATCCTAACCAGAGTTTATTAAAACGAAAAGCGTATTCTTAGTAACAAGCCTTGCGGTTTTACCGCCGATTCCCGTGAATTGCAACAACCTGCAACCGAAACGACCTCACCGGCCCTATTGTGCTGCATTTCTTCATACACTCTACTAACAGGGATATCTTATCTGAAGCTACTTCGATTTACCCAAAACATCATCTCCGTATTTACGAATCAAGCCGCGTAACTGATCATAGGTCAAGCCGAGTTGAGCAGCTGCTCTCTTTTGATTAAAGCGACTTTCCTCTAATGCCTTGCGCAACATCCTGGTTTCCAGCTCCTTTAGGGCCTCACGCAGATCAGAGGGATGAATAGAACCATCTGTATCAGATTGCTGCTGCAGCTTTTCGACCGTTTCCACAAGTTTCTGCTGCACAGCAGGTAAAGGGTAAGTGGGGATAAACGGATTAAAAACGATTT
Source organism: Desulfopila sp. (assembly GCA_041582995.1). Classification (GTDB taxonomy): domain Bacteria; phylum Desulfobacterota; class Desulfobulbia; order Desulfobulbales; family Desulfocapsaceae; genus Desulfopila. Next base: position 6,479 of record JBFHGS010000076.1, on the reverse strand, counting down.
TATCAACAGTATCTTTCTCAGCAGAATAGACCGCACGTTCCACCACATTCTTCAACTCCCGAATATTCCCAGGCCATCCATACCCCTCGAGAGCGGCAACAGCAGCTGAACTGAAAGCAGGTACTTGATCACGTCCCAGCTCGTAAGCCATTCTCCCTGCGAAATGGCGGGCCAGTAACATGATATCTTCCTCCCGTGCACGAAGTGGCGGAAGAAAGAGTACCTCAAATGAGAGGCGGTCAAGCAGGTCCCGCTTGAAATCTCCCCGCTCGGCCATTGCCGGAAGGTCTGCATTAGTTGCTCCGACAATACGCACGTCTACCTCTACCCTGGTTGTACTGCCGACCCGTTCAAATGCAGAATATTCGACCACCCGCAGAATTTTACCCTGCGCCTCCATAGGAATATTGCCGATTTCATCCAAAAAAAGTGTACCACCATCAGCTGCTTCAAAGCGACCGGTTCGACGACTTTCCGCACCGGTAAAGGCACCTTTCTCATATCCGAAGAGTTCAGATTCGATGAGAGTCGGCGATAAAGCTGCACAGTTTAGCGTTACGCAAGGGCCAGACCAGCGCTGTGAAAGAAAATGAATCCTTTGCGCGGCCAGTTCCTTGCCTGTTCCACGCTCACCTATCAATAAAACCGGCCTGTCTACACCGGCAACTTTTGACAACTGTTCCTGAAACAGGAGAAACGGTTCTGATTGCCCAAGCGCTTCTCCCGGTGAGGAAACTTCAGGGCTATATGATTGACGACGTGGCGCTTCAGGACTACTTGGCATGGCTCATCCGACCTCCTTTTGGTTTCATTAACCATCTTGTAGTGAATTATACCGCACGTTCTGCCTGAAGGTCAAACAACTACTTGCCTGATTTTATGTGATTTTTATTTTTTTATCATTCAGGCACGGCAAATGCTTTGAACATTGCATCAACACACCCCCTTACTAATGGAGGACATTATGGGAGTTTTCACACGATTTCGCGATATAGTCAGTTCCAATATTAATGCCATGCTCGACCGGGCGGAAGATCCGGAAAAGATGATCAAGATGATGATTCGGGAGATGGAGGATACACTTGTTGAATTGAAATCATCCTGCGCCGGTGTCATTGCTGAAAGAAAGAAACTTGAACGCAAAATGGATGAAGTACATGCACGTAGAGATCTCTGGGCGGAACGCGCCAATCTGGCAGTCCAGAAAGGCCGCGACGACCTGGCCCGCGAAGCACTTATCGAAAAGCGTCGTTTTTCAGAGCTTTCTGAATCACTGGCCGAAGAGATCTCCGATCATGGAGGCCTCATCGATCAGTACCATGGAGACATTCGTGAACTGGAGCAAAAGCTCACCACTGCGAAAGAGAAAAAGCGGATGCTGGTGCAACGTCATAAGCGCGCCAGCGGCAAAAAGCGCGCCCAGGAGGACATCCGCAAAGTGGACAGCGTCGAGACCATGGCCCGCTTCGAAGGACTCGAGCGGCGCATTGACCAGATGGAAGCTGAAGCGGACATGGTCAACTTCGGAAGGCAACCCAGTCTGGACGAGGAGTTTGACAATCTCTCAACTGATGAAGAGATTGAGAATGAACTCGAAAAGCTGAAAGCTACCAGAAAAAATGAAAATAGCACTTATCGGGCATAACAGCGCCCGGAATATTCATACCACAGCCGGAGTTAACCAGTCATGACTACAGTGTTCATAGTTGCCATCGTCTTCGGGTCTATATTGACGTTTGCAGCCCTTATCTGCGGTACGGTTCTGGCCATTATCAAAATGCGCCGCTCCGGTATCTCCAAAGGCTCGAGGAATTCGCAGAGCGATGAGGCACGTATGATCCAGGAAATCTATCAAGGACTCTCGCGCATGGAAGAGCGGATCGATACCCTGGAGACAATCCTGATGGAAGGTCAGGAAAAGGAAGGATATAAAAAATGAGTAATTACAAACGAAATGGAACTATTTACCGCTCACGAAACGGCGTCTTCCTTGGCGTCTGTCAAGGGATTGCCGATCATTACAATCTCTCAGTATTCTGGATACGTCTCGGTCTGGTCGTCGTGTTTCTGCTCAGTGGTTTCTGGCCGGTAATCGGTATTTATATCGTTGCCGCCCTGCTGATCAAACCCAAACCGGTACGGCCAATTGAAACTGAGGATGAACAGGAGTTTTACGACAGTTATGTCAACTCTCCCCGCAATGCAGCCCAGCGCCTCAGGCGTAAATTCGAAAACCTTGAGAAACGTATACGGCGCATGGAAGACAAGGTCACAGGTCGTGATTTTGAGTGGGAAAGGAAGTTCAACTCTTAGTATCACATAAGTATACGGCAGCATGCGACTCTCTCCATGCTGCCGGTTTCCAGTCTCCCAATTTCTTTTCCATCTACCGATTCACCACGCTGATGTTGCTTCCTTCGCCATTGATTATACAGTAAAGAGAATGAATCCTTAGCATAACCACTTTCACATTCAGACTTCCGGCAATGGGCACATTATGCATACCCCAAAATTCAGTGTTGTATTTACCGATCTCGACGGCACACTGCTCAATTCAACCCGTCAGGTCAGCAGCGCAAACCTCAACTGCCTGCATTCGCTTGGCAAAAATGGTACCATACGGGTTATCGCCACCGGCCGTTCATACTATTCCTACAACCGGGTCATCCCTTCTGATTTTCCAGCTGATTACCTTATATTTTCGTCCGGTGCAGGCATACTCGACCTTTCTTCAGGGAAGATTCTGCATGCGGCAAGCCTTTCGTCAAACGACATAACACGTATCACCTGTACACTTGATGACCATTGTGCAGATTACATGGTTCATCACACTATCCCTGACAATCATCATTTTATGTACCGCAAACATACAAAGAAGAATGATGACTTTGCCAGACGTATCGAAATCTACAGCGACTTTGCCAAAGACCTTGCGATTACTGGTCGATATCCAGACAGAGCGACCCAGATTATAGCAATACTTCCTGAAGATAGTGCACGGTTTCACACCATGAAAGCGAGCCTCAACGGCTACCAGATAACGCGGGCGACCTCACCACTCGACCACACATCTATCTGGATGGAAATTTTCCCTGAAAATATCCATAAAGGCTACGCCGCTGCCTGGCTCTGTGACTACCTGCATCTGGATCAGGCAAGATCTGTCGGCATTGGCAATGACTATAACGATATCGACCTGCTCGACTTTACCCCGCATAGCTATCTGCTCAGCAATGCACCTGTGGAACTGCATAACCGGTACACCCTCGCGCCCTCCAATGACGAGGATGGGTTCTGCCAGGCAATTAACGATGCAACTGATATCACCTTTTGAGATCCCGGCTTTCCTACCCTCAACATTGGTTCCCTTTTTCCCACTACTCTTCTGATTTATTTTAAGAACATTCGTTCTTGAGTTTGCATTTCAGGCTTGGTTCGGCCATTCTTTATGAAGAGACATTCAACTACAGGAGGGGAATATGAGTAGGCGTATACAATCGGTTCTTGTACTTGGCCTTGGAAAGGTTGGATTTCTGGTTGCCGAACTACTGCACCTGACCGGATTCAAAGTAACTGGTGCTGACCTGACCCTGCAAAAGGGTAAACCGTATGCAACTGTACTTGTCGACGTAAGCGACTCTGCAGATATTCGACAGAAGCTCGACGGCCACGATGCGGTAATTTCCTGCCTGCCCTATCATTTCAACCTTAAAATAGCCGCAATCGCTCACGAAAAAGGTATCCACTACTTCGATCTTACCGAAGATGTACCCACCACCAAGGCAATCATCGAGATGAGCAGAAATGCCAAGACAGTTATGGCTCCCCAATGTGGACTTGCTCCGGGTTTCATTGCCATTGCAGGGGCCTCACTGGCCGCTGAATTTGACCGCATCCGCTCGATCAGGCTACGCGTTGGTGCCCTGCCCCAGCATCCGACCGGCTTGCTCGGCTATGCCTTCAACTGGTCACCGGAGGGAGTGGTAAACGAATACCTCAATGATTGTGAAGTTATTGAGGAGGGAAAACATAAATGGGTTTCCCCCTTGGAATGGCTGGAACAAATCGTCATCAACGGTATCCAGCTAGAGGCTTTCACAACATCCGGCGGTCTCGGAACTATGTGTGAGACCTTTCTCGGGAAAGTGGAGAATCTTGATTACAAATCAATTCGCTACCCGGGACATGCCCAGCAGATGAATTTTTTCTTTCATGAGCTTCTCATGCGTGAAAAGCGTGAACTTGCTGGAACAATCCTGACTCATGCAAAACCAGCTGTCAATGATGACGTGGTCTTTGTTCATGCCTCGGTGGAAGGCTGGAAAAAAGAACAACTCTTTCGGGATGAGTTTGTCAAAGCCTACTATCCGATCTCAATCGGCGCAACCCACTGCCGGGCCATAGCCTGGACAACTGCCGCTTCAATATGCTCGATAGTTGAAATGGTAAGTAACGGCCAGCTCCCCGGAGAAGGATTTCTTAAACAGGAAGATATTCCGCTCAAGAAATTCCTGAGCACGCATAACGGCAGACTCTACGCAGGCAAGGAACACGGCGGAAAATCTGTGTAATGCTGTTCTTCATTAAAAAACGTGGTAGCCCGTTTTTGCGTAATGAGGCCTATACCTGAACCAGCCAAACGGTTTTAGACGTAAACAACACAATTCTCTTATATTCCCATCAGTTTCCCGTGCACCTTTCAGACACATGATGTAGAACATTGGATGTTCAACTGAAGTACAGTCTGCATTCCGTCACTTCTTCTACTCTGTCACCGGGTATTCCCATTTTCCTTCACTGCAGAAAGGTTGAGGCTGCACCATCTGCTGCATGAGTGTGTACTCTTTCAGCAATATATACATGCGGAACCGCTTTCTATTCACTTTTTTGCGCCAAAATATGGATTCAATACTTTACAAGATAACGTTCATTCTCACGTTTGCCTGCATCAGCGGTCTGGCTATCAGGCGGTCCTCAACAGTCAAGTCTACTCAAGACTTCGCTGTCGCAGACCGAAGCCTTTCCAGCACCGGAGTTTCCTGGATTATCATCGGTACCCTGGTCGGTGGAGTCTCAACAATCGGCACAGTTCAAGCTGCCTACTCCCACGGAATATCGGCCGGAATTTTCACCTTCGGCAGTGGTGTATCCTGCTTTCTGCTCGGTTGCTTTTTCGCCAAAGCCCTGCGCGAAGAAGGAGTAATTACAGTCTCTGAATATCTTGGCAAGTTCTTTGGTCAGGGATTCAGATATTACAGCAGCGCCATCAACTCGACCGGCATGTTTATCCATGTGGTCGGCCAGTTTCTGGCGTCCATTGCCATCCTTCAGTCGGCCTTCGGCTTTGGTGATGTCGCCTCAGTCGGCATCACCACCGTCCTGATAGGCGTATTTGTCATTTCCGGAGGTATCTCCGGTGCCGGCCTGCTCGGCAAAATAAAATTTTTCATGCTCTATCTGATCATGGCAATAAGTTGCTTTGTGGCCCTGTATAATGGTGGAGGACTGCAGCAGATACTAAGCCAATTGCCACAGGACAGCAACATGCTCGGTTTTGCAGAATACGGGATTAAAACAGCCTCTCTTGACATGCTCTCAATGTTGGTCGGGGTTCTATCGACACAAATCTACCTGCAGGCAATTTTCTCAGCAAAGGACGTGCGCGAGGCACGTAATGGTGCTTTTTTAAGTGCAGCAGTTATTCCACCCATAGGCGTACTCGGTATTATTATAGGTCTCTATCTTCGGGCAAACCACCCGGAAATCGCCAATAACGCCGCGCAGGCTCTGCCGTATTTCCTTTCTACAAGCTTCCCGCCCGCCATTGCCGCCTTCTTTTCAGCAGGTATCCTGCTCATCGTACTTGGCACCGGCGCAGGTCTGGCCCTTGGCGTTACAACCAATATTTACAATGATTTTCTCAGTGGACAGGAAAGGCTGATTCAACGATTTCAACCCATACGCATTATCCGGCTCTGCACCGCTGCAGTTCTCGGACTTGCCTCACTACTCGTTTTTACAGGCCTTGATTCAACGATACTACGATGGAGTTACATGTCTATGGGATTAAGGGGCTCTGCAGTGTTTTGCGGACTTTTTATTATTGTATTTGCAAAGAAATATACAACATCAGGAGCTGTACTCATTGCACTCTACCTGCTTCCTGTGCTCTACGTTTTCCTCAACCTGATGTGAAAATGAACGGGAAGCGCCAATCAAGTGCCCACGATATTCAGGCGGGAGACAAGGTGGGCATTGTCACAGAATCACTCATTACCACAAGTGCCAGCTACCAGTTTTCACAACATAGAGTGCCAAAGAAATATTTGTAATCGAGTGTGCGACGATACAGACCAGCAAATCCTTACGAACAATCCAGAGCAGCGACATAAGTAAGCCGTAACCAATAGATGCAGGCCATTCATACACATTGTGACCAGAAGCGAAAACAAGGGTCGATATGCCAACAGCAATCCACG
>JBFHGS010000075.1:0-20544 GCA_041582995.1 Desulfopila sp. | reverse complement strand
TACTCTGTATATCAATATACCCCTGATGATCCCTCACCGTATTCCAAATCACCGTAAGTCCTAAACCAGTTCCGCTCCTGCCAAGATTTTTGGTTGAGAAGAATGGCTCAAAGATCTTTTTGAGGTTGGTTGTTGTAATTCCGGGACCATTGTCCTGAATCGACAGCACCGCATATGCTCCTGCCTGAATTGACTCGTAGCCATTATACATTTTCTGCAAAGATCGATTTTCCGTCACAATACGAATTTGTCCATTCTGCCCCGTTGCTTCTACTGCATTGATAACCAGATTGAGAAGTGATTTGGAAATGTGCAATGTTGAAGCGATAATATCAGGCAGGTTAGGATCGAGTTGAAAAGCAATTTCAACAGACGGATGTGAACGCTGCAGCTGAGTGAAATCCAGTGAATTTCGATATGCTTCCACAATCTGATTGAGATTGCAGCGTTCTTTGGAGCATGTTGCTCCCCGGGCCACCGTAAGCATATCTGCGACAACGGCTGCCGCCTGTTTGCCTGCATTCTGAATTTGCTTAATATCTTTGCGGTACTTCTCAGTGGCAGGCATCTGGTGAAGCAGCAGTTCAGGAAAGGTGACGATTGAGGTCAGAATATTATTGAGATCGTGGGCAACACTGCCGGCCATCAGGCCGATTGATTCCATTCGTTGAGCGTTAACCAGTTCTTCCTGCATTTTAAGACGGGAAATTTCATCTCGTTTTCGGGCACTGATGTCTCTGAATGCTGCAACCCATCGCGGCCTGTCGCCCTCGGCAATCTTTCGAATCCTCATCTCAAGCGGGAAAGACATACCATCATGGCGCAAGCCGATAGTTTCAAATATCGCCGGCTGGTCTTCAGCGCATTCAGCAAGAGTCGTAAGGCAATCCTGCCAGTTCTCTACAAAATCCTGAATTTGACGCGAAGTGCATTCCGCTTCAGAAAGATCGAATATTGTTGAAAATTGCGGATTGCACTGTTGAAGATGTTCACCTCTAAAAAACGCAATTCCTTCCCAGGTTGCAGCAGCAAGTTGCTCGAATTTATTCCTGCTGGCAACAACTTCCCTTTTTAGTCGTATTGATTCAATGCCTCTGGCAATGATTTTGAGAAGCAATTCAGGTTTGCATGGTTTGAACAGGTAGTCAACGACTCCATAGCGTAATGCCTTGATTGCACTATCCATTGAAGCGTGCCCCGTCAGTATTACAACGGCAGTATCCTGGTGGCGCTGGGTCAGAAACTCTGCAAGTTCAATGCCTTCGATATCGGGAAGCAGAAGATCGAGCAGGACTGCCTGGTATGTTCTTTCCTGCAAATAACGAAACGCTTCACTGCCTGATTGAGCCAGATCAACTGCGTAGCCATTATTTTCGAGGAGAAGCTGTATTCCGGTGAGGAAATTACGTTCGTCGTCAACTACAAGTATTGCATTGCCCATTGTAACCGCTATCCTTCCATGGATTTACTCAATGTTTCTGGACAGTAAACTGCCTGATAAGCAAGCTAAGAGAAAATATACGTAATGTCAAAGGAAATAATAAAATCAATATGTTCAAAGAATAATGCTCAGTTGACAAAATGTGGAATTGCAGGCGAGTTGATAGTGTATTACGAGCTATAAGTAGTTTTGCAAAGGTAAAGAAACAATAAAACGTGCCCCTTTGGCAACAGGTCGTTCGAAGAGCAGAGCCCCATTTTTATCTACCAGCAGTTTTCTTGCGATGCTGAGGCCTAAACCCAGGTGACCTTCATGTTTTGTTGTGATTCCCGCATGGAATATTGCATCTTCCATTGAGGGTTCAACTCCCGGTCCGTTATCTGTAACATCTATCTGTAATATGTTTCTGGCCGGGTCATATGGTATTGCTTCAAGAGAACTGCCGACAGAAATTTTGCCACCGCCTACAAGAGCGTCGGCGGCGTTACCAAAGAGGATCGTCAGAACCTGTCGCAGCAGGTTCGAAGGTACATGGAGTGAACGTGTTTCTGGTTGTAACTTGATGGAGACCTCTATACGCTGTTTTGCAAATACTGATTCCCTGAAGAGTGTTAAAACATCTTTCAAAATATGGTCCAGTCGCTCAGTCTTGACAGGTTTCTTTTCTGTAATTTGCGTAATGTCATCTAATTGCCGGGCTACCTCAGATATGCGCTGGATTTCCTGAGAAATTAAGCGGGTATCCTGCTGTATATCTGAATTATCCAGAAATGTGTTTTCAAGAACGGCGATATAATTTTGTATGACTCCAAGAGGATTTGCAATTTCATGGGCGATTGTTTGAGCTACAGCAGAGATGGTTGCTAATTCTCTCCGTGCAACTTCCTGTCCGTGTGCTCTTTTCATTTCCTCAAGCTGCAGACGATTGCCTGCCTGAACGCCGAGAAGCATTAAGGGCGTAGTGTCGCTGAGTATCATCTGAAGTTTCTCTTGCGAAAGACCGCAGACAAGTACGCCCTGCATTGCAGTAGAAATGGGGAAGGGAAGAGCAAGAAGCGCATCGCATCCGAAAAAGGACATGAGTGTACTATCAGTTCTGGACATTGTCTGGGACGCAATGTGCTTTGAAATATGGCCGATTGTGTTATTTTTAAAGCATGAAGTAATAATTGAAGCAGAGGAGCAAGAGGGAACAGGTAACGCTGTTATATCCAGATGCAAAGGGTTGGTGTCAGAAGTCAGCACGAGATAGGAACTTGAATTTTCACTTTGCACCAGTATAAATGCATGTCTGATATCGAAGAGAATATGTAGACTCTCTTCGACGATTTGGCATATTCTGTTCCGGTCATGCGCTCTCAGCAGGTTATCTATAGTTCCGAAAATTTGCGTAACGGAAGTGATGGTCCCGACGAGATTCTCTGCTGAAGTGTTGTTATCTGTATGAGATTTTGCCTGATTGTTTACCTGCTCAATGGTGATACCCATAGCGTTTGCGATATCTTCAACACTATCTACGGCATACTGACAGCATTTTTCCAGCTTTTCTGGCGGGAGAGCAGATGCCTGGCAGTACATGCTGTAGTCATCAATATGAGGCACTTTGTGGCAGAGTATGTTAGCCAGAGTGATAATCTCAGCAAGTGAAGGAGGACTGTTAATAAAAGTCTGTGTAGCGTGATGTTGTTCGATTGCTTCAGCAATTGTTTCCTGAAGATTCCATTGCCGAACCAGCAGTGCACTCGCTTCTGTGTGGCAAATTCCCAGATATTGACGTTCCAACTCATGGAGTTGACCCTGAATTTCCAGTTTGTTCTGAATTTCTCTATACTTTTCCGGGTAGGTTGAGGATAGAAGTAATTTTCCCAGATCATGGAGAAGGCCTCCCAGATAGGCTTCAGCCGGGCTGGCGTAACCGGTTGCCTCGGCCACAGCTTTGGCCAGAAGGGCTGTGAGCAGAGAATGGTACCAGAACTGGTTTATGTTGATTTCGGATTTTTTACACCTGGAACTGAATGCCTGATGTACTGAAACGGATACTGCAAGATTTCTTACAGTATCGATGCCGAGAAATATAACAGACTGTTCTATTTCACTAAATGCTGAGCGTGCTCCTGCAAAAGCGGAATTGGCAAGTTGCAGAATCCGGGCGCTAATGAGCGCATCCCGGGCAACAAGTGAGCCGACCGAGTAAATATCCCGTTCAGGATCATTGCATGCTTCAATAAGATCGATAAGCGATTGAGGCAGGGTCGGTAGTGTGCTGAGATCGAGAAGAGACTCGGGAATTGCTGGCGAAGATGTCATAAAGATTTTTAATTGTAAATGAAGTCAGAAAAAGAGTTAACAGTTTTTACTGATTATCAGAGATACAAAAAAAAATCAAAAAGTTATGTATTGATACATATGTATTACGTTTACAGTTACTGTCTGATCAAGTCCACTGCAAAAAGAGAGGAGTGAGGCGTAAACTGCTCATATGGATGGAAGCTGTATCGGTAGTGCTTTGGATTTATGTCACAATTGAAGAGCTGCGTTTCAAAAGGTTGTATATCCCTAACCCCTAACCTCCCATCCACTGACCTTTCGCTCTAATTATCCGGTTTGTCGCGCCAACGACTGACTCCAGGGCCGGAGATGTGACTGAGTCCCCCGAGGCCTGGCACAACCTTGATCCGGGTGGAAATGCGTTCCTGCAGTCCGCTCACATGGGAGATTATACCTATGAGCTTTCCACTCTGATGCAACCCGCTCAATGTATCAAGCGCGGTTTGCAGAGATTCTTCATCAAGTGTGCCGAAACCTTCATCGAGAAAGAGAGAATCAACCTGAACCTTATGGCTGGCCATGCTGGAGAGGCCGAGCGCAAGAGCCATGCTGACTATAAAGCTTTCACCGCCGGAGAGATTTTTTGTAGATCGTATTTCACCAGCCTGATAATTGTCGATTACATGTAACTCGAGCGGTAGGGCTGGGTCGCGTACGAGCAGGTAGCGGTCACTCATTTTTTGCAGGCTGCTGTTGGCGTGGCTGATCATGATGTCGAAGGTGAGCCCCTGGGCGAAATTACGGAATTTTTTGCCGTCATTGGAGCCAATCAATTCGTGCAGGCGCGCCCAACGCTCAAGTTCTATATTTTGAGCGACGAGTTTTTTTAGTGTCTCTGTGTGACGTTCCTGCTGTTTATCGTTCTCTTTTAATTGTTGACTGAGGGCGCCTGTTTCCTGCTGTAATTCAGAATGATGCCGGATGAGATCTTCAAGTAATGTATTGATATTGAGCGGCGATAGCTCAGTTAAATTTTTATGCTGTTCCTCCCCTAATGCCTTGTGTGCTGCTTGAAGCAGAGTTTTGGTTTCGTCGATTCTTTTCTGAACAGCGAGATTTTTTTCAGTCAGTTCAGAGTAGAGTGCTGATGGTATTCTGGCTTCAAGAAACTGGGCCTCATCTTGAAATTCAGAATCCGCCAGCTGGGTATGGAAGTTATCGAGAAGTTCCTGTAGTACGACGACGCGTTCATCGATGCGCTGCCCAAGCGTTGTCACTCTCTCTGTCAGTATAGCCTGTTTCTGTTGCAGCGTATTGAGAGTTTTCTGCACGGCAGTTACCGACCGTTCAGCATGCTCTAACTTATCGAGCATCCGCTGCTCAGCAATATCTGTACTTTTGTCAGCAAATAGGGTGCTTCGTTGTGTAGAAATTGCGGTGAAATTTTTTGTGGTAACGGCAATTTTTGCTTTCTTTTCGCTGCAGATGTTTTCCTGCTTTTCTATTAATGCCTGCATTTTTGCAATATCAGTATTGAGCTGTTGTGAGCGAGAGGTAAGGGTTCGCAATTTTTCATCGTTCTGAAGCCACTTTTTCCGTCTCATCTCAAGCGTATTCATGAGTTCGTTGCAGTTCTTAAGCGTTAGCTCAAGATCTGTGTACGGCATCAGTGCAATTCTCAGCTCCTGATACGATTCCGCAATGAAAGCATTCTGCTGGGAGTGTTCAGACTGAAAGAGTTGCAGCTGCTCCTGTGCTTTCTGGAGTTCATTCTGTATCTTCTGAAGAACCTGTTCTGCGGCGTGTGTGCTACGCTCAAGATTTGCCCGGCGAGTTGAAATTTCCTCGATGGTCGTTTTTACTGTCTCAATGTGTACACGCTTTTGTTGCACGTATTCGTATTCGAGCTGCACTGTCCGGCTACGCTCGGCAAGAGTTGCTGCCAATTCTGCATCTGGTAGTATTGCCAACTTTCTGCAAAGGTCGGCAATATTCTTCTGCGTGCTATCATAGAGCTGTTGTTTTTCAATGTGCTGCCGCTGATTTTGTTCGATTTTGACCTGCAAACCTGTCAGTTCGGCAAGCAATGAACGTTCCTTTTTCTGAGCGGCTTGAAGGAGGGTGCGCTCTTTTTGCAGCCGTTCCTGTTCATCGGAAACATAAGGGATGGATGAGCTGCAAAATGGATGCTCTAAGGCTCCGCAAAGCGGGCATGGTTCATCTTTTTGCAATTGCAGCCGTTCCTGTTCATAGTTTTTTATTTTGATTGCCTGAACAACAATCTGTTGCTGTTTTTCTACACTTTCAGTTCTGAGAATACACTCCTGTTCGATCTGGCGATGCTGAACAGTATATTCCTTATATTTACCTTCCAATGAGTGTTTCTGGGTAAGGAGGTTGTTCAGTTCACCATTCACTTTTTGGGATTGTTCCAGGAAGGTTGCTGTCTGCGTGATCTGAAAACCTTGTTCCTGAAGGTAACTGGATCTGGTGTTGAGTTGTTCCGGTGTCTGGTCTTTCAGCAGTTCTACAAGTTGACTACGGGTCTGTGCTTCCTGGTTTTGAAGTTCAGTACGTTGGACAAGAAGGGAATCTGTTGTTCGTTTCTGGTTACTTGCTTCCTGCTCCTTGTGCACAATGGCCTTTTGTACATTCTCAATCTGCCGGGCTAAAGCTTCATTTTTTATAAGGAGTTCAGTATACCGCGAAACCTGTTGCCTGATACCACTGAACTCTTCGATTAGCTGCTGGTCATTATTGTGGCTCTGTCTGTACTGTTCCAGCTGCTCACATTCTTTCAACAGATTAACGAATTTCTGATTTGTGTCAAAATGTGACTGTTTGAGTGTTGCATTGGCTTGCAGATCTTTTGCCAGATCAACTTCAAGTTCCTTATTTTGTTTCTGAAGAAGAGAGGCCTGCTGGTCGAGCCCACGTACTTCACGCAATATACTTTCAAGATGTTTGTACTCTGCCTTCCTCGTTACGAGTAATGTATCGGCTTCGTTCTGTGCTCCCGTTGCGTTTTTCAGTTCTATTCCATTGTTGTGCAGAAGCGTATTATTTTCTTTGAGATCAAGAGTTTCTCTGGCCTGCAGGTCGCGCTGTTCTAAAAGGCGTGCGTAAACGGGTTCGAGTACACGTGCCTTATCTGCCCGATTAAGTTGTAACCGTTCAGGTGCAAGATCTTGCCAATCTTTCGCGTGATGTGTTGCCTGCTCGGTCAGCGCGGTTATTCTGATCTTCAGATCTTCCTGGGCTGTGTGCCAGGCGAGCAGATTGCGATGTAATGTTATATCTTTTTCCGCTGCTGCGGTGGTTTTTACGAGTTCAACGAGTCGTGAGCGGATTTCTGAGAGTTGGTCTTCATTAAGCGGCATAAAGCCGTCACATTCTCTGACAAGTTGATCGCGCAGAAGTTGTTCAGCCCCTTTTCGTTCATGTACTTTTCGGGAAATTCGACTGTACATTTCTGTGCCTGTGATCTGTTCGAGAATGGGCGCGCGTTCATCGGGTCTGGCTTTCAGGAACGTGTCAAAATCCCCCTGAGCGAGCAGGATAGATCGGGTAAACTGGTCAAATGTCATCCCGGTAACGTCGATCACCTTTTTCTCAACCATCCGGATCTTGGATTCAATGACCTTGTCACTACCGCAATCACTTATTTCATGCTTCTGCGCCTGAAGTTCGCCTTGCGGTGATTTTCGTGATCGGTGCTGGCTCCAGTGGCATCGGTACCTTCCTTTGCCGGTACTGAACTCAACTTCTGCCCAGCACTCGCCGGTTTGACGGGTCATAATCTCGTTGGCGGATTTTGTCACAGCCTGTAACCGTGGCGTTTTGCCATACAGGGCAAGACACACAGCATCAAGGATTGTGGTCTTTCCCGCTCCGGTGGGACCGGTTATGGCAAAGATTCCGTCAGAGCGGTATTCGGGCGAAGTGAGGTCGATTGACCAGCTACCGGCAAGTGAATTAAGATTGCAAAAACGTATTTGGAGTATTTTCATGCTGTCCGTGTTAAGCCTAACGTATGTATCGAATTATTATTCAGCCTGAAGGTCTTCATCATGAATAGCCTGGATTGTCTCCCGGAAAAGATCCAGAAGCTCTGCACACTGATTTTCCGGAACCTGCTGAACTTCGAGGCAACGCTGAAACACCGCCTCCTCTGTCATCGTTTCCAATGTTTCCTGGGGTGCAGTCTGTTGCATTATCCTGTCGACCAGCCTGTGATTGACAATGCGAAGAATTTCCAGCGCAGACCCGGCAACAGCTTCATTAAAAGCAGATTGAAGATTGGTGATGATTTCATCCCCTTCATAGATAATTTCCAGCCAGATAGATTGATCAACAATTTTAAGTGAGTCGATCTCAGCAAGCAGCGCTGGAAGTTCACCTCTGATCGTCTGGATATGTTGAAAAGAGGGGACAGGTAGAGGGGTCACATCTATATCACCACCATTTAAGGAAACTGTCAGAACATATTTTTCCTTTTTCGATTCACCAAAGCTCATAGGAAGAGGGGATCCGCTGTACCGGCGGGTAGCGTTGCCGCCAACCATCTGACAGCTATGCAGATGGCCAAGGGCGAGGTAATCTATGCATTTTGGGAATATTTCGGTATCGACATGCACCAGAGAGCCGACATAAAGATCCCTCACCCCGTCTCCCTCAACTTTTTTACCACCTGCTGCAAAAAGATGGCCTGTGGCAACTATTGGTGGAGCATCAACAGCATCCGCCTGAAGTTGTCGTGCAATCTCTGTAACATTTCGGTAATGATCTGCTATACCCGTCAGCAGGTTGTGCGATTTATCCTCAATACTTTCTCCGGCACGGGCTGAGCGGATATCCCTGTCACGAAGATAGGGAACGGCACAGACAATCAATTCACATTTATTCTCTGGTGAAAGAAGCATAATCACTTCTTCTTTGAGTTGTTCAGGAGCGCTTCCGATTACGTGTACCTGTAATACCCGAAGTAGTTCCTTCGGGGCTTCAAGCAGGGAAGGAGAATCATGATTGCCGCCAACAATTATGGCATGACGGCAACAGGTAGCAGAGAGCTCTGTCAGAAACTGATAGTAGAGCTGCTGGGCCTTATTGCTTGGGGTGGAAGTGTCAAAAATATCACCTGCTACAATCAGCACATCAATAGATTGTTCGTCGATTGTCCTGACAAGCCATGTGAGAAACGAGGCGAACTCTGCATAGCGTTTGCGGCCATACAGTGTTCTGCCGATATGCCAGTCGGAAGTGTGGAGGATTTTCATAGAAAACCGGAAAGCGAAGAAGGATAGAGGTAAGTGTAACAACACCAAGTATACCGTTCTCACTTTTACTATAAAATCATGTTGTCTTAAATGGATAACATTGACAGAAGAAAGACTCTGGTCTAAAAAATAAGATTTATCATACAGCAACACCTTTCATGGTGATGATTCATGACTTCAGTTCTCCGTTAATGTTCATATCTATGGCTAACTGAATAACTATCTTTAAACATTATAACTGGCACTACCTGAACTGCTCTGAAAGTCGGTTAAGAGAAGTGAAAAGAAAGGAAGGAAAAATATGAGTCTGGAAAGCGGTATAACCTTTTTTATAGCAATTTTCATTTTCGCCATCACGCCCGGCCCCGGCGTCTTTGCGATTCTTTCCCGTGCTTTGGTTTCCGGCTCTGCTTCGTGCCTCAGTCTCACTTTCGGGATGACGATAAGTGATGTGGTGTACCTGGTGCTGGCCTGTTTCGGTTTGGCTACAATTGCAGAAAATTACGGTACCGTTTTTACAGTAATACGGTTTGCCGGTGCGGCATATCTCCTCTACCTTGGCTGGAAAATGTGGTTTACCGAGGTACGTGTTGAGTTAGAGGAGAATGAGAGACGGCCCTTAGGCTTTGTGGCCGGATTTATCCAGGGCTTTTTGATTTCTGCTTCGAACCCGAAAGTTATCCTGTTCTATATTGCGTTTTTACCGTCCTTTATGGATTTAACCGTTTTATCTCCCAAGGATATTGCAGTGGTATCGGTACTGGCGGTTATTGCTTTGATGATGGGGCTTATGCTGGTTGCTGTTTCTGCAGCTTCTGCCCGTAAAGTATTTCGTTCAGCGAGTGCGGTGAAACGTCTTAACAGGACAGCCGGTGGCATAATGGTGGGTGCAGGTGTGTATCTCGCGACAAATAGCTAATAATTGATGAAGTGTTTGTGGGTGATGGACGAGGTAACAACTGTCTTTATTACCATTCATGTCAAACAGTAAACCACGACGATTAAATATCTCTGACAACTCTATTTATACGTTGTGGTTGATTTTATTTCATTTTTCAATGAGCCTTTACTCTTTCCCGTAATTCCTATCCGGGACGTCTTGGGTAGTTATATTGTGTATGCTATGTGTAAGTCAGTAGAGGAGCCACTTTACCTGGAAGTTGTAACTCTTTGCTGTCCCGGGAACATCTCACATGAGTAAACGGCCTCAACAGAAACTTTCCACTATAAATGCAGCTGCTTTCAGAGTTGCATTTATCTATGCTGTTTTTTCCATTCTATGGATTCTCTTTTCAGATCAGTTGCTGCTGATACTGGTTACAGATCCCGGGATTATGACGAAGATTCAGATATTGAAAGGATGGATCTTTGTACTGGTTACATCTCTTATTATATATTTCCTGCTTTTGCGGGAGGTGATCAGAGTCATCAGAATTGAAAAGGCGCTTGGTAGAAAAGAGCAGGATTACCGGGAAGTGTTTAATGCTACGAATGAAGGAATACTTATCCATGACGCCAGGACCGGGAAAATAGTAGACGCAAACGTTTCCTTTCTCAAAATGTTCAATTTTCGCCTTGAGCAGCTGCCGGGTATGACGGTGCAGGATTTAAGTCATGGGCAGTACCCTTTTAATCAGCAGGAGGGAGAAAAACTCATCCAATTGGCAATACATGAAGGGCCTCAAATGTTCGAATGGCATTGCAGGCGTGCAGATGGTGAGTTGTTCTGGGCCGAAGTAACCCTGAAAAAGGCTAGAATAGGAGGCTTCGATCGTGTAATTGGAGTACTCCGGAATGTCGATGATCGCAAAAGAATGGAAGAGCAGAGTGCAGAATATGAAAAGCGTTTCCAGCAAGCCCAGAAGATGGAAGCGATTGGCACCCTGGCTGGTGGAGTGGCGCATGATTTCAATAATATACTTTCAGCTGTTTTAGGTTATGCAGAGCTTGCCCGGGACGAGGTCAAGGCAGATAGCCGAGCCGCACAACATATACATGAAGTCACCAGAGCTGGCAACAGGGCTAAAGAACTGGTGAAACAGATATTGACATTCAGCAGGCATAACCAACCACAGCAAAAAACGGTGTTGATGCAGGTGATGGTCAAAGAGGTTGTAAAGCTTCTGCGTGCATCTATTCCGGCGACAATCGAGATTGATCAGAATATTGATGAAACATGCGGGCCGGTACTTGCTGACCCGACCCAGCTTCATCAGATTGTGATGAACCTCTGTACAAATGCATACCATGCAATGCGGGAGGGAGGAGGTCTTTTGACTCTCGGCCTCCTGAAAGTAACGTTGAATGATTCTCTTGTGGTAGCGACAGGTGGTAATCTCCCCGCAGGAGAGTATATCAAGTTTACTGTCAGTGACACGGGAACCGGCATAGAGGCTGATATCTGTAAGAAAATATTTGAACCGTACTTTACGACCAAGCCTAAAGGTGAAGGAAGCGGCATGGGGCTTTCGGTTGTGCTCGGGATCGTGACCAACCTTGGTGGGGGGATAACGGTCAGTAGCAATCCCGGTACAGGAACGACTTTTGAAATTTATATTCCGGAGAATCGGAAGACAGTCGTTGATGATGAAGAAAAAGAGAGGGTGCCGGGAGATGAAAGGACTGGATCAATCCTGTTTGTTGATGATGAGGAGGTACTTGCCAGTCTCGGTAAAAGTATACTAGAGCGATGCGGCTATTCTGTAACTATTGAAACCGACAGTCAGAAGGCTTTGGAGTTATTTTGTAATGATCCGGAAAAATTTGATTTGCTTCTGACTGATATGAATATGCCTCAGCTAGATGGGCTCGCCCTGATCAACGAGTGTCGGAAAATACAACCGGACATACCAGTGATACTCTATACCGGCTATAGTGAACGGGTTGATAAAGACGCAGCCCTTGCCGGTGGGGTAGATGAATTCCTGCAAAAACCTATGCAGCGTCGGGAACTCATTGAAAGTATAGATAGAGTGCTGAAGAGAAGGCGAAGAGATTGAAATATTATGCTCACTGGTCTGGTACTTATGTCATCACTCGCAGTATCCACGACTGATCTCCTAAGCAGGGAGAACTCATCTCATCAGTATCTTTGTTATCTGAGCGCAACTATTTTAGTTCGATGAGAGCGGAGTATGGATGCTTCAGTCTGAACAGAAGGAAAATGGTAACTGTTCACAGATGTGAGGCATAGTACACTGAGGAGTGATGTGTCCCGTGAATAGTTGCGAAAATATTTGTCTTTTAATCAGCTATGTCCTACGTTGAGCCGCATTCACGAATAGAAGAGTATTTTCTGATGACCTCTCTTTCTCAGCAGGCATCTTATCCCTTCCACTTGTTCAGGCTGAGCTTTAGCGGTAACCAGCTATTATTTTCTCAGAGGTGTATTATGCGTGTAAGTATCGGACCGATTTTGCTCATTGTTGTCGGCGCAGTGCTATTACTGTCGAATCTTGGGCTGGTTCATATCGGCCAATTGAAAACAGTTTTGAAAGATTGGTGGCCGGCGCTGCTTATTATCATAGGAGTGCTGCAACTCCGCAGACGGTAAAAGAAGCGGGAGGTGACGTGTGAATCACCTCCCTGGCACAAAGCGTGGAAGGGAGCTGTCAGCCGTAGACAAGTTCTCCGCCGGAGAAGCCGAGGCCGCCTGCACAGGCCATACAGAGCAGATATATAATGAACATTTTTTTGGTATCCGCTCCCTGATGTTTGAAGATAACGGATAAAGCCAGAAGGCCTGTGAGTACAACTCCCAGGACCATTTTTATTATGATCAGCGTTTCCCATTCTCCACCAAGTTTTCCAATCCAGTCAAGAATACCTGTGATGAGGGTGGGTACAATAAAGATGAGGGCGACAACTGAGCAGTGGTAAGCGGTATGGGCCAGATTTTCTTTCTTCCACACGATTCCGACGAGTGAAAAGAGCACCGCACCGATCACCATACCCATCGGAATATGCACCATTATCGGGTGAAGCGGATGATTAAAACCTACGTTTTCCAGAAATGCGTATAGTCCTTCAATCATGAACGTCTCCTTTCTCAGGGGAAAAGGTCTCACTGCGCTTTAAAGTGACAGTGCCGTCTGTAACATCCTGTCTCTTAACAGAATAAACTAAGCATTCTTTTTTGATTGGCTTATTTTATTTTCTGGTAACCTCTCTTTCTCAGCATGCCCGGTGAGGTGCTGGGTGGCAGGAGTGCACAACGGTTTATGCTGCGACTGCTCAATTTTAGGGCAAAGACTGTGATTTATTGAGTTGCCTGCAACGAATGCTGTTCACGCCTCACTCTTCACTCCTTATCCTTTACCTGTTCAAGCTGAGATTCAGGGGTAATCAGATTGTATTGTATCTGCACGAAATACAACAGGGGTACTTGCTATCATTGGCTATTTCGGTAAGGTTTTTAACCAGGTGTAAATATCTGCAGCATCATCTTTTGATAATTTACTCTCAGGGAACGGTGGCATACTGGGAGAATCCGGGTTGCGTAAAAATGCGACAAACGAACTAAAACCCATATCGATTCCTGATATTTCAACGGCTCTGCCATCATTTGCATTTGTGCCATGACAAGCATAGCAATTATGCATAACATACCAGCGCTTTCCCTCTTCAATGTCGCCTTGCGGAGTAAAGCACGCTGTCAGAATGATCATGGCGAAACCACTCAGCAACAAGGAAATTACCGCGTTTCTACATTTCAAGGACATTCAATCTCTCCATAAAAAGCATTTCGTATTTCTAGCACCATGCGGACTGTGCTCTTTTTCGTTGTCATCAGGTGTGATATATCTTCTCAATTTATGCTGAAAGGGTATAGAAACCTATGGTAAAAAGCAAGTGATAAATTGTTGCTAACTATCTGTAAAAATATACTTTCGGTGAGTATTTATCCAAAGGTAATGAAGTCTTTTAAACTTCTCCGCTCCAGATACTCATAGGTGATACCTCATGTAAGGTCTGTTTTGCTTATATTGAGGTGAGCGTAGTATACGCCTGCGGTATACTTGTGTATAGCTCGGATTCGGGAAAAGAGTGAAGCCGCAATTACTGCAGGGGTGCTCTTCTCAAGGCTTTGTTATATACGGCTTCAGTTCTCGCGAACACCTGATCCCAACTGAAGTGATCTAATTGCTGTCGTAAAAGTGTGATGTTGAGGTCAGATTCAAGACGTGCGGCTTGTGTTGAACTGTGGAGCGCCTGAGAAAGGTTACGGGTGAAATGAACCTCGTCTTCCGGCTTGATTTCGTCTACGTTATCACGTTCCGGCAGTGGTATAAGCGTGATATATTCTGTGTTAATAATCGAGGCTATCTCCTGTGTTCCGGGAAGCTTGCTGGCAATAACCCGACATCCGGAAGCAAGTGCTTCAAGCATGATAAGCGGCAATCCTTCGAACAGAGAAGGTAGCACCATGATATGTGCTTTACGCATGAGAGATGCCAGTTTAACTTGAGGAATGGCTCCGTGTACAGCAACACTTATCCCTTTTTGGCCAGCGAGATGCAGACAATGATTATACTCTTCACCGGCTCCACTACCGACAAGATCCAGATGATAACTGCTCTGGTCCATGGTGGTGATCGCCTTCAGAAGCCATGGCACTCCTTTGGCTTTGCTTAATTTGCCAGCATAGAGCAATCGTACCGGTTGAGGAGATGGCTTTTTCTCCTGAAAAAAGAGTTTTGTATTATAGCCGCCCCCAACGACCGTTATCCTGTTTGTCGGGAAAGTATAGCATTTTGCTATTTCTTCTTTTTGAGCTTCACTGAGGGCAAGAATTTCGGTGAGATGCCTGCAGCCGCTGAGCACACGTTTCCGCAGGTGAGGGCAGTTGTGGAATTGTCGTAAATCTGAACCATGACAGGTTGTGACAATCGGGATATGAGGAAAGACTCGTGCGGTGAGTGAACTCATAAGCCAGAGATGGTGACTATGAATGATTTCCGGCTGAAAGAGTGATACTGCTTTCGAGATTTTTTCGGCGAATGAATTTTCGTAATATGCGATATCATCCGGACTGAGATCACAAAAACGGGTAGATGCGTAGGGCATAACATCGCTCATACCTACTATTGGCATATTCAGAGCACCATTGCCGAACTCAATAAAAATGCAATTATTCGCATCTATCGATGTCAGCGAGGGATACGATCCGGTTTGTATACCGGCGACGAGAGCATTTGTGTGGGTGTTACGCACGGATGCATTTATCATTTCCTGAATATAGATACCGCTGCCGGTTGAATCCGGACGTTGACTGATAAGATGGAGTATTCGCATGTTATTGCTCGATAATCATGGACTCAGACGAACTGATTTTTTTAGATATTCCAATAGAGAATCACGGGTGTTGACCGGTTGATTCAATAAGAGGGCAAAGGTGATTGTTTGCTCACCATGTTGTATATATCCAGCGTAGCAGTAGACTGCATTGAGAGTCCCCGATTTAAGCAGTACACCGTGCTTTTCCGGCAGGAGCTGACGATATGGTGCAAAGGCGTTCAGGACCTTCAGCATGGCAGCAGGAGTAATACGGTTGTTGCGGGAAAGCCCTGATCCCTCTTCAATAGACAGGTCTTGCTCAGAGATATTAAGTTCAGTTAGTGCATACTGTTTCAGTAATCGGCGGGCCTTGTCCCAGGTGGCCGGGTAACCGTAGTATCTGGCACCGGCTGTAAGTGCAAGCTGGTTGGCAATATAGTTGTTGGAAAACTTCATGCATGACTCCACCATATCGTTTACCGTGAGATGTGATTGGTAGTGATAGAGAGGAGTGCTGTTGTTCTGTATGGTGCCAGCGCTGATCTTCAAGCTGGAGTCGACACCTTCATGCACAAGGAAGGTGTGCAGAAGTTCAGCAGTGTACCGCAGTGTGGGTGACACTGTCTCCGGCTTTCCAGGCAGGTGAAAGGAACCAATATTGACCCGATGATTGCCGGGAGGGAGCTTTGTGCCAATTGTCGTTGCCAGCGGGGTAAGAGGTGTCTGTTCCTCACCTGAAAGCAGTGTACCGTCTTTTCTTTTGGTGATAGCAAGTGAATTGAAATTTGCAGCCAGAGCGCTGTTAGGAACATCATATGGATTGGATGAGTTGGCTGACCCGGTAGGTAGAGCATGGGAGAGTTGAAAGGCGGAGTCATCAAGCACATAGGCTGAAACAGTGAGTAAACCTCTCTTTTTCAGTTCGCGTGCGATCTGAGCCAGTGCCTCGGAAGTGAGTGCAGGATCGCCAGAGCCACGAATGTAGAGGACCTGTTGTGAGTCAACGAAAAAGGAAGTCGTAAACCTGAAATCCTCTCCGAGTATATCGAGAGCGGTAAGAGCTGTGAGCAGTTTAATGGTTGAGGCCGGGACAAAAAGATCATCAGACCGGAATTCTTCAACTATATTGCCGTTATTGCTTATAATATAGCCGCCATTACGGATATTTTCCTTAGGGAGCATTTGGGCAAAGCAAATGGTATGGAAAAGCATCATCAGGCAGCATATCAGTGTGATAACAGACACTACAGAACGGGTCGATAACATATTTTCCGATGCGTTATCTCTGCCTCGGTAACAGGGCTGAGAACATAAATGGTTATTTAAAAAAGATGGCTGCGGTTCATTTGGATTCTGTGCAGCTAATTCTATCTTAAGGTGTACATATACAGTTGTGCGCTGATCTGCGCCACATCGCCGTGATCATATTAATCATATGCGGGTTTTTCACTTGGTGAGCGAGAGTCAGAACGCAGTTCCAGTTCTGACAAACCATATGGATGCAGATGTGGTTCAGGTTCAACCCGGAACCGAGTGTTATACATGGTTTCATCGCCGAATATGTACATCTGCAACCTGCATTAACGCTTCAGATCGTATGATACATCTGACCTGTAGTCCTTACACTCAAGGTTGAACCTGTGGCTGCAAAGGAGAGTACACTTTCCATTGATCTGACTGGAGATTGTGCGGGAAAAGATATGCTCCCGCAGAATAACAGCGGGAGCATACAGATCATATTATACTTCAGGCAAAGGCTCCCATCCCGTCTTGGTGATGGTTGCAGCCAGGGCGAGCACTTCATCTAAACCGAGAATGAAGTGGAGTGCATCGCTTGGTTTTATTCCTGGAGAACCACTCTGGCCGATAACCTTCATCGACATTGTGTTAGCGTTAAGGAGATCAAAGGCGGAAATGAGCGGCCGGATGTTGATCTTTTTCTTTTTGCCTTTACGCTCTCTGGTGATCACAAACTCATCACTTTCCATAAAATCTCTGGTCAGCTGGATTTCTTTTTCTGAGAATGGTCGTTCCAGTTCCAGAGTATAGGAACTCTCGATAACCTGGGGCAATTTGCCTGAGTGCAGAAGAATACTGTTCACCTCCAGGCCGGGCGGCAGTTTACTGCTCAGTTCTTTGGCGACCTGGTCGGGGCTGTTCAGAAGTTCCGGCAGATCCATGATGAAAAACTCCGCTTTACTGCGGGTTCCGACAGGCAGAGCAGGGCCAAAAGAAATCTTGGGAGAGGGGTTGAAGCCTTTCGAAAAATTTGTAGTAATATGAGCCCGTCGCAAGGCACGAAAAACCAGCTGGAGGATCTCCAGATGTCCAAGGTAACAGATGTTGCCGGAACGACTGTAATTGACGATATATTTAAAGTGGTTTTCATCGTGTGCGGCAATAGATCGTTTGTCATGCCGCTGTTCACCGGGTTGTGCATCTAAAGCAGCAACTCTGGCTGCTTCAGTTGTGCCAGGCTCAAGGGTACTGTGTACGATGGGCTTGATGGTCTCGAAATCGCATAGTCCGCATTGCTGGCAGCCATGGTAACGGCAGTCTGGTGTGTATACTTCTTCCTGGGCATTCAGCCATTCCTGTTTCAGAAAATCGAGTTCTACACCGGTGTGCAGATGTTGCCATGGAAGTATTTCAGTGATCTGGCGTTCACGCAGATAATCTGCCATGTCGAGCTGACATGCCTCGGCAGCATATCTCCAGCGCATGAGGTTAAAATGTTCCGCCCAACCGTCAAGACGTGCACCATCCAGCCAGGCCTTGTGTATCAGTTGTGAAAGTCTGCGATCCCCGCGGGAGAAAACACCCTCGAGAAAACTTATCTCCGGGCTGTGCCATTTCATTTTGCAGTTTTTGCGGGGCAGGTTCTGTTTGAGAGATGAGATACGGTCCCGACTCTCTTCTATTGTGATCTGTTTGTTCCATTGAAACGGGGTATGCGGTTTCGGGACAAATGTACCGACACTGACATTGACCTGTCGTTTTCCATGGGCGACGCTGTTTATTGCATCACTTGATTTTTGGACTAAAGCAACAATTTCATCAATATCCTCTTCTGTTTCTGTCGGTAGTCCTATCATGAAGTAGAACTTCATGACTTTCCAGCCTAAAGAGAAAGCCGTGCGGCATGCTTCGAGAAGATCTTCCTCGGTGATACCCTTATTAATGACCCTTCGCAGTCGCTCGCTCCCTGCTTCAGGAGCGAGGGTGAAACCGGTTTTTCGAACCCGTTTGATCTGGTCCATAATTTCAGGTGTAAGTGTACCGACCCGCATGGAGGGCATGGCAACGGAAACATACTCATCTGCGAATGTATCCATTAATTTCGGCAACACATCCCCGAGACAGGAATAATCTCCAGTGGATAGTGACAAGAGGGCTAATTCTTCAAAGCCGGAGTTCTCAATCCCTTGTGTAGCCAAGGTGAGAATCTGCTCGGGAGTGCGCTCTCGCACTGGTCGGTAGGTAATTCCAGCCTGACAGAAACGACAACCACGGGTGCAACCACGGGCAATTTCAACTCCGAGTCGATCATGCACGATTTTGGCATTAGGAACGATTGGATGCAGCAGATGATCTGTACTGTTTAAGTCTGACAGTATCCTGCGGACAATGTCTTTCTTCGCCCCTTCACGTGATTTTATCTGAGTAATATGGCCTGATTCGTTATATTCTGGTTCATAATGGGAGGGTATGTAAATACCGTCAATTACAGCAAGCCGTTGAAGAAGTGCGGGTTTTTCGAGATTTTCCCTGCGTGCCTGTGCTATAGTATCGGTGATCTCGACAATGGCCTCTTCACCGTCACCAAGAAGTATGGCATCGAAAAAGTCGGCAACAGGCTCAGGATTCATGGAGCATGCACCACCACCCAGCACCAGTGGATATGTGTCTTTTCGCTCGCTGGCAAATACCGGCATACCGGCGAGATCGAGAACAGTCAGGATATTGGTATAACAGAGTTCATACGGCAGGGTGATTGCCAGAAGATCAAATTCGTGCAGGGGGCGACCGGATTCAAGTGAGGTCAGTGGTTCCTTGCGGCTGCGGAGGAGTTTTTCCACGTCTTTGTCTGGGCAGTAACTGCGCTCAGCCAGTATGCCTTCCTGGGCATTGAGAATATGATAGAGTATCTGTAAACCCTGATGTGACATGCCTATCTCATACAGATCAGGAAATATCAGGGCGCAGCGAACGTCAGACTGTTCCCACTCTTTTTGTATGGAATTGTATTCACTGCCGAGGTAACGCCCGGGTTTTAATACCTGGGAGAAAAGTGCTGTATTGGTCATGCAAATATCTCGTGATTAAGTATAGATTGATGGGGAGGGAACAACCAGGGAGTGAGCAGTATGCTTGTTCTCTTTCAACCCCTCCATTTACTGAAAATCGGTTGACTTTTCAAGCAAGGATAAGTTATTCCAAAAGCTGTTTCAGCAATTATTCTTGGTAGTTTAAGATTTTATATCTTCGAAACTAAAGGTTACTACTTATGCGGTTTGTGGTTGTTCTTCTGGCATCTATCGGTTTGTTTCTTATTTCCCCGCAGTTAAGTCTTGGCCAGCAGGAAGCTCCCGGTGTCAAGAAAATCACCTTCCAGGTGGCGGAGGATGGTCTGGAAACCGTTCAATTTTTGCTGAATGGTGCGCATATTCCACAAATATTCATGCTTGACGGGGCAAAACCGCGTCTCGTTCTCGACTTCCCAGACACTATCTATTCAGGCAAGACGAGTGTTGTAACTGAAGGAGGCAAGCTGGTACACGGAATCCGGGTAGGTTTACACCGAAAACCAAAATTGAAAACCCGTGTGGTTGTAGATCTCTCCTCAGACCGTAATGTTGCCTGGGATCAGGATTTTATTGTTCATGAAAATCGTCTGGCTATCACCATCAGAAATAAAGATGATGCTGGTCAGAATCTCACACCAGTTGTACTGCCTCCACCGAAGAGCAAAAACAAGCCGACATTAGCCAAAAAGTCCGAAGATAACGTCGCTCCCGCTTCCACAGAGCCAGAACCTGTGACCGCACCGTCCAGTCCGGAAGTTGCTGTAGTTTCTGAAGTTGCAGTGAAAAATACGGAAGATAGTGCAGCTGCAGAGGTTCTTTCGGTGCTGCTCGACATATCTTTTGATAATGTGTATGCCAAAAGCGGTGAGATGATTTTGTTTAAGTTAAACGACTTTCACCCTCCTGCTGTTTCTGCTGTTGAAAAGGGTACTCCTAAAATAGTCTGTGATTTTCCAAATACTCGACTTGATGATGC
>JBFHGS010000074.1:0-20551 GCA_041582995.1 Desulfopila sp. | reverse complement strand
GCTCTGTACGTCACAGAGAGTCATGAGCTGTCAATTGAAATGGAACAGTTACTGGAAGCCATTGCCAATATCCTGGCGACAGTAATCGAAAGCCAGAAGATGGACCAGCAAATGATCGAACTCGTAAATGATCTTCGCATCTCCATCGTCAGTCTACGTGAGGAAAAACTTTTTTCTGAATCAATTATTCAGAGTCTGAATCATGGCCTCATCGTTGCAGACCTGAACGGAAATATCCTAAAGAGTAACAATGTCGCACGACAGATTTTCCAACCCTTTACCACAAGTCTTGATGGCTATGATCTGAAAACTCTTGTCGGCAATCAACATGCGGCCCAGCTTGCGACAAGTATAGGCAGCGCAGGCGAATCTCATGAAAAAGAGATCGTGCTGACTAGTCCGGAAGGTGACGAAAAAATCATCAGCTACTGCACAGGTCCCAGGAAAGATGCACGCGGCAACCAGGTTGGGGTTATAATTTCCCTGAGTGATGTTACAGAGCTCAGATATGTCCGTAAAGAGATGGAGAAAATGAATAGACTCTCCACCGTCGCTGAAATTGCTTCTGCTGTGGCGCATGAAGTACGCAATCCACTGGCTGGTATCAAGATCATGGCTCAGTCCATTGAGGAAGATGCAGCAGATAATGAGCAGCAACTCGAGTGTTCACGCAGAATTATCCGCCAAGTCGACAGACTGAATGAACTTCTCACCGAGTTTTTCTCTTATGCCCGCCCTGTCGTTCCCAACAAGCGAGCCTTTTCCCTTGCCGCAATTCTTGCAGAAACACGTCCACTCATAAGTAACAGGTTGATGACCAACAATATCAAACTAAACATTGATATTGAAGAAAATCTGCCACCAATAATTGCTGATCCGAATCAGATGCAGCAGGTATTTCTGAATCTGATGCTCAACAGTATTGACGCTATCCACCAGAATGGCAGCATAGACCTCAATGCCCGGTATCTTCCCTATACAAAATTATTCTCTTTTAAACAGAAATATCCTGGTTTGTTAAAAGATACTGCATATGTACTGGTCAATTTTAATGATAACGGTTCAGGGATGTCTCCGGAAGTCGCTGAAAAAGCTTTCGAACCATTTTTCACCACTAAAAGCAGCGGCACAGGACTCGGTTTATCAATTGTCTATCGCACTCTGCTGGAAAATGATGCGGTAATAACACTCACCAGCATGCTGGGTAAAGGAACCTTCATCACCATGTTTTTCGAGGCCGAAACATAATGGGATCGGTACTTATCGTTGATGATATAGAAGACCTGCGTTTCTCGCTATCTCATAGCGTCCGCAAAGAGGGGTATAGTGTTTCTGTCGCAGCAAGCGGTCAGGAGGCGCTCGAAGTCATCCGATCTTCAGTCGTTGAATTGATTTTTCTTGATATCGGCCTGCCAGACACCGATGGGATTTCTCTCATCCCTCTCATCCATGAGATATCCACGGATGTTGAGATTGTCATGCTCTCCGGTCTCAACGATGCAAAAAGTGCTGTTCAGTCTCTTCGCGAAGGCGCAGTGGACTATATTGTCAAACCTTTTGATCTTATCGAATTCAAGTCCATACTCAATCGCATAATGCAATCCCGACTGCTCACCAAACAGGCACTGCTTGGCAAGACCTGCAGCGGCATTGACGCTATTATTGGCTCCTGCGACTCTATGCAGCAGGTTAAAGACACCATCCGAATGGCCGCAGAAGTTGATTCCCCCGTACTCATCACCGGTGAAACCGGCACAGGTAAAGAGCTGGTCGCCCGGGCGATACATGAGTCCCGAACCAGAAAAAATGGTGTCTTCGTCAAAGTGGACTGCGGCACTCTCTCTGCCAACCTGGTTGAATCAGAACTTTTTGGGCATGACAAAGGGGCTTTTACTGATGCTCTTTGTGATAAGAAAGGGCTGGTCGAAGTCGCCGATAACGGTACCCTTTTCTTGGATGAAATTGGTAATCTTCCTATCGCGTTGCAACCGAAACTACTTCGCCTGATTGAAGAGTCGATATTTCGCAAAGTAGGAGGAATAAAAGATATCCAGGTTAATGTCAGGATCATTGCCGCAACCAACGCCGATATATTCCATGAGATAGAGCAGGGACTTTTCCGCGAGGATCTCTATTACCGCCTGAATGTTATTCCTCTAGAACTCCCCCCCCTGCGTGATCGCGGCGCTGACATCCTGCTCCTGGCCAACTCTTTTCTGCGCACCCTCAGTCGAGACCTGAAAAAGGATATCAAGGGAATTGCCCCCTCAGCAACGGAGATCATGACCACTCACGACTGGCCCGGCAATATTCGTGAATTACGTAATCTCATCGAACGGGAAGTTATCTTTTGCAAAAATAACTGGCTCACACCTACCGGCCTGCGCTCCACTGCTCCGGCAACGACACTGGATATGGACGAAATTGTCACCCTCAGGGAAAACGAACGCAGATATGTGCGCAGGATATTGAATTACGCAAACAATAATAAATCTAAAGCCGCACGCATTCTCGATATCTCACGTACAACCCTGCGTGAAAAGCTCGATTGAGATCTATATTTCAACACGTTACAGCACCATTACGCATCTGTTACGCGAGCTGCAACTGATCAGATTCTGACCACTTGCACACATTCTGACCAACCGTCTCACCGTCCCTGCGCGTCTCCGAACTACTCTTTGTGTATTTTATTTATTCATTTCAGCATATTACTCAATATGAGCCAACACTTGGTAAACTGGCCTTATACTTGCTGTATATCTGGCATCTCACTGAGATTACTTATGTAACAAAATCGATCACCTGTATTTTTCATTAACTGATGAGAAATCGGGACTGACGATGTTCCCGATTGACGTAAAGCAAGAATAAACAATTCGCAGATGAGGTGCCCGATGAAACGAGTTCTGGTCGTTGATGATGAAGCTGACATGCTATGGATGCTCCAGAGAAATCTCAATAAAGGCATGGAAGATGTCGAGATCCTTGCTGCCGAATCAGGAGAAGAGGCCCTGGCCATCCTGAGCGACAAAGAAATTCATCTCGTCATCAGTGACATCAATATGCCCGGTATCAATGGGCTCGATCTGCTGCTGGAAATTAATAACCGCTATCCTGAAACCGGCGTCATTATCATGACCGCCTATCCGTCCAACACCTATGAAAGCCAGGCAATGCTGAGCGGCTCCCTGCGCTTTGTCGAAAAGCCTTTCGACATAAAGGACATGCGGCAGATAGTAAAAGAAACCCTCTTTTCGGAAGAAGGTTTTCAGGGGACGGTAGACGGTATCGACCTTATGGATATCGTGCAGTTTAACGGGTTGTCCCGGGCCACTGCCGCCCTCAAAGTCAAAACTGCAAACAACGAAGGAATGATTTTTTTCAAAAATGGTAATGTCGTCCACGCCATGTGTGATTCGATGAGTGGCGAAAATGCCTTTTTCAAAATCCTTTCATTCCAGGGAGGTTCACTGCAGAACATCCGCGGTGTAGAACCACCTGTCGTGAGCATAAAACAAGGGCTGGAGGCTCTCCTTCTCGAAGTTGCAAACCGCTCCGATGAGATTGACCCTAAAGAGGCAAAAAATGCTTCTGGAAGCTCGGAACTTGAGGCACTGGACTTTGATTTTCTTGAGTCTGAAGACACTGCAGCAGAGCAGGAACCCGTCTTTGATGAAATTACGGGACCTGACGAGGATATTATAACTGAAGCAGCACCGGATGATGTATCAACAACACCAGAAAAGGAAATTGAGATGACGAATATTCAGCAGATCCTGGCAGAGTTCACAAGTATAGAAGGAGTTCACACAGCATGTTTGGTCGGCCGCGACGGTTTCCTGCTCGACAGCCTTGCCCGCCCGGGCATCGATGCAGAAATGATAGGAGCCATTGCCTCTTCTGGCTTTGGTTCTGCCGAATCAATGGGTAACCAGCTGGGACAGGGTGACCTGAACATGACCATGTTCGAATATGGCAACGGCCCGGTTATGTTTGCACCGGTAGGCACCGAAGCATTTCTGGTAATCGTTGCAGATCAGGATACCAACCTCGGCTGGATCCGCATCGCTATCAAAAAGAACTCCAAAAAAATAGCCGCAATAGCAGAATTGTAATTTTCACAATACAACTGGTGCCGGCAACGCTATCAATTGCGTTCCCGGCACCAGGTCCTTGACGGCAGTTTTCTGCTCTTCAAGAAATTACACCTGATATTGCTTTTCAAGAAAACCGGCAAAACCGGCGAACCTGCTCTCGTATTTACTGATCAGGATTCGGGCCTTGCCAAGCCAGGTATCTTTTGACGTCATCAGAAAGATAAAAAACGGCTGATCGGGCTGATGCCGTATTATAAAATGATACTGGCTCGTTGTTACCAGGATATCATCGACTTCCTCATCATCAGCGAGCAGCTTGATTGCCTTGGCATTTGATTTCACAATAGATGCCAGATATGCCGATGCTGCTGCAGTTTCAATATCTGCACGACAGCTCGCTTCGGCAATAGACATACCGTCCTCTATTGAGACGACAGCAGCGGCAAGGATTCCGGGAAGTTCGCCGGACATTTGCTCGATAAGACTTTGAATTTCATTAATCATTGTTATCCCTGACTGAACTAAATCGAAAGATCCACGACATCCCT
This sequence comes from Desulfopila sp., assembly GCA_041582995.1. GTDB lineage: Bacteria > Desulfobacterota > Desulfobulbia > Desulfobulbales > Desulfocapsaceae > Desulfopila. Next base: position 15,903 of record JBFHGS010000074.1, on the reverse strand, counting down.
CATGCATCCGAAAGACGCACTATACCATCCAATCGTTCTGAAGTGAACCATAGAGTTTACTTAAATATATTGCCATCACTTTGAAATTATGGAGAATGCTGCAACATGACTTCATTTTTTTTCAAGTTCTGTTTATACCTGCTACCCACTTCGACCGAAGCCGCAAATATTCTTGACACAGCCAACCACTTAAAAGTATACCGGCCAGCACTTGCACAGCTATACATAATCCTTATATTTCTTGGAATTCATAAAGTTTACAATCTTTCACTGCAGGGTTTTTTCCAGTTGCGGATTGGCTTCTGTCTAAAAAATCAGATACACTCATTAAAAACAGAAACATGCGAGCAGTAGTTCAACGATCGGCACACGCCAGTGTCAGCATTAACGGAGAGGTATCAGCTTCAATAGAATCAGGTCTTGTCGTGCTTCTGGGCATTCACCCTCAGGACGGGCCAAAGGAAATTCAATGGCTGGCTGATAAGATAATAAACTTGCGAATTTTTGAGGATGACAATGGCAAGATGAACAAATCTCTGGCAGATATCGGGTCCGAGATGCTCATTGTCTCTCAATTCACATTGTATGGCGATTGCCGTAAAGGCCGAAGACCCGGATATTCCACTGCGGCTCCGCCCGAACTCGCTGAACCGCTGTACCTTAAATTTGTTGAAGAAGTGAAGTTACGGGGAATCCGTGCTGCGACCGGAACCTTCCAGGCCAACATGCAGGTTCAGTTGATCAATGACGGCCCGGTCACACTCCTGCTTGATTCAGAAAAAAATTTTTAATCAAACATATAAACGTATCAGGTCACTCACGAACCTTACCAGGACATACTTATGAACTTTCTCCCAGGGAAAACCTACTCAGGATTCACACTCGTCAAACATGCACGAATTGATGAAATTCATTCAGATGTTTACCTCTTTGAGCATGATTTGCTCGGTTGCCCCCTGTTGGCCATAAAAAATGAGGATAATAATAAAACCTTTTCTGTGGCCTTCAACACCATCCCAACCGACTCAACGGGTGTGGCGCATATCCTGGAACATTCCGTTCTCATGGGCTCAAGAAAATACCCGATCAAAGATGTTTTTGGCGAGATAAACAAGGGTGGTCTCATGACCTTCCTCAACGCCATGACAGGTTCGGATGTCACCTACTATCCATTTGCCACACGTAATATCAAGGAATACTGGAACATCATGGATGTCTATTGTGATGTCGTATTCAACCCACTGCTGGAGCGCTCCACCTTTGAGCAGGAAGGCTGGCATTATCACAAGGAAAGCACTGAGTCACCACTGGAATATCAGGGGGTCGTCTTCAATGAAATGAAAGGTGCCTTTTCCGACCCGATTCGCCTCATTTTCCACCATATTTTCGGCGGGCTTATGCCCGAATCAACATACGCCCATGAGTCAGGCGGAGACCCGCAGAATATCCCGGATCTGAGTTATGAGCAGTTCTGCGAATTCCATAAGGAACATTATCATCCGTCCAATTCCATTATCTTTCTTTATGGCGATGCACCACTGGCTGAAGAATTAGCGTTTCTTCAGGACAAGTTTCTGGCAGCCTTCCCGGAAAAAGGGTTGCGATCGACCATTGAAGAAGGGCGGGAGACGAGCAATCCCGTTTTCATAACCGACAAGTATGCGGTTGACTCGCAGGACACAAAGGAAAAAACCTTTCTGGCCGTCGGCACCCATGTTTCCACGGTTCTTGACCGTGAACAGAATGCAGCATTTCAGGTCATAGCCAACATTCTCTTTAATTCTGACGGTTCTCCTCTGAAAAACGCTATTGTCTCCAGCGGCATGTGCAAAGATTTCGGCGGTTTCTACCTCTCATCCTCATGCTTTAAAACCTTCATGATAAGTTATCTTGTAGGAAGCGAACCCGAACACCGCGATGACTTTCTTCTGCTCTACAACACCGCTCTTAAAGATATGGTGGAAAACGGACTGGATCATGACCTTGTTCTCTCCGAACTGAACAAATATGAATTCGCCCAGCGCGAAGAGGCGAGTAAAGCTCAACGCGGACTTGACCTCATCAGCAAAGCAATGGCTGCTCTGAAGTATGGCACCGACCCGTTCGAAAATCTCGTCAGCGAGGAACTGATTCGATCACTCAAAGACAAGGCGCTGAACGAAAAGTATTTCGAGAAACTCATCAAGGAATATCTCCTCGATAATCAATCCACGGTTACCGTTACGCTGACTCCCGACCCGGATAAACCTGCAGCCACACGGCTCATAGAAGAGGAACGTCTCGAGGCATACGAACAGACACTAACCAAAAAAGAAAAGAGTGAGTTGGTTGACCGCACACAGGAACTCATGCAGTCTCAGCTGCAGCCGAATGATGCCGATACTCTTGCACTCCTGCCACAGCTGAACCAGACAGACCTGACCAGCGATATCCAGTTCCACACGGCTCAGCCGACAGAAATGTTTGGCCAGCAGGTCATCTTGAGCGAACTTGAGACAAACCATATCTCTTATCTGGATATCGGTTTTAATGTCAGTTGCCTGCCCATTCATCTGTTACCATGGCTCGATATGTTCGGTACCATTATGACCGAAATAGGGACACACCGGCTTGATTATCGTCAATTTGCCAAAGAAATTGCCACCTGCACCGGCAATTTCTCCCACTCGCTTTCCACCTACTCGAAAAAACCGCTACAGGATAATATTACACCCGTATTCTGGCTGCACATGAAATGCCTGCCGGACTATCTTGAGCGGGCCCTGCATCTTGTTGCCGAGATTTTCACCGATCTATCACTTGAAGACCGCAGCCGCATCAGGGAAATCGTCGGACGTGAATTTGCCTGGGCCGAGCACTCCGCCCAGAGTGAAGGTTACACCCTTGCCTCAACCCGGGTGTTCTCACATCTCAGTACTGCCGGCCGTTATAACGAACTGTTCAGCGGTATCAGTTCGTATATGGCAATCAAAAACCTCGTTCTCCATTATGCTGAGCAGGAAGAAGAGTTTCTGGCAACACTGAAAACAATTGCATCGACGCTCTTTAACCGAAACAATCTCATCCTTTCCGTTACAGCGGACGGTCAGGAAATTGGGCATCTCTCCAAAATCGGGCATTGCCTGACAGATGCACTGGCGGATACTGCTGTCAACATCCAGGAACTTCCACCGCTGGATCTGCCGCGACATGAGGCGTTCATCACTTCTGCTGAAGTTGTATACAACGTCCAGGGAGCGAATCTGCTAAATGGCGGTAATGGCTATAATGGTCATTTTGAGGTTTTGAAAACCTACCTTTCCCGTGATTACCTCTGGAACACTGTACGCCAGATGGGCGGTGCTTACGGCTGCTTTATCCAGTTCAGCCAGATTACCGGTAATCTCGGATTTATCAGTTATCGAGATCCACAGGTAAGCAAGACTTTCGACGCCTACAACAAAGTCCCGGACGTTGTCGAAAAGCTTGTACTGACAGATAAAGTGTTGCAACAGCTGGTTATTGGGACCTACGGCAATTTCGACCCGCATCAGAGCGCCGCAGCTCAGGGAGCAACTGCCAGAAATGAGTTTTTAACCGGTATTGATGCGGAATATAAACATCGGCGACTCGATGAGATTCTGAAGACGACTGTTGAGGATCTGCGTGGCTTTGCGCCGATGTTCAGGAAAATGATGCCTGAAAGTTACCGGGCAACCATTGGCAACAGAAAGAAAATTGAAAAAGACAAACACCTCTTCGAATCTCTGACTGAGATTTAATCCACCGCCAAACCATTATCCACAGATTACAAAATACGCGTCGTAATCTGTGGATAATCTATCTGTAATATGATGACCCTTTCCGATACAATCCCCGCACGAGCATCCGTTTTAAGGTACCGAATATGCTTTTCATCATCACAAAAGGGTTATTGCGCAACCAGGCTTTAAAGAGATGAAAGTTACGAAAGTCAGTGACCGGCGTCCCTGTCAGTTTCATGCCTATTATTCTACCGAAAGCGGCAGTTCTACGTAAAACCAGCCCCTGTGCCTCAACCACATCTTCTGATTGCACCTGTTGCAGATGTAAATAACCCGCCTTCACCGCCCGCTCAAGCAACTCCCGGCCATGAGCCGTTCGAATAATCACATGGGATAATCCCGGGTTTTCTCCCTTGCCGGTATATCTGTTCCAGGCATCACCGGAAACAATATCGGAAAGCTGCCCCATGCCGTCCGGGCAGATATGACAACGGAATGGTCTCCGGCGCGATAAAGTCTTCCAGGTATCTATATAGGTTTTGGTATAAGGCTCTTTACGCTCGGAAGTCTGAACACGGAATGTGCCAGGCCACCCCTGGCCTCTGAAATGTACCGATTGAATGGTATCAGGACTGGCGCCCAGATCTGTGGCTAGCTCCACTACCGCATCACTGCAGGGTGTACCGGCACAGAAAAAAGACAACACCAATCCAACCTTTGCATCCAGGACTGGCCTGGTCTTTCTGGCCATGGTCAAAGCTGCAACATCACATGGCTTTCCGATAAAGACACATGTTCCTTCACTCTTTTCTATACGGGCCAACCATTCACAAGGTGATGATGTGCAATAGCGTGAGCCGGCATGGGAGATCAGTTCTGCCCGCGTGGCACTGGTCACAGTGCGATTCTTCCATGGTGTATCAGGGTCCATTCCGGTATGTACGACATACGCCATCCCCTCTTTCTCGAGGCAATAACTTGCCAGAGCAGTCAACATGCCACCTGATGAGCCGCTGTGCCGGATATAAGGATCAGCAGCATGCCCCTCATAAACACCATGATGAGAACCTATGAGCAAGTCCTGAATTGCGGTATCTAAGCCAGAATCACGCACATCATGAGCATTTACACCGTTCCCAGGACACACCTCGAGGCAATCCCGACACTCCCCGCATATCTCCTGATTAAAGCGCGGACGAATGCCTGTACTGCCGACATCCACCAACTCAACCGCCCCGGGATTTTTACAGATTGCAGCACATGCTCCGCAACCGACACAGAGATTCCAGTCAACAATATCCTGAATTGTTCGTATCTTTCTACTCATAGATGAATGAGAGTTGAATTTTAAATAGACCTCAGTTACGGCCCTCAACATTTTATCTGATTACCACTCTTTCTGAACAAGCATGGTGAGGTCTCAGGTATTAGGCGTGAGGAGCACACAACTATTTATACTACAACTGGCCAACATTAAACTCAATGCAGAAACCTGTCGAGTTACCTACGGCGAATGAAGTTCACACCTCACCCTTCCCTCCTTCTTCCCACCTGTCGAAGCAGAAGTTCGGGAGTAATCAGCATAGTATATCCAGCAACTACCGTATAATCAGTTCATCAGGAATCTCGACACCATTTTCCCGGTAAAAACGGGCGGCCCCAGGATGCAGTGGGATCGGTAAACCATCGATTGCAGCCTCCATCTTCATAGCCCTGGTAATGGGGTGAATGTTATGCAGAAATGAAAGATTATCATATATCGCCTTAAGTATACGATACACATCCTCATCCGGGACGTCCTCCCGTACTGCGAGAAAATTAGGCTGGGCAATAGTCGTAACGGGTTTATCCTGACCAGGATAGGTATTCGCTGCCAGGGTAAATGACGACCATAACGGATATTCCCTATTTACTGCCGCCGCCTGGTCGCGCGTAAATCCGAGGATGGTGAGATCCTTCCCGAGAGCAGTAAAAGCCCGATCAAGAGCAGCAACAGGTGGCCCGCCCGGAATATTCATCATCTCAATATCACCCTTCTGTATTGCATCGGCACTGTCGCCATAGGTCAGGTTGATGAGATTGAAATCCTTCGACGGCAGAAAACCAAGGCGCTCCAGAATATACAGACCAGATCCGGCACTCCCCGAGTGCTCCTCACCAAGCGAAAGTGTCTTTCCCGCTAACTCCTGTAAGTCTGCAATGGTGCCGGTTTTCACATAATCAGATTTTATCGCAAAGTGCTCGACATTCTGCCATAACATCGTAATGGATCGCAAATGTTTCTGCGGACCATCTGCAGCAAATGGCCCGATTCCGTTCCATGCCCAATATCCGTAAAGTCCCTGCAGGATGGCAAACTGCGCCTCGTTCTGCCGGAGTTGCAGCAGATTTTCCGCAGACCCCGCAGAACTGACAGCGGTAAGTGACAGCCTATAGTCCGGTTCAAGCTTCACCTTAGTAAGCGTCGCAAGTGCTACTCCTACAGGATAATAGGTTCCTGATATATTAGCGGTTGCCAGAAGGTATTTACGCTGTTCCCCTCCATATGCAATCTGCGTTGCCAGGCACAGCAGCAGTACGAGAAGTATACTCCTGACCCGATTCATACTACTTTTCGCACCGCGATCTCTGCGACATCCTGTCATCACACACATACGAATCCTCTATGTATCCGTTCAACTGCCGAGAAAAGCCTTTCTGGTTAAGCCGTGATTCTGCATCTTCTGATTAAGTGTGCGTCGTGGCAGCTGCAGCTCTTCCATCACTGCCGCAATATTTCCACCATGCCGATTCAATGACTGCTCGAGCACACATCGTTCAAAGACTTCCGTCTGCTCAGCAAGCGAATGATGCACGTCAGCCGAGCTCAACTGGTCCGACTGATTGAGCAGGTAAGAAATGCGGTTATCCATCCTATGCGACGACAGGACTGATCGTTCTGCAAGATTTTTTAATTCACGCACATTGCCAGGCCATAAATGCGCCATGAGCGAGGTGACATCCGCCGGAGTGAGCGGAATTGGTTCACGATCATATTTGGAAGCTGCCTGAGCCACAAAATAGTCAAACAGCAGTACTATATCCCTGCCGCGTCTACGCAGGGGTGGAATAGTAATTCGAGCGACATTCAGCCGATAGTACAGATCTTTGCGCAGCGAGCCATCTGCACAGGCCTGCTCCGGATCAACATTTGTTGCGCTGATTACCCGAATATTCACCGGTATCGGTTTATTACCGCCTAAGCGCTCGATCTCTTTTTCCTGCAACACACGCAGGACTTTTGCCTGCATATTAAGAGGCATATTGTTAATTTCATCAAGAAAAAGTGTTCCACCGTCGGCACGCTCGAATTTGCCTATACGCCTGCCCAAGGCCCCGGTAAATGCACCGGGTTCATGACCGAAAAGCTCACTTTCAAACAACCCATCCGGAATCGCTCCACAGTTTATCACCACAAATTCGTGGTCCGCACGATCACTTGCCTCATGCAGACAGCGCGCTGCAACCTCTTTACCGGCGCCGGTTTCACCAAAGAAAAAGACACTCGCATCAGTCGGAGCAAGATCCTGAATTTCCTGCCGTAAAAACTCAATAGCATCACCCGTGCCAAGCAGTTTACTTTCGATGGCACTGCTATCCTGCAAACGTTTTTTCAGGGCGCGGTTTTCAAGTACCAGGGCCCGCTGCTCCTCTGCCCTGCGAATCGTCTCCAGCAGGATGTCAGGCTCAAATGGTTTCTCGATAAAATCATAGGCCCCTTTGCGCATTGCCATTACCGCCATGGGAATATCTCCGTGCGCTGTAATCAGCACTACCGGAATCTTCCGGTCGATAGAGAGCACCCTTTTCATAAGTTCAAGTCCGTCAATCCCCGGCATGCGAATATCCGTTACCAGCACGCCGTCAAAAGACGCATCTATAACATCGAGGACCTCGCTCGCATTTACAAAACAGTTCACCTTGAAATCGGCCAGTTCAAGCCATTGGCTCATGGCTATTCGCATCGACTCTTCATCATCAACCAGATATACCCTTCCTGCCGGTTTCATATCATTTTCCGTCATGTGATAGTGCATTGGACGTGGAAAGTGGAAATTCGAGGATAAAACGCGCTCCGCCTTCCTGCCGGTTTTCGGCCCTGATTGTGCCACCGATATCCTGAAGAATACCGTAACTGATGGATAACCCGAGACCCAGCCCCTCACCACTTTCTTTGGTGGTAAAAAAGGGTTCAAACAGATACTCCAGCGCATCTGCGCCGATCCCTTTACCGCTGTCTTCAAACAGGGCAATCACCTTCTCCGCTTCAACGTTCACGGTGATACGAATCTGTCGTACCACACAGTTTTTCACCGCATCCATCCCGTTTTTCAAAACATTACTCAGCACCTGCTCAACCCGGACAGTACCTCCACCAATACGGGCTATACCAGGCCCCGGCAAATCCGTCTCGACGTGAATCTCGTACTTCTCAAGTTGTGGTCTGGTAAACTCAAGAACACGCTGCACACGTTCAATAAGGTCGACTTCCTCACTGCGTCCCTTACTTTTTCTTGAAAATGTCTTCAATTGACCGGTAATTCCTGCCATACGGTCAGTTAGCGCCGAAATGAGAGAAAGGTTCTTTTCAACATTATCAATCTGGCCCCTTTCAATAAAGATCCTGCAACTTGCCAGAAAGGTTCTTATCGCAGTTACCGGCTGATTGAGTTCATGGGCTACAGCAGCTGACATCCTGCCTAAGGCAGCCAGCTTGCCAGCCTGAATCAGCTCCTTCTGGGTGGCACGGAGACTTTTTTCGGTACGCTCGTGCTCGGCGATTTCTTCCTGCAATCGCAGGTTCAACTGGTGAATTTCTGTCGCCTCCCTGGCCTCCTGCCTCGATATCAGTTTCTGTCTTCTTTCGCGATAATAGAGCACAGATAAAAACAGTATCAGCAGAAGAGCCGCCGATACAAATACAGTCAGTCTGACTATATTCTCGACATTCTGAATATCTAAGAGATAGTGCAATCGCCAGCCGTAATCAGGAAGCTGCCGGGAAACCTCAAGATATGGCTTTCGGTCAACAGTGAGAATTGTGCCATTTCTGGTATTATCGCGCTGTATTGCCAGCGGCTCAAGTGAAGTTCCTGGATACTGATTAATCCACAACCTCTTTCTCGTCGCTTCGGAAAGTTTTTGCAAAACGCTATACTTCCAGCCACTTTCGCTCGCTAGAATGATGACCCCGTAGGCATCACTCACCATTATGGTTTCTTTGCCGTCCGTCCAGCTTTTTTCAACCGGAGCAAGATTGACCTTAACCACTACAACCCCTAACAGCTCACCAACATCCAGAACAGGGCAGGCGATAAAATAACCGGGTTTTCCTGTTTGCATTCCCACCGCATAGTACCCTCCGGCCTTTCCTCTTCTGGCATCAATGAAATAGGGACGAAAACCATAATTATACCCTACCAGCGAGCGCTCAGTCCTCCAGTTACTTGCCGCCAGCGCAGTACCTGCTTTATCAAGTATAAAAATCAGTGCACCGGTGGCTGTGGCGAAATCCTCGAGATGTGGATTCACTTTAATCTCGCCCACTTCACCTTTCAGCAGAGCTCTGATTCTCTCATCCCGGGCAAGCACATACGGCAGATGGCGATACTTTTCAAGACTGTCCTGCAATGATCTGGCATAAAAAACAGCCCGTGACTCTCCGCTCCTGGTAAGTTCCTCAAATGCTCTCTGTTTCACCAGTATAACCAGATTCCAGATTATCACAGCAACACAGACAAGCATCGTCATGCCAACGATAAAGCGCTGACTCTGCTTGGAAAATGTCCGTCTGCGGGCCGCAAAGGTCATCGTTTTCTGGCCACCAGCAATGAAGCGTTTTCTATCACTGCAAGCCTGCCCTCTGTCACGCTGACCATTGCACCAGCCTCTGTTACAGATATTTTCTCAACCCCTATCTTGGCACACAGTTCGGCTGGAAGATCGGTGACCATTTTTATGCTGATACGCTTCGTTTTTTCCATCATGGCCAGCGCTGTCCCGCCATTTCCCGCGTAATTAGCCGCCAGATGAGCAAATGTCTGTTGCCAGCCACCCATTTCAAAATAGGGTAGGAATGTATTTGAGCCGACTCCATCACGACATTCGGCACATAGTATGAGCGTCCCCCCGTCCCGCACCATCATCGCAGCGTTATGAACAGACTTATGAACCTGTATAAAATTGATATCTTTGGGGAAACCACCAGCAGAACCGATCACAAGATCATAGGGTTCTTGCGCATCGATTTGATAATAAGAGTCAAGCTCTTTGCATACCGATCTGAAATCTTCATAAGAACGACCGAAAGTAAACCTTGCCACTTGCCCCCGACTATCGAGAATCCCATGAATGGAAAGATAGACAGGTAACATGGCGTGTATTTCCTCAAGATCATCTGCGAGTGGGTTAGCTGCGAGGTTTCCAGGCTGGCATCCCTGGGCAAGAGTCCCTTTTGCGGCATCAAGAAACAACCGGTGATTAGTATAGATACATGCTCGCTCACCAAGTCCCGGGAATATCAATTTCCTGCCCCCACCGTAACCTGCAAAATAATGATGGGAAACCGCCCCTATCGTTAACACCAGTGCTGCTTCACATAGTTCATGTCTCACCAGCACCGGAATTCCACGGCTGGTTTCACCTACACTCCTGAATACGGTTTCATCCTGGCAGTCGTGATGAACAAACCTATACATTTCATACACATCACCATACGCCTGCAGACACTCTTCGTCCGACTGTCGGGGATGAGTTCCGTAGGCGATATAAAAACTGATATGTGAAGGGCACACATTTCGTTGACGGAGAACATCAACAACCCACGGCAAAATCTGGCTATAACCGCATAACCTTGTTTTATCGGCCACGACAATAGCAACATCACCACGAATATCTTTTTGCCCGATAAGGGCATCTAAGCGTGCAATGAAATCTTCATGACTGATATTATATTCAGGATCCCTGAAGGTCAGGCGGGTAGCCGCTTCCGGAATGTCCAGTACTACATGTTCACGTCCATACTTGAGGGATACACTTTCCATCATCTCTCCACCGGTATACTGACTGCTCTCCACGTTTTCGCTCGCACATCTCACCAACCTGCGTCCTGCATTGCACTGACTGGCGTATCTATCAAGAAACATTCCAGCTACGTGCAAAAGCAGATCAGAAACTATCCTCTTCTTTTCATAACATAATTCCTCTAGCTTCACCAAAGAGATGGTAGAGAACCAGCTGCAGACAGGCAATATCTTGCTTATCTGTAAGCAGCTATAAGCAAAATATTGCCGAAAGAATATACCAACCAAACGTTTAAGGACAAAATAACCATAACATTACAAAGAGATATAAACACCCGGTCGAGAGTCTTTATTGGCCCGTTTATTGCTTTTTATCTGCCAGGAAACCTCGAATCTATATACTTCATGATTTGGGGTTATTTGCTTACCGGTGTCTCTCCATGCATGTTCATTCCACCCAATACCATAACAAACTGTAAAATCGGGTGAGTGAGTCATTAATGGTAAGATACATATTACAGCCAAGGAGGAGATATGAACATGAAGTCGGTAGTTGCCCGTATAGCCATGGTCGCTCTTGCACTCAGTTTCTTTGCTGCCGGCAATGCTGCAGCTGAAGAACGCAGTTATCTGCTTGCCACTGCAAGCACCGGCGGTACCTATTACCCCGTAGGTGTTGCTCTTTCGACCCTCACGAAGGTAAAACTGCAGCCGACAGATAATATCGGTATGTCAGCCATCAACTCTGCAGGTTCAGGTGAGAACATTAAACTGCTCAGAGATAATGAAGCTCAGTTCGCTATCTTGCAGGGGCTCTATGGTTACTATGCCTGGAACGGCAAAGGGCCTCTGGAAAACGACGGTCCCCAGACTAATCTGCGGTCAGTCACCATGCTCTGGCAGAATGTCGAACAGTTCACTGTTCAGGCTGACAAGGCTCCCACCGGAACCATGGCGGATATCGCCGGTCTGAAAGGCGGTCGATTGTCGCTTGGTAAAAAGAACAGCGGAACTCTCGGTTCAAACGTCGTGTTGCTCTCTAACCTCGGTGTCGATCCTGAAAAGGATTTCGATCTGGTCTATGTCGGATACGGTCCAAGTGCTGATGCAATGCAGAACGGCCAGATAGACGGCATGTCAACACCGGCCGGAACCCCGACAGGTGCAGTAACACGGGCTATCGCCTCTATGGGTAACAAGGTAAAGCTGCTCGAATTCACCGATGAGCAGGCAAAAACCGCTGACGGCGGTCTTGAGTTATGGACTGAATACATCATCAAGGCAGGCACCTACCCCGGCCAGGAGAAAGATATCAAGACCATCGCCCAACCAAACTTCCTGGCGGTTCGCGCAGACGTTGATGAAGAAGCCGTGTATAAAATAACCAAAACCATCTACGAAAACCTGCCATTTCTGAACGCTATCCATAAAGCAACAGCTGTCATGACCCTCGAAAAAGCAATTGCCGGGTTGCCATTACCGCTCCACCCAGGTGCACTCAGGTATTTCAAGGAAGCCGGTCTTACTATTCCTGAACGCCTTGTTGCAAAGTAATCTTCTCTCACGTCCAATGACTTGTTCATTCATAGAGTAACCCTCAAGGGGAGCACAGTATGGCCATGGAATCAATAGTGCAACCGGTAGAGACCTTTGAAGATAAAGCACTGTTTGTAATAGGTATTCTTATCTCATTGGTTCATATCTATTTCAATATTTTCGGGGTGCTCCCCTCTCTTACTCAGAACGCAATCCATTATTCAGGTTTTGCCCTGCTCTGCGCCCTTTTTTATCCGTTCAGGGGCAGTAGGAAAAAACGTGGGAAGATCGGTTTGTCACTCGACTGCCTACTTGGCATCATAGCAGCTTTCTGTGCCATCTACATGATACTCATGGAAGACGCGATATATGCACGCGGTGTACATTTGAGCAGTTTTGAATGGGTCGCCGGAACAGTGCTGCTGCTGACAGCCATGGAGTTCACCCGCCGGGCAACAGGTTGGATTATTCCTGTGCTTATCGTCATTGCCCTCAGTTATGTCGGCTGGTGGGGACAATATGTCAGTGGTGTCTTTAAATTCAGCGGCCTGAGTGCTGAAACGATTCTTTTCCGGTCCATTTATGGCGATGACGGTCTGTTCGGCAATATTGCTCTTATCTCATCGACCTTTGTCTTTATGTTTATACTTTTCGGGGCATTCCTGCTGCGTTCAGGTGCCGGTGATTTTGTCATCAATCTCGCCCGCGCCGTTGCCGGCAGAATGATCGGCGGACCTGGCCTGGTCGCGGTCTTCGCCTCCGGGCTTACCGGTACTATTTCAGGTTCAGCTGTGGCAAACACCGCTTCGACCGGAGTTATAACCATCCCGCTTATGAAAAAAGCAGGCTTTAGCGGACGTTTTGCGGCAGGTGTTGAAGCGGCCTCTTCAACCGGCGGCCAGCTCATGCCGCCCATCATGGGTGCCGGTGCCTTTGTCATGGCAAGCTACACGCAGATTCCCTATACCACCATTGTTCTCTACTCGATTCTGCCAGCAGTACTCTATTTTGCGACCGTCGGTTTTTTTGTGCGTATCGAGGCGAAGAAGGTCAACATCGAAATAGTTGAAGATGAACAACTCAAAGTACTCACAGTATTGAAAGAAGGCGGATTGCCCTTTCTGCTGCCGGTTTCGATTTTAATCGGCATGCTGATCTTTGGATTTACCCCGACCTATGCTGCCGGATACGCAATCATTTCTGTAATCGTTGCCTCATGGATGACCCCTAATAAAATGGGGTTGAAGGCTATTTTCGAGGCCTTGGCACTCGGAGCCCGCAACATGATCATGACCGCAATTTTACTCTGCACCGTTGGTCTTGTGGTAAATGTCATTGCCACCGCCGGTATCGGTAACACCTTTTCACTCATGATTACCAACTGGTCTGGTGACAATCTGGTAATAGCTATCACCCTTATCGCTCTGGCCTCACTGGTACTTGGCATGGGCTTACCGGTCACTGCATCCTATATCGTGCTCGGCACCCTTTCTGCACCCGCACTATATACGCTTATTGCCGACGGCCAGGTGGCTGATATGATTGCCCGGGGCATGTTGAGTGATGAGGCAAAGGCTGTCTTCATGCTGGCTGTACCTGATAAAATGGACCTGATCGGCCAGGTTATGCCTCTGTTGCAGGCCAAAGAGATTCTGGATTCAGTGCCTCCAGAGCTGAGTGATACCCTGCGTTCTATGATAATGAGCCCTGAGACAGCAACCTTTGCCCTGCTCTCAGCTCATATGATTATCTTCTGGTTGAGCCAGGACAGCAATGTCACTCCACCCGTCTGCCTTGCCGCCTTTACCGCCGCTGCCATTGCCGGAACACCACCCATGGCTACGGGTTTTCATTCGTGGAAGGTTGCCAAAGGACTCTATATTATTCCCCTGCTCTTTGCTTATACTCCTTTGCTTGGTGGTTCCCTGCCTGAGATTCTGACCATTTCCTTTTTTGCCCTGCTCGGGCTCTACGGTTTTACCGCTGCGATCCAGGGACATATGGAAAAACCGCTTTCGTGGTTTTTCCGCATCCTGCTTATGGTGCTTGCATTCTTTCTGCTAAAACCCGCATCACTGCTGCTGCATAGCGTTGCAGCTGTCATTTTCATACTCTTTTTCATCTATAATCTTAAAGGTCAGGACAGTCCTGCTGTGACCAGCACTGCAACAAAGGAACTGAGATCATGACTTCTCGCATACTCGAGGCCCTTCGGTCAATTGCTGGTGACACCAATGTGTTATCAGATCTGGAAGACAGAACATGTTATTCGTACGACGCTACCGGCCGGGAATATCTTCCGGACGCTGTCGTTCATGCAGAGACTTCCACCCAGGTTGCTGAAATTGTACGGCTGGCGAACAGGGAAAACATACCTGTTATTCCTCGTGGCGCGGGGAGCGGTTTCAGTGGAGGTAGTCTGCCGGTACAGGGGGGTATTGTGCTGGTACTCGCCCGGATGAACAGGATACTTGCTATTGATGAAGATAACCTTGTTGCCGTTGTGCAGCCGGGTGTCATCACCCGCCAACTTCAGGAGGCTGTTGAAAAACTGGGACTGTTCTATCCCCCCGATCCTGCCTCACTTGATTTCAGTACCATTGGCGGTAATGTCGCCGAATGCGCCGGTGGTCCGCGCTGCCTCAAGTACGGAGTCACCAAAGATTATGTGCTCGGCATGGAAGTGGTCACCCCCACCGGTGAAATTATCCATACGGGCGGCACAACCATGAAAAATGTGGTCGGCTACGATCTCAGCAAGCTCTTTACCGGCTCTGAGGGAACCCTCGGGATCATCACTGAAATAAATCTGAAGCTGTTGCCCAAACCGGAAGCCAAGAAAACAATGCTGGCTCAGTTCACCAGTATCGACGGAGCGGCCAAAGCCGTTTCCGCTATCATCCGGGGCAAGATCATTCCGGCCACGCTCGAATTTCTCGATGCCACCACTCTGGATTGTCTGCGGAAAGAATCAACGCTCGACATCCCCGCTGAATGTCGCGCAGTGCTGATAATCGAGGTTGACGGAGACCGTGATGTACTTGACAGACAGGCGGCACGCATCGCTGAAATTATTCAGCCACTCGGGGTAATCACCACCCGCATTGCCGAAACTGCAGAAGAGTCTGACGATATCTGGAACATCCGACGATCTGTCAGCCCCAGTCTTAGAAATATTGCCCCCGACAAATTCAACGAGGATATTGTTGTACCGCGCTCAAAAGTTCCCGACATGATTCGTGGTCTTGAAGAGATATCGGCCAGATACGGCGTACCAATCGTTAATTTCGGTCATGCCGGAGATGGGAATATTCATGTTAACGTCATGGTGGATCTGCGTATACCAGGTATGCAGCAAAAGGTTGATAAAGCACTTGATGATATCTTTCGCATCACCCTCGATCTCGGCGGCTCAATCAGCGGTGAGCATGGGATAGGCACAACCAAAGCACCGTATCTCAGCATGGAGCTTGATGAAGCCACACGAAACTGCATGCAGACCATCAAAAAAGCGCTTGATCCAAATAACATCATGAATCCGGGAAAGATCTTTCAGGTCTCAT